>JBBSKG010000038.1:0-21539 GCA_038256565.1 Acidimicrobiales bacterium | reverse complement strand
ACAGCTTGAGGGTGCGACTTCGAGATCCCATAACCGACCCAACCGGTCAGGCCACCTGGATGCAGGACTGTTGTGATCCGGATCCCGTCCGCAACTGTGCGATTGAGTAGGTCCGTGATATGGCCAGCAAACTCTCTCGCCTGACCACCTAAATCAGCAGTGCTCAACGTCAGGAGAAATCATGAACCAGGTAAGACGTGCTCGCTCAGACGCGAACTCACCCTCCTTGGCCTGAGCTTCGAGTTCCTCGTAGGTCATCCCGAGTTCGGCCAAGGAACGTTCAACTCCTGCTTGCACGTCGTCGTCGCTGGCGAACTCAACGTTGTCGCTATCAGTAGTCAGATTTCCCATGATAATTCCTCCTTTGTTAGTTAGCTTTATCATCGAGCTTCCATATCATTTACTTTAAGGATTATGACCATACCCAAGGGGTATGACGGCCAAGATGTTGGTGCCGATTCCTTCTTCGTCCTCGCAAGTAGTTTTGTCTCGGGTCCTAAGTCAACGCTGCTAGGCGGGATTGGTCGGTGATTAGGCGTTTTGTGAAAAGGGTGCGTTGTTCGGCGACGGGGGTGGGGCCTGCTCCGCCTGGGGTGGTGCGACGGGTTACGGCGACGCCTGGTTCGAGAAGGACAGCCGCGCTTGGTCCAAGTGATGGGTGCGCTTTTACGAGATCGGCGAGACTTGGGCCATCGTCGGCAAGGCTTTGGCGAACGAGGTCTCCGACGATTGCGTGTGCATCACGAAAGGGCGTGCCATTGCTCACGAGAAGCTCCGCTAAATCAATAGCTGCCGAAGTGGGAGTGTCTGCTGCTGCTTGCATTCGATCGATGCGAAACTCAGCGGTAGCCAACATCGCTGTAATGGCGACAAGCGCAAGGGAGACTTGTTTAACGGCATCAAAGAGAGGTTCTTTGTCTTCTTGCAGATCACGGTTATAGGCAAGTGGCAAACCTTTGAGGGTTGCTAGCAACCCCGTGAGGTTTCCAATGACACGTCCGGCCTTGCCACGGGCAAGCTCAGCGATATCTGGGTTCTTCTTCTGGGGCAGCATCGATGAACCTGTTGCGTAGCGATCATCAAGGCGGAGGAAACCGAACTCTTCGGTTGACCACAACACAACCTCTTCGCCAATGCGTGACAGGTGTACACCGATAAGCGCCAGATCAAATAAGGCTTCAGCAACGAAATCTCGATCGCTCACTGCATCGAGACTGTTCTCAAAAGCACGACTGAAACCAAGATCTTGAGCCGTACCGTGAGGATCTAAAGGCAATGAGGAACCCGCCAAGGCTCCTGCACCAAGCGGCGAAACATCAAGGCGACAACGAGTGTCGAACAGCCGATCAACATCGCGAGCCAATGCCCAGCCGTGCGCAAGAAGATGATGAGCTAACAAAACTGGCTGTGCCTGTTGCAGATGCGTGTAACCAGGAAGGTAAGCGTTGCCAACCTCTTTGGCGCGACTGGCTAGCACGTCTTGGAGATCAAGCACCCGGGCGACCACGAGAGCCAACTCACGTTTGCACCACAAACGAAACGCCGTTGCGACTTGATCATTTCGGCTGCGTCCCGTGTGCAACTTTGCCCCAGCCGGGCCTGCGATCTCAGTTACACGACGTTCGATTGCGGTGTGAATATCTTCGTCTGCTTCAACGAAGTCAAAAGTTTCATCAATGAGTTCGGTCTCAACCTGATCAAGCGCGGCCAAAATGGCACCGGCTTCTTGCGCATCAAGCAGTTCGCCGCGCACGAGTCCACGAACATGGGCACGAGAACCAACAATGTCGTCATGTGCCAAGACTCGATCAAAGGGCAAGCTAACGGTGTAAGCCCATAACGCCTCAGCTGGACCATCCGCAAAACGTCCGTGCCACAACGTCATGGACGACTTCCCGGTTCAATGCCAGCGGGTATTGCTTGGCGCGCTGCATGCACCTGGGTGCCAAGACCCCATAGACGCACAAACCCTTCGGCATCTTCGTGGCGGAAATTGTCTGCTTCGTCATAGGTTGCAAGCCCATAGTCATAGAGGCTCCAGTCGCTGCGACGACCGTTTACGAAACAGTTGCCTGACTCTAAACGCAAGCGGACTTCTCCGGTTACAAAGCGCTGGCTCTCTTCAAAGAACGCGTCAAGAGCAGCACGAAGAGGAGAGAACCAAAGGCCGTCATAAACAAGTTCAGACCACCGTGGCTCTAAGCGTGCCTTCTCATGATGGAGGTCTCGATCAAGTGTGAGGTCTTCAAGGTCAGCATGCGCTGCGAGCAAAGCCAAAGCGCCAGGGGCTTCATAGGTCTCGCGGCTCTTGATGCCGACACGGCGGTTCTCCACCATGTCGAGACGTCCCCAACCGTAAGAGCCGACAACCTTGTTCATGTGTTCTATCAATACCGCTGGTGTCATAGGGGTGCCATCGACCATGACGGGCACGCCTTGTTCAAAACCAACAACCACTTCGCGAGGTTCGGTTGCAGTTGGAACTGTCATTGACCACACACCTTGAGGCGGGGCAGCCCAAGGGTCTTCCATCTCGCCGCACTCAATGGCGCGGCCCCAAATGTTGTCGTCGATGGAATAGAGCTTTTCTTTAGTAGCGGTAATGGTGATGTTCTTGCGAGCGGCGTAGTCGATGCAATCTTCGCGAGTCATGCCCCATTCGCGAACCGGTGCCAAGATTTCAAGATCGGGTGCGAGCGCACGAACGCCAACCTCAAAACGAACCTGGTCGTTGCCTTTACCGGTGCAACCATGAGCAACGGCATCGGCCTTGTGTCGACGAGCTGCATCTACCAAATGGCGTGCAATGACTGGGCGTGACAACGCTGAAACGAGCGGGTACTTGCCCTCGTAAGCAACGTTGGCTTTCAACGCTGGTAATAAAAAATCATTTGCCAACTCGTCACGACAATCAACAACTTCTGCAACCACTGCTCCTGTGTCGAGAGCACGTTGGCAGATAGCCTCCCAGGCTGCTTCGTCGTCAGCGCCTTCTTGACCCACGTTTGCAGCTATGCAAATGACCTCTACACCGCGTTCCTCTTGAAGCCACTTCACAGCGACTGAAGTGTCGAGCCCACCGCTGTAGGCCAGTACTACGCGCTTTGTCATATCACTTGCTCCTTCATATCCATGATCCTGTTAATCCAGCGAGCGCACGGAGTCGCTCTGCTGCATCTGTTCCCTTGGTTCCTTCAGCTACGACAATCATCACCGTGTCGTCACCAGCGATTGTGCCCAACACGTCAACAAGCCCAGCGCGATCAAGCGCAGAAGCCACAACATGTGCAGAGCCAGGTGGAGTCCGCAAGATCACAATGTTGGCCGAACACACGACATCAACAACCCACTCCGAACACACCCGCCGAAGATGATCTTCGGGGGCAATCCTCTCATGCGCCAATTCAGGTATGGCATATACGGTTTCGCCGCCGGGTACGCGAACCTTGACTGCGCCCATCTCTTCGAGGTCACGAGAAACAGTGGTCTGTGTTGCTACAACATCAATGCCAGCCAACAAGTCAACGAGTTGTTCTTGATTTGTCACTGCGTTGGTTTCAAGTATTTGAGCAATGCGGTGTTGCCGTTGGTTCTTGGTAAGTCGCGATTGCTTGGGTGCAGGCTGCTTGAGTTTGGATTTTTTGGAAGCTGAAGAAGCGCTCATGACTGGCCCCCTGCCAACAGAAAGCTAAGCAAACCTCGTGCTGAATGCATGCGGTTTTCAGCTTGTGCCCACACCAAACTACGTGGTCCGTCAACAACCTCAGCCGACACTTCTTCACCCCTGTGCGCAGGAAGGCAGTGCAAGAAGACTGCGCCTAGAGCTGCAGCGCTCATCAGCTTCTCGTCGACCTGATAACCCTGGAACGCTTTGCGACGCTGAATCGCTTCTTCCTCTTGGCCCATCGACGTCCAGACATCGGTTACAACCGCATCCACACCGTCGACTGCCTCGAATGGATCGGTCGTAATGGTCACCGCTCCTCGCAGCCCAGCCTCTTGTGCAAGGGTCTTCGCCAAAACCACATCTGCCTCTGGACTGTCATAGCCCTTAGGTGAGCTAAGGCGAATGTCCATGCCCGTCATCACTCCAGCCAACATAAGGGAGCGACTTACATTGTTGGCATCGCCAATGTAGGCAAGTTTGCGGCCCTTCAGTTCGCCAAAATGTTGTCGCAGGGTAAGCAAATCAGCCAGGGCCTGAAGAGGGTGGCTGAAATCGCTCAACATGTTGATCACAGGAACAGTGGCAACAGCAGCTATACGTTCTAACTTTGCATGCTCGAAGACGCGAGCACCTATGGCGGCATGAAAGCATGACAGCGTCATAGCGACATCTTCAGCAGATTCCCGCACGTCTATTCCAACCTCATCTCCACGAACCGACAGTGGATGGCCCCCGAGCTGCACGATTGCCATTTCCATAGAGTTGCGGGTACGAGCCGATGGCTTCTCGAAGATCAGCGCCATCCCTTTGCCAGCAAGGACTTGTGGAGGTTCAACTTGTTCGGAGAGGTCGAGCACCTTGATTAACTCGGGTGGGGTTAGATCATTTACTTCGAGCAGATGTCGAACGTTCACGTCAACCCCTCAGAACTGTTTCGAGAATGGACAGGGCTTCATCGATTTCGTCATCACTTACCAATAATGGCGGCGCAAGACGTAGAGCGGTAGGGGTGATTGGGTTGACCACAAGGCCAGCATCGAGTGCTGCCATTGCTATGACTTTTGCATCTAGACCTTTAGCCAACTCAGCACCGAGCAAAAGCCCCAAACCTCGAACGCTGACAACACCAGGCAATGCTGACAAACCAACACTGAGTCGCTCTCCTGCCTTTGTGGCAAGCGCAGGAACGTCTTCAGCTTCCATGACCGCAAGAGTCGCTCGAGCGGCAGCGGCTGCCATGGGTTGGCCTCCATAGGTGGTGCCGTGATCGCCTGGTTCAAACACGCAAGTAACTTCTGTTCGTGCCCAACAAGCGCCAATGGGCATGCCGTTTCCCAGCGCCTTGGCAAGTTGCACAACATCGGCCTTGATGCCTGCATGTTCAAAACCAAACCACCGCCCGGTGCGGCCAAGACCTGTTTGGACCTCATCCATCATGAGCAAAATTCCACGCTCATCACAGAGGCGCCGCACGCCGCGGAGGTAATCAACATCGACTGGCCACACTCCCCCCTCGCCCTGCAGCGGCTCAAGCAGCACTGCGGCAACGCTGGGATCGAGTGCCACTTCCAGAGCGTCTAGGTCATTGAGTGGAACGTGACGAAACCCTTCAGGTAAAGGCTGGAAAGTCTCATGTTTGGAAGGTTGGCCTGTTGCGTGAAGCGTCGCCAACGTGCGGCCATGAAACGATCCGAATGCGCTAACTACAACATGTCGACCTCGTCCGCCCCACTTTCGAGCAAGCTTGATAGCGCATTCATTTGCTTCGGCTCCGGAGTTGGTGAAGAACACCTGGCCGCCGCCACCCAACAAACGGTCAATGGTCGCCGCCACCTCGGGCGCAACAACATTGCCGTAGAGGTTAGACACGTGCATCAATGTCGCAGCCTGAGTGGCAATAGCTTCGGCGACGACCGGGTGCGAGTGACCCAACCCAGTAACGGCTAGACCGCATAGGAAATCGAGATAACGCTTACCTTCGGTGTCCCACAACTCACTGCCAACGCCTCGAACAAAGGTGACCGGAACGGGCGCATAGGTCGGCATGTGCCACGAACGAGGGTCTGCAATGGTATTCACGATGCACTCACCATCGTACCGATGCCAGAGTGTGTGAAAACTTCCAAAAGCAAAACATGAGGCACTCGCCCATCGAGAATGTGAGCGTGGCCAACGCCTGCACGTACTGCTTGGACACAAGAAGAAACCTTGGGAATCATCCCTGTGGTTATTGCCCCCGAGGCAACAAGTGCATCGAGTTGATCGGCTGTTACCGCAGACAGAAGACTGCTTGGGTCATCAACGTCTGCACGTAGGCCTTCGATGTTGGTTAAGTAGACAAGCTTCTCGGCAGACAACGCCTCGGCAATCGCTCCCGCTGCTGTGTCGGCATTGATGTTATAAGCCTGACCGGCCTCATCAGATCCAATAGTTGCAATGATGGGGACGACGTCTTCGGCCAGCATGCGCTCAATGATGTCGGTGTCTACCGAGTCAACGTCACCAACGAAACCAAGCTCTGGCGACCTCGGAGTTGCTCGCAAGAGCCCAGCGTCTTCTCCTGAAAGCCCAACTGCTACCGCTCCACAAGAGCCAATAGCGCCCACGATGTCACGATTCACTTTGCCTACAAGCACCATGCGAGCAATGTCAAGTGTCTCAGCATCGGTAACTCGTAGGCCATCAATAAAAGATGACTCTTTGCCGAGGCGCGTCATCAGTGCAGCAATTTGTGGTCCGCCGCCATGGACAACCACAACGCGAATGCCCACGGCATGCAGCATCACAACATCTTGGGCAAAGTGTGCAAGCTCTGTCGTATCATCGCTATCGCCCATAGCATTGCCGCCGTATTTAATGACCATGACCCGACCACGAAAACGTCGGATGTAGGGCAACGCCTCAACGAGTACTTCTGCCTTTGCCTCAGCAGTTAAAGCCTCAGCAGTGAACAAGGCGGATGGCTGTTCTGTCATGACGTTCCCATGTTCTCGTCTACATACGCGTGCGTTAGGTCATTCGTGAGGATGGTCGCCACTCCATCACCAAGACCAAGGTCAGCGACTAGCTCGATATGACGCTCAGCCATCAGCGCCTTTATGGCCTCTTGGTCATGTTGGGCTGCAATGCCATCTCGACAAACCATGACGCCACCGTAAGATACCGAGACAAGGTCGGGGTCAAATGCTGCGCCCGAACTACCCAGTTCGCTTACAACCCTTCCCCAATAAGGGTCTTGTCCATACCAAGAACATTTACATAACGCGCTCTCGGCAATTTTGCGAGCGCCTTTGCGAGCGTCATCTATAGATGCAGCCCCCGTGACTACAACACGAACCACCTTCGTCGCCCCCTCGGCATCATCTGCCATTTGTGCCGCAAGTGATGCGCAGGCTTTGGCAACAGTTGCGTTTAGAGATGCTTGGTCGACTGGGCCAGCTTTGCCGCTCGCGAAAATGATCACCGTGTCGTTAGTCGATGTACAGCCATCAACTGAAAGTGCGTTGAATGAATCGGCAACTCCGGAACTAAGTGCGACTTGTAATTGATCAGCGGTTACTGCCGCATCAGTGGTCAAGACCGCCAACATCGTTGCCATGTTTGGCGCAAGCATGGCTGCACCCTTAGCCATTCCCCCTACAGCAAAACGCTCACCAGGAATGGTTAACCCATGAACAACTACTTCTTTGCAAACAGTGTCGGTGGTCATGATCGCTGTTGCAGCGGCAATGCCTGCTTCTGGACTACTAGCCAATGCTGCCACCAACGGTCCGACACCCGATTCGACAGGAGCCATTGGCAAGGGAATGCCGATGAGTCCTGTCGAACAAACCAACACGTCCGTTGGCTCACAGCCAATCTTTTCGGCCACGAGCAAACACATGCGCTCGGCTTTGGCCCGACCATCAGACCCCGTTGCGGCATTAGCGTTTCCACTGTTGAGGATGACCGCACTGGCCTGTCCCCCAGTGATGGCTAGATGAGAACGAGTGGTAACCACTGGTGCAGCGGTAGAAAGGTTGGTGGTAAATACTGCCGCTGCTGGAACAGGATAATGATCAGCAGTGGCGACAAGGCTGAGGTCGGTGTTGCCGGACTCTTTGATGCCACAAGCAATGCCAGCGGCGACGAAACCCTCGGCGGCAGTAACGCTCATGGCAAGAGTCCAGTCATTGGAAGACCCAAGGTTTCATCAAAACCAAGAGCGATATTGGCGCACTGCAAAGCTTGACCTGCAGCACCTTTGACCAAGTTGTCAATGGCACCAAGAGCCATCACCCAACCCGTACGTTCGTCATAGCGAACAGTCACGTGTGCGCAGTTAGAACCCAATGTTGCCTTAGTGCTTGGCGCTTCACTCGTTACGACGACAAAGGGTTCGTTTGAATATGCCTCTTCCAAAATGTTCATAAGGCTTGCAGTCGAAAGTTTGTTCGTTGCGGTGACAGATGGCCGGGCATAACACGTTGCCAATATTCCTCTATTCATCGGAGCCAAATGCGGCGTGAACAACACCATTGCACCCAGCCCTTGTTCAGATAGGCCTTGTTCGATCTCTGGAGTGTGTCTGTGATCGAGCAAGCCGTAGGCCTGAAAGTTCTCATCAACCGCGCAAAAGGTTGTGTTTGCCTTAGGTGGGCGTCCCGCTCCTGAAACACCACTGGCAGCATCAACAACAATGCCGTTTATCTCGATAACGCCTGCCCGAGCTAAAGGGGCAAGTGCAAGAAGCGACGCAGTGGGATAACACCCAGGAACAGCTATTCGAGTTGCCCCCACGAGATCAGATCGAAATAGCTCAGGCAGGCCATAAACGAAACTGCTCAACAATTCGGGAGCAGCATGTTCTTCGTCGTACCACTTGGGATAAAGATCAGCGTCACGCAAACGAAAGTCTGCCGCTAGATCAACGATGACATTCACTTTGTCGATCAGCTCAGGAACTAATTCTGCGCTTTGCCCATGAGGCAACGCCAAGAACACAAGGTCGGCATTTGTTAACAAGCCTTGGTCATAAGACGAGAACACAAGATTGGGATAGGCCGCTAAAAGGTTTGGATAGAGCTCTCCCACCTTTATGTCCGCCTGAGTGTCTCCGGTTGCCCAAGCAACCTCAAGTTCTGAATGACTCGCACACAAGCGCAACAGCTCGGAACCGACATAACCAGACGCCCCGATGATTCCAATGCTTGCCATCGCCTTACCCTAGCAGTTCTTATGCATAATAATGCAACAAACCGCATTTACTACGCTCGATCAAATGTCCCCGCCTGGAGCATCTGACGCGCTTCGTTACGCTTCATCTTGCCAGTAGGTGTTCGTGGGATTGAATCAGGCACAACCACAACGACATCGATCACCAACTGACCAACAGCGGCGGCAACCATTTGGCGAATCACGCCTGGTGCCGTTGAAGGGTCGACACCATCAACGGCTTCGACGACAATAACCACCTCGCCTTCGCTGTCGGGTTTGGAGAATGCGACACATCGATCGGGAGTGATTCCCAGCCCGATTGATGCTGCACGTTCGATGTCTTCGGGGTGATACTTGTGACCCCTGCTGATGATGATCTCTTTTACCCGACCCGTAATGAACAGCTCACCATTTGTCAGGTAACCAGCGTCACCAGTGGGCAACCAACCGTCAGGCGTCAACCCCGAATCGGCCTGGCCAAGATAGCCCTGCATCATCGTCGGGCTGCGAACGACGATTTCTCCTACTTCCCGTTCACCGAGCAAGGTTCCCCCAGCATCGACGATTCGCAGTTCGACGCCCTTGCCCGGTTTGCCACATGACGCCACACGCTTGGTCAGGCCCCCCGTAGCTAGTACTGCTCGCTGCGACGAAACAAGCTCTTCAAGATCAAGGGTCTCGATTCGGATGCCCTCACCGGGAGCCGTGGATGAAAGGCCGGTGCCCTCAGACATGCCGTAGCCACTGAATAGACTGGACGGCTTTAAACCAAAACGGGCCCCCGCACTCACGCATAGATCGAGCACGTCAGGGTCGATCATCTCCACTGAGAAACGTGCGTATTCAATGGTCGAAAGGTCAATGCCCTCGGGCTTACGCTCAGCTGCCTTAAGGGCAACTAGCCACGCCGACGATGCCGCCCCCGTACTCGTGGCCCCCACCTCACTGATGACGCGAAACCACGACAGCGGGTCACGTGCGAAGCGCTCTGCCGGCAACGTATGGGAGAGCACCCCTTGATAGATCGGCCTGATGATTCCGAAAACGCCGCCGGTGTGGAAAAAGGGCAACCAGAGGATCTCGCCGTCGGCCTCAGTATTCATCTGAGTTCGCAGGTGCTCGCGAGACGCAACGGAACGATGACTGATGACGGCACCCTTGGGAGTCGACGTGCTTCCCGAGGTACACAACACGATTGCGATCGAGTCCAGAGATGGAGGGTCTTGCGCCGGGAGCCGATCGGTCGAAGACTCATGCCAGTCAAGCGTTCCCTGCGTCCCCAGAGCATCTCGATACTTTGGTTCAGCGACGATGAGCACGCATGTCATCGCTGATGCCAGGCCACGAATCTGTTCTGCATAGGCATCGCGATCACGAAGACGGACCGGGGCAGGAAGGGGAACAAGTACTGCGCCTGCCAACCAAATGCCATATGCCCAGTCGACCCACTCGGGATGATTAGGCCCAACCAGTCCCACCATGTCGCCGTGACGGACCCCTCGCTCAACCAACATGGCCGCATTGGCGCTCGCCCGATCGAGAATTTCTGCGGCTGTTTTGTACTGGGGGCCATCCTCCAAGTGAAACGCTATGCAGGCAGGTCCTTTTGCCGCTGCACGAAGTGCCTCGGGTATGGTCAACAAACCCGTATCGCTCATTGGTTCTTCTTTGCGTCCACAAGCGATGCGACCGCACTAAGACTCGAAAATGTCTCGGCAGTAATCTCATCGTCTTCGATCAGAACACCCAAGTCATCTTCTATAAACACAAGAAGTTGTTCAAGCCCAAGAGAATCAAGTCGACCCTCAGCAAGAGGGTCGCCATCAAAGGGTTTATCAAGTAGAACCTCGTCGATAAATGCTCTGATCAATGAAGATGTGTTGCTCATGATGTCCCTTTCGAGATAGTGACAAGAACGCGCTCAACCCAAGCGACGACTCTGGTCATAACTTCTTGTTGTATCGCAGGAGTGGTGAACCAGTGCACCTCTACACCTTCTATTACCTCACCCGAGAGGCGAGTACCGTGGCGTCCGCTCCTGACCAAATCTTGCACCTCAGCGACGGCCCGATCATCTGTCCCAAGCAGTATCCAAGTGGGCGACCTGGTAGGAGTGCCATCAAGGAAGCCGGCTGCTTCATCAATATCGATCGGCACATCTGATGGTGGTGACTTTTTAAGCAAGGCAGAAACTGATGCTCGAATCTTTTTCAAACCAGTGATTGGTAGCGGAGCAAACAATTTTTTAGGTGGTGAAACAAGAGCAACGGCATAGGGGGCTGGGTCTTCCACCGCCAAAGTGACCGCAAATTTCACCCCCTTGCAATATCCGAGCAACAAGAGAGGCACATCGTTGGTCGCCTGAGCAAACCAACGGACCACCTCAAGGGTTGCGGCATCACCCTCGTCACCCTCAAGTGCCAGATGGCTATCGCAAACACCAGCGCTGTCGTAGCGCAATACCACTACCCCAAGTTGAGCAAACGTTTGTGCCATTACTCGCCAAATTGAGTTGGCCCCACTGCGTTCTTCATTCAAGCCAACCAATATCGCTAATGCTGCACGAGGAGGGCCATCGGGGCTTGTGATCGTCGCCCCGAAAACACCTGCCGAAGTGTTCATCAACACTGGGTGTTCTGTAACTGCACCATTTGAGGAAACATCGACAGCGAGATGCTCAAGCATTGGCAGTCTCAACATTTATAAGCCAATCAAGAGCGACTTCGCGAAGTGCCAAGTGATGGTCGGGCGATCGTCGCCGCCGACTACCAGAGACCGTTAAGTCCTCGACATTTGGATAATCAATTGGAGAACCTTGCTCAATTGGAGAACCTTGCTCATAGCGAACAACCGCAGAACGTTTCGTACCACTGGGCTTATCCACCAAGAGTGGATGAATGGGGACAGGAGCTTCTCGGAGGCGTTGAGGAATGAACCGTGACGCCGCCCAATTTCTAGGTCGTTCTTTACCCAAACTGGTCCGACGTGCCGTTCGTTCAATCGCTAAATAGTGGGCTTCGACATCGAGATCTGGCTCAATTAGAAGGAGCCGCTCGGCGTGTCGAGACCGAGCGATACCAACCGCTGGAACCGCACCAACCTGTACGCCAGCAATGGCCAGTGTACCCGGCCCATAAGTTGCGAGTACCTCATCAACCACGGCCTCGCCTGCGTTTACAAACTGATCGATCGTCAAAGTTCTTGGGTCGCCATCACTCTCACCGTGGCCTGGCCAGTGAAACATTGCAGCGGCTCCCCCACTCTTCGCCACGCCAGCACAAAGGTGATGCGCAACCTCAAACCCATAATCACCATCGGCATGCCATGCCGGACAAACAACGAGACGCAAGGCGCTGGTTAGGGAATCCATCGCAACGTAAAGCGATACATACAACAAACCGGTAGCAGTCGAAATAAACCGAACTTCTCGTCTTATCCCCTCATCTACGACGACAGCGTGCTCAGACCATTCATACATTTGGCACTGAGTCTATTTGAACTATTGAGTCAATGGGTCCATCTAGAAACCGAGCTCTTAACTACTCGCGAAGTGGGGCATCATGCGCTGATTTAACCGACTCGATGAGGCGACGACGAGCGCTCGCAACCTCATCATCGGTAAGCGTGTGATCACCTGCCTGAAAGCGCACCGTGTATGCAAGACTGCGATGGCCCGCTGGTATGGGTTGGCCTCGGTACACATCAAAGAGACCGATGCTGGCAACCAGACCGCCTCCTGCACCTCGCAAGGTTTCTTCAATATCACCAGCAGCCACGTTGTCTGCGACTACAAATGCGAGATCAACATCGCTTGAGGGGTAGCGACTAATCGGGAGATAGATATTATCCCCATGAGGAACCGCTAATAAAACACCGAGATCGAGTTCAAGCCATCCCACCCGCTCAGAAATACCAAGAGCTGCAAGTGCCCTAGGGTCGGCTTCACCAACAAAGCCCACGACCACCTCGCCCACCACTATCTGAGCGGTTCTAGTGGCGTGTAGACCAGGAACTGAATCGGCTGTAAGTCGAGCACCTGTAAGTCGAGCACCCGGCATGCCCAGACCTTCTGCAATCACCCCCCACAATGCAACAGCCTCGGTCGCATTGCAGCCCGCCAGAGCGACCGCAGCCATCTCGCGTTCATCTGGAAGCTGCTCGCCTACGAGGGGTCGGCGAAATGTGCGACCAATTTCAAATAAACAAACCCCTGCATTGCGATGCGATGCGTTGTAAGCCACTGATGCCAAAAGCCCAGGCAACAACGACGTGCGCAACAACGACTCCTCGGCAACCAACGGGTTTGCCACAACAACTGCTTCATCAACATCAAGCCCGACGCGTTCAAGATCACCACGAGATAAGAAGGTCGTGCACCAGGCCTCTGAAACTCCCGCACCAACGAGGATTTGACGCACTTGGCGACGTTCTTGTTGGTAGTTGGAGAGACGTCCAAAATGTGGCGAGGCAGGCACTGACTTTGGAATTGAGGCGTAACCGTGAAGACGGGCCACTTCCTCAATCAGGTCAACTTCTACAGAACAATCCGGCCGCCACGATGGAATCGAAACATCATGTTGGCCATCGCCAACAGACTCAGATTCAAAACCCAGCGCAGCAAGATAGCCCTTGATCTCGGCATCTTGAAGTGACGTGCCGAGCAGTGCATTCACACGAGTCGTTCGCAATTGCACAAGTTGTTTGGGACCCGCATCACTAATGTGATCTATCACTCCCGACGCCACCGAGAGCGTGCTCTCACAACATTGCGCCAACAACTCACAAAACCTTGCAGCAGCAAGTGCCGCCACCTCGGGGTCAGTACCGCGCTCAAAACGAGCAGACGCCTCAGAACGAAGGTTCAATCGTTTCGATGTGGTAGCGATCGCCATTGACTGAAACCACGCAGACTCAAGCAACACCTCGGTAGTGGTCTCATCGATCTCACATGAGGCGCCGCCCATGATTCCCGCAAGACCCACTGCCACATCGTCGGCGTCACAAATCAACAAATCTCCAGCAACAAGATGACGCTCGACAGCATCAAGGGTTATAAGGGTTTCGCCAGCACGTGCCTTGCGCACGCGCAAGCCTCGTCCCGCAACGCGTTGTAAGTCATAAGCATGGTTAGGTTGACCAAGCTCCAACATTACGTAGTTGGAAACATCGACCACGTTGTTAATGGGTCGCATGCCTGCCATGGTTAATCGTCGTGCCAGCCACTCAGGCGACGGCGATACCTTCACGCCAGAAATAACACGCGAAACAAAGCGACCACAAACATCAGGTGCCTCAACAACAAGCGTCATCAGGTCTTCGACGTTTCGCCCGTCTTCAAGCACCTTGATATCAGGTATTCGTAACTCAAGAGATAAGCGAGCCGCTAGATCGCGAGCAACGCCAATCATTGAGGAGGCATCGGGCCGGTTGGCATTTACCTCAAGTTCGAGGATCACGTCTGGCTCTATGCCTAATGACTGGGCAAGTGGAGTGCCCGGCACTAAATCTTTATCGAGCAACATGATGCCTGAATCATGATCACCCACAGGCAGGCCCAATTCGTCAGCAGCACACAACATGCCGTTTGAAACAACGCCTTTCATCTTGCGCGTTGCAATCGTAAAGTCGCCCGGCAACACCGCCCCAACGGTCGCAAGCGGCACAACATCGCCAACTGCAAAGTTCCACGCTCCACAAACCACCTGCACTGGGCCAGACGGGCCGTCACCACCATCGACCTGTACTACGCGAATTTTGTCGGCTCCCTCGATCGCCCCTATTTCTAGGACCTTTGCGACCACAACGCCATCAAGTCCATCGCCTACGCGCTCTACTGACTCAACGGCCAAACCAAGCTCAGCAAGAGTAACGATCAGTTCATCAAGCGTGAGGTCAAAGGTGACGTATTCACGCAGCCAAGAAAGTGGGACTTTCATCAGAATTGCTCCAGGAAACGAATGTCGTTTGAAACGAGTTCGCGAATGTCGTCAATGTTGTGACGCATCATGGCTAGACGATCGATACCAAAACCAAAAGCGAAACCAGACCATTCCTCCGGGTCATAACCAACAGCCCTAAACACATTGGGGTGCACCATGCCGCAACCCCCCAACTCAAGCCAACCGGTACGTCCACAGGTTGGACAACCCGACCCTTCACAAACAACACAGGTGATGTCGAGCTCAGCAGAAGGCTCAGTGAAAGGAAAATAAGAAGGACGCAGTCGAGAATGAATGCCACGCCCGAAGTAAGCCTCAGTGAATGCGTCAATCGTCCCGCCAAGATCAGCAAAACTGATACCGCGATCGACAACAAGGCCTTCGATCTGATGAAAGTTAGGCAAATGACTAGCGTCAGTAGTGTCGCGGCGATAAACCCGTCCGGGCATGATCGAATAGATCGGAGGCTCGCCGCCCTCCATCACCCTTATCTGCACAGGCGAAGTGTGAGTGCGCAGCAGAGTCGATTCTGGCTCGCCAAGCTCTACATAAAGAGTGTCGAACATGCCACGCGCTGGATGCCACGAGGGGATGTTGAGCGCTTCAAAGTTGTACCAGTCGGTTTCAACCTCCGGACCCTCAGCGACCGTGAATCCCATGCCAATAAAAACATCTTCAAGATGATCACGAGCCTGAGTGACAACATGAAGATGACCCCTAGAAAGTGAACGACCGTAGCGAGCGCCCACCAAGACTTCCGTGAGGTCGAGACGTTCGGCTTCTAGACGTTGTTGATTCTCAATCGACTCTAAGCGTGCTCGGCGGGCATTTAATTGTGCCTCAATCGTCGAACGGGCCTCGTTTAAAGCTTGGCCCACCGATCTGCGTTCATCTGGACTCAGCGAACCCATCTCTGACTTGAGCCCCGACAGCGCAGAGCGTTTGCCGAAAAGTTCGGTCTCAAGAGCGCGCAGCTCGTCAAGCGTGGCCACCGCAGCAATGGCAGTCTCGGCCCGGGCCTGGATTGGTTCTATTTGGTCAATCAACGTCACGACTCGTCTTGCTCCAACAATTTCTCGAATGCGTCGGTGGGTAGCGTAAATCGAAACACACTTCCTTGCCCCACTTTGCTTTCTGCAACGAGAGTGCCCTGATGAGCCTCAACCAAACCACGACTGATCCAAAGGCCTAAGCCTGAGCCAGTCGGACGACCATGATCTCGGCGAAAAAACTTAGTGAACACCTGTGGCAAGTCAGCGGCAGGAATGCCCTCGCCCTGGTCATAAACCGCAATCGAAACCTCCCGCGAACCAGCAGTTCCCTCCCCTGATTTTCCTACAACGCGCACCCCAATTGGGCTGGCATATTTCGCAGCGTTTTCAATGAGGTTCGTGAGCACCTGTTCGATCTTGTCGGAATCGGCATATATCTCTGGAAACGTTTCATCGAAAGTAACGCTGCATTCGAGTTCAGGGTAGGACATCGTCACTTTATTGGTCACAGATACCGCCAAAGCCGAGATATCGACCATGCGCCGCTGCAAAACCAACCGGCCAGTCTCAAGACGAGAGATATCTAACAACTCGCCGATCAATCGTGTTACGCGATCAGCTTCGTGATTGATCTGGCCCAACATCATCATGCGTTGCTCATCGCTAATTCGATCACCACGCTTTAACAACAACGAGGTGTAGCCCTTAACTGCCGTCAAAGGCGAACGGAGTTCATGACTCACTGTCGAGACAATTTCCATGCCAACAGGGTCAACTCGTGGGCCACGTCTTCTTTCAGAGCGTCTTTCAGTGACGGGTTCAGGAGCAAGCTCTTTTGGTTGACGTCTGCGGCGTAGCACCTCGAAACAAAAGATGGCCGACGCCATAGAAACGTTGAGCGATTCACTGCGCCCAACCATTGGAATTGTGACGAACTCATCTATATGGCCCAAGAGTTCATCGGGAAGGCCACTGGCCTCATTGCCAACAACAAGAGCAACGGGGCCAGACAGATCGACTTCATCGTAGGGAGTTCCGCCATGTGCAACTGTGCCAAGACGGCGTACCCCCGCTACGCCAAGTGCGGCAAGAACTTGATCGGCAGCACCACTGTTGACGATCGGCACATGAAACATCGAACCCGCGGAGGCTCTTACGGTTTTTGGATTAAACACATCAACCGAACCATCACAAAACACCACAGCATCTGCCCCAGCGGCCTCGGCACTGCGTAATACCGTGCCCGCATTTCCGGGGTCACGAAGATCAGCACACACCAGTACAAAGCTGGGATCAGCCAAATCTTCAATAGCCACATCACACCAAGGC
Source organism: Acidimicrobiales bacterium (assembly GCA_038256565.1). GTDB lineage: Bacteria > Actinomycetota > Acidimicrobiia > Acidimicrobiales > CADCSY01 > JACOTK01. The sequence goes on along the minus strand of JBBSKG010000038.1, from coordinate 4,416 downwards.
GCTATTGCCATTACCGGCTGAGGGGTCACGGTGCTTGCAACATGTTCAAGGACACCAGGTGCAAGGGTGTGGATACGCACACCAGCATCGCCGCAGCGCTGTAACAACTTTTCAATCTCATCAGAGCGCCCCGAGCCAAGATCGACAAAGACGGCCTCAAGCGCCAACCCGGCGTCGAGTGCTTCGCCAATTATTTTGTCTCCTTCAATGACAAAAGCCCGATCGCTAGCGCGCAAATTTCGCTGGCGACCAAGGCGCTTGAGGCGCTCTACCTTTTGGTGACGGGCACCCAGGGCACCCGACTCAGCCACTTCGACTCAGGATGCCTGGCTGGCCGAAGCCTCGGCAGCGACCTTTACCAGGGCAGCAAACGCGGCGGGCTCTGTTACGGCTAGATCGGCAAGAACCTTGCGGTCCACTTCAACTTGAGCAAGATGCAAACCATTCATGAAACGGCTATAGCTCATTCCATTTAGACGAGCTGCCGCATTGATACGTTGAATCCACAGCTTACGAAAATCACCCTTGCGAGCACGCCTGTCGCGAAAGGCATAGTTGCCCGAGTGCATGACCTGTTCGTTTGCGGCACGAAACGAACGGCTCTTGTTGCCGTAATAACCCTGCGCTTGTTCGAGAATCGCTTTGTGGTGCTTCTTTGCATGTACTGCTCGCTTGACCCTAGCCATAGCGTTGGCTCCTTTCGGGGCTCACTTCGTGAGGAAGAATAATAAAAAAGATGGCCTTTTGGTTTGGCCTTCTTGAAGATCAATTGACTTATCTGAGACCCAGCAAGCGCTTGGCTCGGCTCTCATCGCCACCAACAACCTGGGCCTCGCGAGAAAGATGACGAGTTCTCTTTGAAGACTTCTTTTCAAGGATGTGGTTCTTGAAAGGACGCCGGCGCATGATCTTTCCGGTGCCGGTGACCTTGAAGCGCTTAGCGGCACCTCTATGTGACTTCATCTTTGGCATGAGTACTACTCCTGCGTTTCGGTTGTCTCTGGTTGGCCTTCTGGTACGACGACCACAAGATCATCGTTAGAAGGCTCAATCGTTTCGGTTTCGTTTTCGACTTCAGTTTCGATTTCTCGTACGGGCTCAAGAACGATTTCTGGCTCAGCATCAGACGATGACCCCGCTAATGCTTCTTCACTCTTTGCTTTTCGCTGAGCTGCCTCCCAAGCTGCCTGCACCCGCTTATCAGGGGCTAGCACCATGGTCATGTTGCGCCCATCAAGACGAGGGGTCGCTTCGATCTTGGCCAGGTGTGTGGTGTTAGCCGCCACGTTGTCGAGGATCTTCATGCCCAATTCAGGATGATGAACTTCACGACCACGAAACATGATGGTGACCTTGACCTTGTGACCCTCTTCCAAGAAGCCCAGGATCTTGTGGGTCTTGGTATCGAAGTCTCCCTTGCCGATCTTCACGCGGTACTTCATCTCTTTGATGGCGACCTGAGTGCTCTTTCGACGTGACTCCTTCGCCTTTTGTGCCGCTTCATATTTATATTTTCCGTAGTCCATGATGCGACAAACGGGCGGATTGGCTTGAGGAGCTACCTCGACGAGGTCAAGGTCTTGCTCGCGTGCAATGTTGAGTGCTTCAGCAAGCGGGGTTACCCCTACTTGTTCACCCTCAGCAGATACAAGACGGACCTCACGGGCCCGGATGCGATCGTTGATACGAGGCTCGTTGTTTGCAGGTGTTGCGATTGGGCATCTCCTCGGTTTGGCCAATCTCATCTAATTCGACAGGACTGGCAATCGGAGGAAAGCGGAACCTCACACCACAAGGCAGGGCTTACAAGAAGCCCGTGTTATCTACCCGTCGTGCACAGCCGAAACCGGCAGCCGGGTGGGGCACGTGCTTTGAGGCAGGCCCGCTTTCCAAATTCAGTTGTGGCACTAGGGTAACAGCATGAGCAGCATATGGACACCAGGAGGCGAAGTACCCGTTGATCGGGGTGACAAATCAGGGGGACAAGCTCCTCCTAGATCAAATCCTCCACCCACAGGCGGCCCTGGCGATGCAGGGGAACTTTCCCCTGAGCAACATGCTCAAATGGAGGCCGAATTCGCAGCGATGCAACAAGAATTAGTTAACACGCCAGCGTCGGTTGTCATTGCCAACCATGCGATTGGACTCTTCCAACTTGCCGCCTTACATCTCAGCGTCCAACCGCCAAACCTTGAACAAGGTCAACTCGCCATCGACGCACTAGGCGCTTTGGTTGAAGGCCTCGCCGGACGACTCGACGAGAACGAAGCCAGCCTGGTCGAAGCTCTAGGTCAACTTCGCATGGCCTTCGTGCAACTCAAGTCAGGCGACGGAGCCCCTCCCCCTGCTTGATCAAGCATGGTGTGCGCTCGGCCCCTGCAGGCTTCAAAAGTCTATTGCTGGCTTAACAACCACTCGCCAGCCATCCTTTAAGTTTCCAACCAGACGGCTCTTGGGTGATGGAAATGAGAGCGATCCACGCATCGGGGTTGCCTGGTCCAAGCCCGTAAGTGATGGAGCCATCGGGCTCGATCATCTCGACCCAATCACCATCGCTGAAAGTCTCGTGTCGAGCAAAGAACGATTGGAGCACTTCGGCCGATGTGGCGTAGCTGGTCTCGTCGTCAGTTTCGTGCGATTCCGTAAATGGGATGGAACCATCGGCGCTGCCGCCATCACATGGAGCGACCCTGCTGGGGGCCTGATCCACCTGACGTTGTTCGGTGATGAGTGGGCGGAGGTTGGCCGGCGAGACGCTCAACACGGTCGCTGTTACTGGTCCCATGGGGCTATTGCTCAGATCGAGCGCAGTGACTTTATAGATTTGCAGGACACCCAGGTAGCCATAAGTATCAAGCGATGGCGACGCAAATCCGGACGAACCCGAGGCTCGATTTACTACTGCAGGAAATTGGCGACTCCACTCACTACGCCAAAGAAAGGCCGTAGTTCGCCTTTTGGCGGCGGTGCTACTGATTGCCCTCATGGGCCTCACCCAAGTCTCGCCCGCCGGGTCCCAAATTAATCCTGCACCTCGTAGCAAACCGATCGGCAGTCTCGACGGGCCCAGTATCCGCATGAATCGTGATACTCGTTATCTCAATAATACGAACGAGACTTGGCACTACGAGTTGTTCGGTTGGGCGGTCGATCCGGATGCTCCCGCCGATCCCCTAAGAATCCACCTTTATGTCAATGGCGAGTTCAGCGGTGAAGACGTCACAGGTGACTCACGCTCAGACGTCAAAGCTTTTTACCCATGGGTCGGAACAGACACCGGATTCTCTGCATCGGTGAGGCTGACCGGAGCAAGCACCGCTTCTCAAACGGTGTGCGCCTATGCAATCGACCAATCGGGAGATTCAGAGAACACAACACTTGGCTGCGTCGAGCTACCCGTGCCAGGCACCGACGGCCAGGAACCAATCGGCGCTATCGATCAGATGAAGGTCTCACCTGGCATGATCCATCTCAGCGGCTGGGCAGGCGACCCAGATGCCGGGGGTGAAGCGGTGCAGGTTCGCGTTTATTACGATGGCACCCACATCTTGACCATGCGCGGAGACCAACTCCGCGAAGACGTAGCAGCGGTCTTTCCCCAGCTCGATAAAACCACTGGGTTCAATTACGAACTCCCAATATCGCCTGGGCCTCATCAAGTATGCGTCTATGCAGGCAACCTAGGAAGACGCGGTCTGCGACACACGACACTCGATTGCCGAAACGTTGACATCCCAGGAGCCCCCACAGCCGGCCCGAACGACCCCCAAGGAAGCGTCGACCTCATGCGGTCCGAGTTCGTGGGCACCGGGCATACCGCGTATTACGTAGCGGGATGGGCTTTTGATCCCGACACTGTTGGACCTTGGACCGTCCGTGTACTTTCGACCTATTCACTCGGGATAGATGGCAGCGAAGATACGCCGCCTGTTCAAGTCACAATCGGCACTACCGGTCAGCAGCGCCCTGACGTCCAATCTATCTTCCCCGCTGCGGGTCCAAATTCGGGTTATGACGTTTCGCTTCGAGGTATTGGAAAGTACAGCGGCTATAGCTTCTCTTGTGTTTACGCCCGCCAAGAAGGGGCGGGAGCAGGTACTGAACGTTTTCTTGGCTGCATCAAATAACTTGGCTGCATCAAATAATAGGTACGTAGACGAGGGCGAACGGCTTAGAACACCACGGTGATCGACCCTGCTTCGTAGTTGCCTTGGCGGCCTGGAGTTAGGTTGAAGGCAACCCGGGTTCCCGGAGTGATAGTGCGTGAGCCGTCGACGATCGCTGTGCAATGGAAAAAGAGTTCGCGACCTTCGTCGTCACGTACGGTGCCATAACCGGCTTGCTCGTCGAAGGTGGCGACCGTGCCTAGCCCCAAACCTGCTGACATTTAGTGGACGATCTTGGCCAAGGGAAGTT
>JBBSKG010000037.1:0-21567 GCA_038256565.1 Acidimicrobiales bacterium | reverse complement strand
TCCGCTTGCGATTGTGGCTCGGTCTGGCCATGAGGCTCTTTATGTAGCGGAGCGAGCCGGAAAGGTTCGCGTGCTTAGCGGTGGAGCCGTTCTTGAAACACCACTCGTAGACATCTCTAGTGACACCACTAGCGAAGGTGAGCGGGGGCTTCTCGGTCTGGCCTTTTCTCCTGATGGTGGTCGGCTATACATCAGCTTCACTGACGAAAGCGGCAACAGTCGTCTTGATGAGTTCATCATGGGCCCGGGTGTCAGCGAGATAGACCTCAATTCAAGGCGCACCTTGTTGAAGGTCAATCAACCATTTCAGAATCACAACGGGGGCCATATCGTATTTGGTCCCGACGACATGTTGTATATGGGTCTAGGTGACGGTGGAGGTTCTGGCGACCCTGACGAACGCGCACAGGATACTTCTGACTTATTAGGCAAAATTCTGCGTATAGACCCACGTTCCCAGGGCGATGCGCCTTATGGCATCCCAGCGGATAATCCTTTTGTTGCTAACTCAAAACGTCCAAAAGCACGAGGTGAGATTTGGGCTTACGGCCTGCGTAATCCATGGAGGTTTTCATTTGATCGGGCCAATGGTGACATGTGGATTGGTGACGTGGGCCAAGATGCGATTGAGGAAGTCGACTGGCTGAAAAGTGGTGAAACCCGAGGGGCCAATCTTGGTTGGGATCGCTTCGAGGGAACGAAGCGTTTCGAGGGCACGCTTCCAGTAGGTGCTGTAGCGCCAGTGCATGAATATGGTCGTTCGGTAGGCCAGTCGATTACTGGTGGCATTGTTTATCGGGGTACCAGGATCGCAGGGCTTCAAGGCCGTTACGTTTTCGGTGACTTCGTGACGGCACGGCTTTGGGCATTGCAGTCAGACGCTAACCAAGTGTTCCAACGCCATGACCTGGGCGTCGGGGTTGACAACGCAACCCTTGTGTCATTTGGAGAAGATGCCACAGGCGAGTTGTATGTGGTTTCTCTTGGGGGTCCCATATTTAGGCTCGATCCGGCGGCCTAAGCACTGCTCCTAACTCACAAATGATCAAGACGTTCACCCTGACTGTGTTTGATCTCTTGAGTGCCGTAACCTATTGGCAGCTTTTGGGTCGAAGACAGAGTTAAGTGGTTGCTCTCTCTAGCGATCGTTATGCCGATAGTTATTTATAAGACTTTTTCCCCAACCCCAACCCAAACCCCAACCTGGAGTGCCTGGTGATTAAACACGGTCTTGACCGTTCACATGACGAGCGAGTCAACTGGGTATCTTCGATCCCCTTCTTCATCGTTCACCTCTTGCCATTCCTTGCGTTCTTTACTGGGGTCTCCATGCGTGCAGTGTTTCTTGGCCTCGTATTATTTTGGGTTCGCCTCTTCTTTGTCACCGCTGGGTATCACCGGTACTTCTCACATCGCAGCTATAAATTGCACCGTCCAACACAGTTTTTGCTTGCGTTTGGTACTACGACTACGGCACAAAAGGGACCACTTTGGTGGGCTGCACATCACCGATCTCATCATCGCAACTCTGATACCGAAGATGACGTGCATTCACCTCAGAAGGGTTTTTGGTGGAGTCACGTCGGCTGGATTCTTTCGGACAAGTACAAAGACACCGATTACGACGGGATCAAAGACTTTGCTCGATTTCCCGAGCTACGTTTCATTGATCGCCATAACTGGATTGGGCCTTGGTCATTGGGTGTGGTGAGTTTCTTGATTGCGGGGTGGAGCGGGCTTTTGATCGGGTTCTTCGCCTCAACGATTTTATTGTGGCATGCCACGTTCTCTATTAACTCGCTTGCCCATGTGATGGGTCGCCGTCGTTATGCCACAACTGATACCAGCCGGAATTCTCTTTTATTGGCCCTGCTGACCTGGGGAGAGGGATGGCATAACAATCACCACTTCTACCAGGCGTCTGCTCGACAAGGTTTCTTTTGGTGGGAACTCGACCCGACTTTTTACATTTTGAAGCTTGGGAGCTGGGTTGGTCTTGTCAAAGATATGAAAGTACCCACCAAACAGATCATGGCCGCTGGCCGAGTCAAGCATGGGTCTTTTGATATCGGCATGTTCCGGGCTCATTGGGCCAAGGCCAATGCAGCCGTCGTAGCCTCGAAGGCGGCACTTAGCCATAGCGTGGGCGATCACAAGGTTCACTTGGGAGACGCAGTAGATGTAGCTCGCGAGAGCCTTGATGGGGTTGTTCAATCAACCTTGCATCGGGCCGAAGAGTTGTCGAAGCTGTCTAAGCAGTCAACACGGCTGGGTCTTGTCGACTGACGTAGCCTCAGTTAGATGAACACAACAACCTTGGTACTTCTGCGTCATGGACAGAGTCTTTGGAACGAGCAGAATCTCTTCACTGGCTGGGTTGACGTAGATCTCACTTCTAAAGGCGAAGATGAGGCTCGTGTTGCGGGCCAGATGCTTGCTGACGAGAATTTGTTGCCAGACGTGGTGCATACATCGTTGCAGCGTCGTGCCATTCGCACAGCCAACCTTGCTCTTGAATCACTCGATCGTCTATGGATCCCTCAACATCGTCATTGGCGTTTGAATGAGCGCCACTATGGCGATTTGCAGGGCCGTAATAAGGCTGAGACGACCGAACTTTATGGTGCCGAACAAGTTCACGTCTGGCGACGAAGCTATGACACACCACCACCTGCACTGGAACTTTCCGATGAGCGCCATCCATCTCATGACAGCCGGTATGCCTCGTTGGCACCTGATCTTTTACCTGCAACCGAGTGTCTTGCAGACGTTGTAGTCCGCATGTTGCCTTATTGGTATGACGCGATCGTGAGTGACTTGCGACTTGGCCGAGTAGTCATGGTCGCCGCCCACGGCAACAGTCTGAGGGCATTGGTCAAACACCTAGACCATGTCAGTGACGATGAGATCACTGAGCTCAATATTCCAACGGGAATACCCCTGGTTTATGAGCTTGATGATCGGCTTCAACCCTTGGGCTCTCGTTATCTAGGTGATCCAGAAGCAGCCAAGGCAGCAGCTTCTGCGGTAGCTAACCAGGCGTATAACCCGTAGCTTTTCTTAGCAGCTCAGATCGCGTCAGGTCCTAGTTCACCTGTTCGAATACGAACTGCCCGTGATACTTCGGTTACCCAAATTTTTCCGTCACCGATCTTTCCAGTTCTTGCCGAAGTGGCGATCGCGTCCACAACTTTGTCTACATCGGCGTCATCGACGAGAATCTGGATCATGGCTTTGGGTACGAAATCGATTGTGTACTCAGTCCCTCGGTAGGTCTCGGTATGGCCACCCTGGCGGCCAAAGCCTCGAACCTCGCTCAATGTAAGACCGGTTATGCCAACACTCTTAAGAGCGTCTTTTACAGCGTCGACTGCGTGAGGCTTAATGATCGCCGTTACGAGTTGCATGGAATGTGTCTCCTTAGACTTACGTCAACCTACTTGCCAATTGCTTGATTCATCATCTTGACCCTAGATGACCAGCATGTCCGTTGAGTAGGCAAAGAGACACTTTTATTTTTGCTAGGTGTCGCATACCTCGATGAGGTATCCACGAGATCGAACTGTTCGAATCACAAGACCCACCCCGCTTAGGCGCCGACGTAGGCGAAGCACGTGGACATCGAGTGCATTACGACCCGGAGTCCCCTCAGGCCAACCCTTTTCAGCCAAGGTTTCTCGACTTACTACGGTGCCAATTCGATCGAGCAACACAGCGGTAAGTCGAGCTTCCACTGGGGGAAGTGCAACCCAGGCTCCGCCATTTCGTAAGACGCCATCTTCGAGTTCAGGTTTGACCCTAATGTGTTCGTTGGCTCGTATTTCAAGCGCTCGGGTACGTAGTTGCAGGTCGGCATCGTCTACCGGCATGCGTAACCAATCTTCGAGACAGTCCGTTACTTGCGGAGCGATTGCGCCGGGTTCAACCAAGAGCAATCGAGGCAGTTGCTGCTCGCGAAGACGTTCGAGGCGGCTGCGCTCAGAGGGCCAATGAAGCAAGACGACGTTCATTGTTAGAAACGCTAATGGGGTCCTATTACGTGAGTGTTTCTTCTTCGTGAAGGATACGAATCTTCAGTTAGGACCAGTGTCACGGGTCCTTAGTGCCCGAGATGAAACAAATTGGTGGCCTAAAGCAGGTATTCGGCACTAGCGTCAGGCGAATGGCTATTTCAAAGACTGCTGAACATCTTGCACAGGTACCTCTTTTTTCGGCTTGTTCGAAGAAAGACCTACAGCTGATTGCTAAGGCCACAGAAGAAGTGACGGTCAAGGCAGGCAAAGTTATTGTTGAAGAAGGCAAGCCGGGTCATGAGTTCTTTCTCATTCTCGAAGGATCAGCAAGTGTGAAGAGCAAAAATCGTAAGCTGGCCGCCCTTGGGTCTGGGCAGTATTTTGGTGAACTTGCATTGTTAGATCGAGGACCGCGTACTGCAACAGTGACGGCCGAAACTGACATGACCCTTGCTGTGCTTGGCCAGCGTGAGTTTGTTGGGGTGCTCGAAGGGGTTCCAGGCTTGGCTTACAAGATCTTGGCGATCATGGCTGGGCGCCTCCGTGACGCTGATTCGATGGCTGTCGGTCACTGAGGACCCGTCACTGATCCTGACACTTTTTAATGGTTTGCCGTTCTGGCTCGTCTAGCGCTGTGTGACCAACTAGCGTGGCGACCGCTATGACGACAACTGCGCAAGACTCGACAACCGAGACCCTTAAGGGATCTCGTCGCCCCAAGGCTCATCAGATCGCCCTTGGCATTGGTATTGGTATTGCCACTGTCACTGTGGGCTCTGGCATCGCCGCTTCATTGATTGGTTGGGAGGGAGACTCTTCCATTCATCGTGAGGTTTTTGGAAACGTTCCTGACCCTCTCCAGGTGGCTTTTTATACCGTGTTGCCGGTGCTCTTTGTTTGGGGTGCGTACCAGTTCTCCAGACGGGTTGAGAATTGGCAGCGGGGTACGCCTGACAACAGGGCCACCACTAAGAAGAACGTAAAGCGCCGTGCAGAAAGTTTCCGCGCAGGGGTTTATATGCAGACGTTGCTCCGCGATCGTGGAGCCGGCCTTATGCACTCGATGATCTACTTCGGCTTCCTAGTGCTTCTCGGGGTCACAACTGTTCTAGAGGTCGATCATCAACTTCCGCCCGCACTCAAGTTTCTTCATGGCGATATCTATAGGGGCTATGCCCTTGTGGGCGACGCTGCGGGAGCGGTCTTTCTGATCGGGGTGATGTGGGCGATTTACCGCCGATATATCCAAAAGGTCTACCGCATTCGCATTAAAACCAAGCCTGAACACGCCGTCATTTTGGGAACTTTCTTTGCGATTGGCGTCACTGGGTTTGGTGCTGAAGCGTTCCGTTTGGCTTTGACTGGCCGTCCTAAGTTCGAAGAATGGTCGATCATTGGCTACCCGTTGTCGGGACTGGTTGATGGCATGGCGAATCTCGATACTTGGCACCAAGGATTTTGGATTGTGCATGTTTTGTCATTCATTCTTTTCTTAGGCATTTTGCCCACTACGATGCTGCGCCACATGTTCACGAGCCCGTTGAACATGTACTTAAGTGATCGTGATCGACCCAAGGGTGCAATGCGACCCATGCCCAACCTGATGGAGACCGAACTTGAGAGTTTCGGTGCTTCAACTGTTGAGGAACTGACCTGGAAGCAATTGCTCGATACAGATGCATGCACCATGTGCGGACGTTGTACGAGCGTGTGTCCTGCACATGCAACTGGCAAGCCCCTAGACCCTCGAGAGATCGTTCTCAAGGTGGGTGAGGTGATGGCAGCCACGGCAGCGGGCAATCCAGTATCGCCCCCACTGAGTCTCGCTGATGGCATCACCATTTCGTCGAGTTCACTGTTTGAGCGCGTCTCTGCAGAAGAGATTTGGTCATGCACTTCTTGTCGTGCGTGCGACGAGATTTGTCCAGTCAACATTGAGATTCTCGACAAGATTCTCGACATGCGCCGCTATCTCTCATTGATGGAGTCGAACTTCCCAGCCGAGCTCGGAAACGCCTACCGCTCGATGGAGAACTCGGGCAACCCTTGGGGCATGAACCAGGGTGACCGTGCGAACTGGGCCAAAGATCTAGACGTACCCATCGTCGATGGCACCAGTGCGCTTGACCATGAGTATTTGTACTGGGTTGGTTGTGCCGGCAGCTTTGATGACAAGAACCAAAAGGTCACGCAGGCCACAGCCAAGTTGTTGCAACGAGCAGAGCTCGACTTTGCCATTCTTGGACCGTCAGAAATGTGTACGGGCGACCCGGCTCGTCGTTCGGGCAACGAGTACATCTTTCAGATGTTGGCAATGCAAAACGTTGAGTCACTCAACGGAATGGGTGTCAAGAAGATCATCACCCAGTGTCCGCATTGCTTTAACACTTTGTTAAATGAGTACCCTCAGCTTGGCGGTCATTATGAGGTTATTCACCACAGCCAATTGCTGGAGTGGCTTATTGAGACAGGCAAGCTAGATATGTCTGAAGCTCGTCTCGACGAGCGCGTGACCTATCACGACTCGTGTTACCTGGGTCGACACAACGACGTTTATCTTGCTCCGCGTAAGGTAGTTGCATCGATTGCCGGGGTCGAGGTTGTAGAGATGGGTCGCAACGGAACCCAGGGTATGTGTTGTGGCGCTGGTGGTGCTCGCATGTGGATGGAAGAGACCACGGGTAAGAAGATCAACGACGAGCGTGCGCAAGAGGCGATAGCAACGGGAGCAACTCGTGTCGCTACTGCATGTCCGTTCTGTTACATCATGCTTGATGATGGTGTTAAGGGTGCGGGTAAAGACGAGAGCGAAATTCGAGTCGCTGATATTTCGATCCACTTGCTTGAGGCACTAGAAAACCCAACAACAGCGCCGTCTGTCGCTGGTCCTTAAGAGCGTTTTAATTGGTTGAATGCCTATCCATTTGAGAGATACCCAACTCCAGTTGACCTGATGGCTTGTACGGGGCAAGACTCTTGAACAAGTGGTCAAGTCATGTCCATTCGGCCAAAGAGGCCGCCACCAATAAGGAGCTATCTCATGCGCGACGCCGTAATTGTTGATGCAGTTCGTACCCCACTCGGAAAGCGCCACGGGAAGCTGTCTGGTTGGCATCCCGCAGAACTCGCCGCTGAAACTCTTAATGCTTTAGTACAGCGCAATGATCTCGACCCAGCGCTTGTTGACGACGTCATTATGGGCTGTGTTATGCAGGTTGGTGCCCAGGCCGGAAACATTGGTCGTGCCGCCGTTCTTGCCGCTGGTTGGCCAGAAGAAGTGCCTTCAACCTCGATTGACCGCCAGTGCGGTTCATCACAACAGTCCGCTCACTTTGCAGCTCAGGGCGTCATGGCCGGTGCCTATGACATCGTGGTTGCTGCTGGCGTTGAGGTAATGAGCCTTGTGCCCATGGGTGCCTCGATGATGACACCTAACACCGGCATGCCTTTTGGTGCAGCCGTTATGCAGCGCTACGCCCCAGTTGGTGGCATGGTCTCGCAGGGAATATCTGCCGAGATGATTTCCGAGAAGTGGGGCCTCACCCGTGACGATGTCGATGCCTTTGGTCTTCGCAGTCAGGAACTGGCTCAACAAGCTACCGCCGAGGGTCGCTTCGACCGTGAAATCATTCCAGTAGCGGCGCTAAGCAAGGACAAAGAAACCGGCAAGATCACCAAGCACGACGAGATGCTTTCGGTTGACGAGGGGCTACGTCCCGGCACCAGCATGGAGACGCTGGGCAACTTGAAGCCTGCCTTCAAGGTTGATGGCGTTGTGACCGCAGGTAACTCATCACAGATCACAGACGGTGCATCGGCCGTGCTTATCATGAGCGAAGAGAAGGCCAACCAACTTGGTCTCAAACCCCGTGCTCGTTTCCACAGCTTCGCCCTTGCTGGCGTTGACCCGGTAATGATGCTCACCGGCCCAATTCCTTCCACGCACAAGGTGCTGGAGCGTTCAGGGTTAAGCATTGATGACATTGATCTTTTTGAGGTCAATGAGGCATTTGCTTCGGTCGTGTTGGCTTGGGAGCGCGAGCTAAAGCCTGACATGAGCAAGGTCAATGTAAATGGCGGCGCAATCGCCATGGGTCACCCCCTTGGGTGTTCGGGTGCTCGTCTTATGACGACCCTTCTTTGTGAGCTTGAGCGCACTGGTGGTCGTTATGGCCTTCAGACCATGTGTGAAGGTGGCGGCATGGCTAATGCCACCATCATTGAGCGCTTGGGCTAATAACGTTTCAGCCCCTAGTTAGGGGAATGAGCAGTACGGTAAGAGGGGTGCCCGTGAGGGCACCCCTCTTACCGTTAGGTCTGGAGCCGTCCTGTGGGTTTCTTGATATTAAAAGTGGCAATTGCCATATTTGTGGCGTATATGGTTATCAAGATTGGCGTCACGATGTTGCGTGGATTTGGACAGTCCCTAGCCGAACCACCACCTCCAGGTGAATTACGAAAACTTCGTCTCCGTTACAGGTGTTCCTTGTGTGGCATGGAAATTCGAGTGGATCTTGCGGCATCCGAGATTCCAGAACCTCCCCGACATTGCATGGAAGAAATGGATCAGGTCGCAGTTCTGGAGTGACCTAACCGGGTTTTCCACTTACCCACAGACTGTGGATAAATCTGGGGAATGTCACAGGCTTGTAACTTTGTTTACCTGCGGTTTAGCAGTCTCGCGGCCTAACGGAACTGTGTGGCAGTAATGAAACCGCCAGTGATAAATGCAAGCCCGAGCATCAAATAGGCATTACTTGTCTCGCCTGGCAGGACCCCGACGTAATTGAGAATGATAACGATTATGCCAAGGGCAAAGAGAGCGAACATGAGGGCGGGTACCCAACGAGGTGAACTTTTTTTGATGTTGGGAGTCGGTGGTGTGTAACGCCCTGATGGCGGCGGCGGCGATCCTGGTCGCGTTCCTTTTGGCGTAACACGTCCCGTTAGATTTTTTCCACCTTTGGTATCTCGCTTAGGCATGCTCATGAGACTAGATCGTGTGAGACGCGTATGTTGTGGCAACTAGGTATCTTTGACACGGTATTCTCCTGGTTATGGATGCACGAGTTCTGGTAATCGACAACTACGACTCGTTTGTTTACAACCTTGTTCAGTACCTGGGTGAACTCGGTGCTACTCCTTTGGTACATCGACATGATGCAATAGATCTTGATGAAATTACCCGACTTGAACCTGACGGTATCTTGATATCGCCTGGCCCGGGGCGTCCTGAACAGGCGGGACTTTCGAACGCCGTCATTGAGAGTTTTGGCGGGAGCATCCCGATTTTTGGGGTTTGTCTTGGGCATCAATGCATTGCTCAGGTTTATGGGGCAAATGTGATGCGAGCGCCTGAGATTATGCATGGCAAAACATCGATGGTGCATCACACGGGGGTAGGGGTGTTTGAAGGGTTGCCGAACCCTTTTGAAGCCACTCGCTATCACTCGTTAGTGGTTGAACGCGAGAGCCTGCCTTCAGTGCTGGAGATAACCGCTGAGACCAAAGACGGCATAATCATGGGATTACGTCATCGAGAACTCAATGCTGAGGGCGTGCAATTTCATCCAGAGTCAATCTTGACGACCAACGGACATGATCTGATCTCTAATTTCTTGGCGAATACTCTAAAAAACCCTTAAGGACCAGTCTCGGGTCCTAACTGACCAGCTGACCTATGGCGACGTGGTCGTAGTTGTGGTTGTACTCGTACTCGTACTCGTACTCGATGTTGAAGCGGGTAGGCCAAGTGCGCCGACGGTGATGGTTATACGAGACCCACGTGCGGCTGTTGTGTTTGCGCCTGGTGACTGTTCGATAACTCGACCGTCATCGGCTGGCGATGTAACGGTTTTATTTGTGGGAAAGACAACAAAACCGGCACTTTCAAGTCGTGAGGTTGCTTGAGCGGTTGTAAGGCCCACGACATTGGGAACTGACGCTGTAGACGGACCGCTTGATACGATCAGGGTGACAGTTGTGCTCTTGGCTACCTCTGCCCCGAAGGGGGGGTCGGTACGAATGACTTGTCCCACGGGGACGGTTTCGCTTGGTTCCTCTTTCGTGGCAACTTCAAGGCCTTCTTTACCAAGAGCGTTGCTGGCTTTGGTAATGCTGAAGCCGGCAACGTTGGGAACAGCTACATCAGCTGGACCACTTGAGACTTTGATGGTCACACTTGAACCCGGCGAAAGTGACGTTTCTGGTTGTGGGTCTTGGCTAATGACTTCGCCTTTCTTGATGTCATCACTGGCCTCAGGTTGTACGTCAGCAACAAGATTGACGCGTTGTAGGGCGTCGCGAGCGTCTTCTTCTGTGAGTCCTTTAAGGAGTGGAACTTTTACAGGAGTTTTCCCTGAGCTGATGGAAAGTTCCACGATGCTGTTCTTTGCAACTTTGACGCCCGCTTTGGGTTTTTGATCGAAAACTTTTCCTTCTTCAACTCGGTCGTTTACAACCAGATTGATTTTGGCCTGAAGGCCGAGATCATCAAGTTTCTGGCTTGCTTCGGCTTGGCTCAGGTTGGTCAGGTTTGTCACTGTGACTTTTGCTTCTCCATCAAGCACGCCAAGGTTTTTCGCGAACAAGAACACTCCGCCCACGAGTAGAAGCAGCATGGTGATCATGATGCCCACAAACATGCCGCTTCGTTGAGGTGGTTTTGGCGGTGGGCCAGCAGCTGGCGATCGAGGCATCGCTCTTGTGTTCTCGTATGCCTGGGTAGCTCGAGTTTGATCTACAGCGGAGACTGCCCTGGTTGATTCATCAACACTGGACATGGCGCTCGTTGCTTCAAAGGCACCTGCATGAACAGGCACGCCTCTTTTTACATTGTCGAGATCGTTGCGAAATGCAATTGCTGATTCGTAACGATGGTCGGCTTCCTTTGCTAAGGCCATGAGAACTACCGATTCAAGATCGGTTGAAATATCGGGATTGCGTTGACTTGGGGGCTCGGGGGTTTCTTGAACGTGCATGTATGCCACTGATACGGGGTTATCACCCGAGAACGGTGGTGCTCCGGTCAACATTTCATAGAGAACTACGCCAAGCGAATAGACGTCGCTACGAGGGTCGATAGGAAGACCACGGGCTTGTTCGGGCGAAAAATATGTGGCCGTTCCCATGACTGTGCCGGTTTGGGTCAGGTTTTCTTTGGCTGAAATGGCCTGGGCAATTCCGAAGTCGGTGACCTTAACTTGTCCTGTTTTTGATAGGAGAATATTTCCCGGCTTGACGTCACGGTGAATCACATCATTCTCGTGTGCGAAGTGAAGTGCAGATGCAACGTCACTTATGACATCGATTGTTTGTTGTTGTGAAAATTCATAATCGTCGTGGAGTAACTGAGCGAGGCTTTGGCCCTCTATGTATTCCATGACGATGAAATAGGTGCCGCGCTCCTCACCCCAGTCGTAGATAGAAACGATGTTGGGGTGATTTAGGTTTGCTGCTGCTTGAGCTTCACGGCGAAAACGCTGAACAAACGTTGGATCTGTAGCGAATTCTGGGAAAAGTACCTTGAGGGCAACTGCTCTATTGAGTTGCAGGTCGCGAGCAAGAAAAACGTTAGCCATGCCACCACGGGCAATCCTCGCCTCAAGTTCATACCGGCCGTTAAATACCCGTCGTTCTTTTTCTGCCATCGTCCTGCCAGCCTAGAGCGTCGGCACATAGGCGGTGATCAATTGGACTAGATCGTCCGGGTCACTGGGTAGCGGCCAAGGCAGCAGTCAATACCGTACGACCGATTGGAGCAGCGACTCGTCCACCTGTTTGTTCGCTAGCGCCTTCTTGACCTTCAAGAATGACCGCTATCGCTACCCTTGGGGCATCAGCAGGAGCAAAGCCAATGATCCAAGCGTGAGACAGACCATTGCCAATCTGAGCCGTTCCAGTTTTTCCTGCAGTTGGAACGCCTGGAACTGCAAGACGAGTTGCAGTCCCTCTTTCGACGACGTTAATCATGGCGTCTCGCAAGATGGTCGCAACGTCTGGTTCAATTGCTTTTAGCCACGGTCGAGGTTCGTAGCGATCAATGACTTGAGCATCGTTGTTACGAATTTCTGACATGACATGTGGGGTCATGGCTACACCTGCGTTGCCTATGGCCCCCGCTACTAGCGCCATTTGTAATGGAGTGGCTCGTACGGCGTTTTGTCCTATGGCGGTCTGAGCGAGCACGGGCGTGTTGCGGTCAAAGGACTCAACGTCAGCAATCGTTGATGCTGTGGCGTTGGGAAGATCGATTGGCGGTACTTCTCCAAAGCCAAATGCCTGGGTTGTGGTGACTAGCGTGTCTGCACCAATATCGACACCCATCTGGGCAAAGGCCGTGTTGCAAGAGACCTGGAGAATTGGGAACAAGGTGCCGCCACAGGTGCTGTTGTTGAAATTTCTAATCGGTATTTTTGTGAGTGGTGGTACATAAGTTTGGCTTTCGGGGTAAGCCGGTTCAGTGGGAGTGATCTTGTCTGCGCTAAGTCCAGCGGCAGCGGTTACAACCTTGAAGGTTGATCCTGGGAAATATGTTTCACGATATGCATGGGCCAACATTGGGTTTGCAGGGTTAGCCAAGAGAGCCGTCCGTGTTTTGCTAGCGGCTTCTTGGTCATTGACCGAGACGGCATTTGGGTCAAAACTAGGGTAACTCCACAGTGCTAATAGAGCGCCGGTTCTGGGGTCGATGGCTACGACCGATCCCCGTTTAGTACCAAGTGCGTCTTTGGCCACCTGTTGAACCGCTGGTGAAATCGTGAGCGTGACATCCGCGGTTCGTTCTTCGTCGACGAGGAGGTTTGCAATGCCGTCAACAGTTACCTTGCCTGTCCGACCAGCTAAGTCGTCATTGTAAAAACGCTCGATGCCCTCACTTCCGAATGAGAAGGAGTAGTAGCCAGCTATGTGGGCAAAAAGGTCGCCCATTGGGTATTCCCTTCGAAAGGGAAATGAGCCGCCATCTGGTACAGAACGAGCGATTACCGTTCCATCAGCGGCAAGGATCTGGCCTCTTGGTTTGCCGAAGTCCCGCAGAATCTCGCGCCGGTTGGCGGGGTTGGCGCTGTACTCGTCTGCTTTTATAAGCTGAACCATATTCAGTTGAATAAATAGTGCGCTGTAAATAACCAGCATCACAATGCCAAGTTTGCGGATCTGACCGTTCATGAAGACGCCTCAAATCCAGTAACTACGGGGTTTAAGCCACCCATTCCATCAGAATCGTGTAGTTCGTCTTCACTGTTGGCGGCATGACTAATGCGCATGAGCAAAGCCAACAAGACGTAGTTGGCGACAAGGGAAGAGCCACCGTAAGAGACGAAGGGCAAAGTGATTCCCGTAAGGGGGACTAGGCGAATAACGCCGCCAATGATGATGAATGCTTGAAAACCCATGATTGCGGTAAGTCCGGTTGCAAGCAGTTTGTCGAAAGGGGTTCTGGCTCTAAGAGCTATGCGCAGTCCGCCACCAACCATGAGGATGAATGCCACGAGCATGGCTGTAGTGCCAAGTAGACCAAGCTCTTCGCCAATGGCGGCAAAAATGAAATCAGTTTCGCTTGCTGGAATGCGCTGAGGTTGGCCGAGCCCTAAGCCTGTGCCAGCAATGCCGCCCCAGGCCATAGCAAAGGTTGCCTCGGCGATCTGGGGGACACTTTGTGAGATGCCCTGCCAAGGGTTTAACCACATGCTCACGCGAACTTGTACGTGACTAAAGGTCTGCCAAGCTACGACGGCACCAGCAGAAAAGAGAAGGCTGCCAATCATCAAGTACGACGCTCTTTCGGTAGCGACCCACAACATGACGACGAAGAATGTGAAGAACAGCAACGACGAGCCAAGGTCGCGCTCAGCCATCATGACCACCAGTGACGCTCCCCAAGCCAATATGACAGGCCCGAGATGGCGCAGTTTGGGAAGTGCAATTGGCCCAAGATGGCGAGCGGCCTTGCCGAGCAGCTCACGTTTTTCGACGAGGTATGAGGCGAAGAAAAGGGCCAGTGCAATTTTTGCAGGTTCGCCGGGCTGAAAGCTCAAAGGCCCAACTCGCACCCAGATTCGTGCGCCATTGATGTTACGTCCAATTACTGGGAGCAAGGGCATGAGTAAGAGGCCCACACCTATAAGCATGAAGGTGTAGCGGTAACGCTCCAGATCGCGGGTACGACGAACGATCAACAAGGTGAGGATGTAGGCCCCGACTCCCACGGCTGTCCAGGTCGCTTGCAGGCCAGCGAGACTATCGTCTAGCCGGGCGATGATTACATAACCAATGCCATTGAGAAGTCCAGCAAGTGGAAGCAGTACGCGATCGCTGTTGGGCGCTAATCGACGAGTGGCGATGTGGGCAGCGAGTAGTAAGACGAGAATGACTACGAGGAAAGGTCCGATATTGACCGGCAAGCTAGCAAGAGTGCCGAAGCTGGCGAGAATGTATGCACCGGTCGTAATCAGCGCAGCTAACACGA
Organism: Acidimicrobiales bacterium; assembly: GCA_038256565.1. GTDB lineage: Bacteria > Actinomycetota > Acidimicrobiia > Acidimicrobiales > CADCSY01 > JACOTK01. Next base: position 7,086 of record JBBSKG010000037.1, on the reverse strand, counting down.
TGAGACCCAATTCGGTAGCGCGAGGCGAGGAATGGGGCTGCGAGCGTGTCACGTTGGAGTTTGGCTAGTGGTCGCCGTGCCAATGGGAAGCGTTGTAGAGGTGGTTGTGGTGGTGGTCGTAGTTGACGGGGTTTGTGATGCAATCTGGTCTTCAAGATTGGCAATGTATTCACGTGCAGCTTCAAGACTGGGCTCTTGTTTCCCAGTGTTAATGGCCTCACGTCGTGCAACAGGAACTTCATCAAGTTTCATCCCAGTGCCCTCTTCGATGACAGGGTCGATCCACAAGATGCCATCAGGCCGCCCTCTAAAGATGGTCACTTCACCCCTGTTGACTCCTACGTAATAGGTGTTATTAGCAAACCATTGAATGGCTCCGAGTGCTGAGGCAAATAGGCCAACAAGTAATATTAAGAAGAGGCCTGACCGCCAGGTAAGCAACTTTGGCCGCGCGGGTTTCTTTGGTTTCTTTTGGCGAGCGGCCCCTATCTCTGGAGCACTTGAATGAGATTTACTTGGGTGAGATTGAAGGGTGGAAGTTGCGTTTGCTAGTGATGCCGATGCTGCTTCACTTGCTCCGCCGTCATCAATGATGTCGACGACGACAACGGTGATGTTGTCACGCCCACCTCCCTCATTAGCGAGGCGGAGTAGTTCACGAGCGGCTTCGTCGGGAAGCTCTAGTCGACGAAGTACCGACGCAATGCGGTCGTCGTCGACTTCGTTGAATAGGCCGTCACTACATAGTAAAAAACGGTCCCCGCGATAACAGAGCGCGTCCCAAACGTCAACGTCAAGGTCTGTTTCAATGCCTAGAACACGGGTCAAGATATTGCGCTTGGGGTGTTGGCGGGCTTCTGTTGGAGTGAGGCGACCTTCTCGAACCAGGTCTTCTACCAAGCTGTGGTCAATGGTGATCTGTGTGAGGTCGTTGTTGTGGAATAGATAGACCCGTGAGTCGCCCACGTTGGCGATCACGATTCGATCAGTTTCGTCAGGGTCTGCCTCGTTGTGTACAAGGGCAATGGCACAAAGCGTGGTGCCCATACCTGTTAGTTCGCTGTTGGTTTCTGCCCGATCAAGTACTGCTTGGTTTGCTGTTTGCACTAGAGCCACGAGGTCGTCTGAGTTATTGATTTGAGCTCTGTCAAAGACACCAATGGCGACACTTGATGCGATTTCGCCAGCGGCATGTCCACCCATGCCATCAGCTACGGCAAAGAGTGTCTCTTGGGCATAGAACGAGTCTTGGTTGGCAGTGCGCACCTTGCCGGTGTCGGTTACGCCGCCCCATTGAAGTGTGGTCATCCGCTTATCTCCAGCTCAGTGCCGCCAATTTTTAGTCGATCACCAAGCCCTAAGGGCATGGGAGAGGTGACCTTTTGATCATTGAGGTATGTGCCGTTGGTTGAGCCCAGATCTTCGATGAAGTAGCCCTGTCCGCCCTCGAAGATACGAGCGTGGACCTGCGAGGCATAGGTGTCATCGAGCGCAACTTGGCAACCAGGTGAACGTCCTACGGTCTGTTCGGGTCCAAGCATGTAAATGCGGCCTTTGTGTTCGACTGGTGCGACAACCACGAGTCGATCAGGTGTGCGGTGCCGTTTCCATTTTTTATTACCTTCAACCGGGATTGCATTGCCAGTGGGTGCGGCTCCGCTCTCTCCTGCTCTTGATCCTGCTGGCGCAGAGTCAGTGGAAGAACGTTTTAATTCAGACCATACGGAGTGAAGTACGCGTGCGAAGAACAGGTAGAGCAAAGCCAAGAGCAGCAATTTCAAAAGTGTGAGTAGTGACTCGGGCATAGGGCCTATGACTGTTCGAAAACCAGGGCATAGTCGCCCACAAGAATATGATCGCCGCTACGAAGTTGGTGCTGCGAGACGGCGGCACCGTTGACTCGGGTTCCATTTGTTGAGCCGAGATCGACCACTACGTAGTGGGTGCCATTGGGTCTGATCTCTGCATGACGACGACTCACGCTGGTATCGGTGAGTTGGATGTTTGCGTCGCTTGAGCGACCAATCAATACGGGAGTGTCGGCTATCATGGCTCGTTGCCCATCAGCGAGAATGAGGGTGGCACTGATTTCGGGACGTTGGGCTTCGACGAAGCGAGCAGAAAGTCCGAACGCTCCGGTGCGCAGTGCCGGGTCAGCTTGTAGGTGTACCTCAATGGGTCCAAGGCTTACATAGCGCTGTTGGCGGCCGTGGTTACGCGCTGTTTCGGCGAGTTCTCTGGGAAGAGTTGCGCCAAGTGATGCGAGGCTTTCGTAATCTTCGGGGCTAAGTGTCACGGTAAAGACGTTGGGTACGACCATTGCACCTTCGACATTGACGCTGCGTTGGTCATCCATTTCTCGGACCAATCGACGTCCAAGCTCAACGGGTTGAATGGCGCTCTTAAAGGCGCGCGCAAATGTCCCTTCGACCAAACGTTCAAGCCGTCGTTCAAAACCCTTGAGTCCCACAGCCTTTAGCCTACCTAACCCCTCGAATGTCGGCCGACCAGGTCACGGCGGTAACCTCTATTTCCTATTACTTCCCAAACTCGGGCGAGTGGCGGAATTGGCAGACGCGCAGGATTCAGGTTCCTGTGTCCGAAAGGATGTGGGGGTTCAAGTCCCCCCTCGCCCACCACGTTTGTGCTGGTCAGACGGGGTCTGTTGGGCCTCGAGGATCCGAAGGACGAAGCGATCCAGATGAGGTGTCGTTCAAAAGCGGCCCGTCCGAGCCAACTCAGCCAGGCGAAAGCAGACTCAGAAACGTGGACGCGTCGGTCGGCCGGATTCCGTAGCGTGTTGGCCGTGCGACGGCTCGGGTTACGAGCAGCATGCGAGACGGGCGTGTCACTGCGACATAGAAGGTTCGAAGCTCAGAGAGCAGCTCCTCCTCGCCCTACGCTCGAAAGTCAGGAAACTTACCTTCATTGCATCCAACCATGACGACCGCCTTGAATTCGCGGCCCTGCGCTTTGTGCACCGTGAGAAGTCGGACACCTGGGTCGAGTGAGTCCCCGCGCTGGCAGCGGGCAATGTGCTGACGGAAGTTTCCGTAGGTACGTTCCGACGTCGGTACCCGGTCCACGAATGCCCTCGACTCGCTCGCCGAACGCTCCGGCCTGCGGCCGATCGACGGAGGCCGCGACTGCTGCGCCCCTTTCCGACGCCCGTCACCCGGCGCCTCTGCGGGACGGAGTCAGGCCTGCGGGTAGCGCCTTGGCCGAGGGTGTACGCCGACCTCCGAATCACCGGCGTTCGAGGCGAAGAGGCAGCAGAACATCTCCGGGAGGTCGTGGAACGTGGCTGACGCCAAACGATCGCGAGCGGCGCGGGCAGCCTCCGAGCGAGCCCTTATCGGGTTGTGCACCACTACGGTGCGCGTCCCGAGTTCGTTGTGCTCGGCGGCCTCGTCCCCGAGCTGCTCTGCGCTGGCACCGGCTTTGCTTCATGGGACCCGGTCGTCCAGCAGCTGACCGCGCGGATCGGCGGTGATCTGCTCACCGTCGAGGTGAATGTCAGCGGTCTTGCTGGGTTTCTCCTCGCCAAGTCGGCAGAGGCGCGCTGCCATCGGCTCCCTAAGGACTGGTATGACGTCGCCTTCGTGCTGTTCCACAACGATCTCGGCGGTGCCGCACCTGCGGCCCGTGCAGCAGTCCCATTCCACTTTGGGCCTTCTCATCTTCGTCATGAATCCCACGGTTCACGGCGGACAGCTTCCCTGGGTGGACCCCCACCCGGGTCAACCAGGTGGGGCCAAAACACCTGAGCACACTTAGCCCGAGGTAGGTTCGGTTCATGTCAACGAGCGAGATGGTTCCAGGCGACGCGGTGGCTCCCGATTTCAGCAGGTTGCGGGCCTTGTTCATCAACTGCACCCTCAAGCGGTCGCCGGAGGTGTCCAACACCCAGGCGCTCGTCGACGCGTCGGCCGAGATCATGACCAAGCACGGCGTCAGCACCGAAGTCGTTCGCCTCGTCGATCACGACGTTGCCACCGGCGTCTGGCCCGACATGACCGAGCACGGCTGGGCGACCGATGCGTGGCCGGCCATCCAGGCGAAGGTGTGGGACGCGAACATCCTGGTGATCGCCGGCCCGATCTGGCTGGGCGACAACAGCTCCGAAACGAAGAAGTGCATCGAGCGGCTCTACGCGTCGTCCGGTGATCTCAACGACAAGGGACAATGGAAGTACTACGGCCGGGTCGGCGGCTGCCTCATCACCGGCAATGAGGACGGCATCAAGCACTGTGCGTCGAACGTGCTCTACAGCCTCCAGCACATTGGCTATTCCATTCCTCCGCAAGCCGACGCCGGTTGGATCGGCGAAGCGGGACCTGGCCCGTCCTACCTCGATCCTGGTTCGGGCGGCCCCGAGAACGAGTTCACGAGTCGCAACACCACGTTCATGACCTGGAACCTCCTGCACCTGGCCAAGCTCCTGCGCGACGCCGGCGGCATCCCGGCCTACGGCAACCAGCGCACAGCCTGGGATGACGGCCAGCGTTTCGACTGGGAGAACCCCGAGTATCGCCGCTAGGACCGCCGGTGTCGACGAAGGCGTCGGAGGACACCGGTCTCTGGAGCAGTGGCGTCGCATTCGCATGGCCGAACGGGACGGTCGCCGGCCAACCGACACCGATCTCGTCTTCACCAAACCGGACGGGGCCTGGGTGCACCCCGACATACTGCTCGGGTCTCGCAGCGCGGCTGATCCCTTGCCAATACCCGGCAGGGGACGTTGCCGAACGAAGGGGTGGCCTGGACCTCGTCGGGTGGCTGAAGGAGAACCATGCCGGGTGCGAACTCGTACTCGAAGATCATCGTGCAGCAGTCCCGAATTAGTGGTGGAACGGTGTGTTTCTTGGGAAATTGTGGCTACAGTTGTGGTCACAAACATGAGGAGGTTGGCACATGCGATCTGTGGGTGTCAGGGAGTTTAGAGACCAGGCGACTTCGATGATGGGGTCTGGGGAGACGTTGGTAATCGAGCGTCATGGCGAGCCAATCGGCTTCTTCGTACCGATCACAGCCAAGGACCGCCGAGCGGGACGCAAGGTGCTCGGTCGACTTGGTGTTGCAGTTGATGCAGTTTTGGAATCTGTCGGGATGACTGAGGACGAGTTGGCCGATGAGATGACCCGCAAGAGACCTCAGGGTTGATGCGTTTGGTGGTCGATACGAGCGTGCTAGTGGGTGAACTCCTACGGGAACGTGGTCGAAAGCGCCTCGGCGACGGCCGTCTGGAGCTATTTCTTCCAGAACAGATGTGGTCCGAGACTCAAGTCGAGCTACCCCGCCGAATCGGCACCTTTGTGCGTCGGCGCAAGTTAGATCTTGAAGTCGGACGCGAACTCACAGCCCTCTGTCTTGAAGCGGTTGAGGCAAACTTGGTTGTACTCGACGAGGCGGTTTATGCCGCCCTGGAAGACGAGGCTCGCTCTCGATCGCTGCGCGACCCAAACGATTGGCCAGTTGTGGCGAGCGCTCTCGCTCTGGCGGCGGGCGTGTGGACCAACGATAACGATTTCCTCGGAACTGGTATTCCAACCTGGACGACTGAAACTTTACAGACATGGCTCATCCGCCAGAACAAGAGCTAATCAGCGTTAGGGCAGGAAATGTGTCATGGTGCCGGAACTATGTGATGGACCATCACTACATCGTTTTCGATCGGTTCCCAGAGGATGAGCCACTCGTCGTTGCTACAGACGACGGCGATTCCCCACGGGCCAATGGTGTTAAAGCGTCTCCGCCGATTCGGCGCATCTCCAGGATCGGCCTCAAGCAAGTCGAGAGCCGAGTTGAGCCGCGCAGCGCAGCCTTGTTGGCCTGCGTCAGCTTCGATTGAGGACAGTGCGTCGTCTGCCTCCGGGGAAAACGTTAGTGCGGCCACGCTCTAAGCACGAGCTGCAGCCGAGCGGTCCCGTCGCTGTAACCGACTCGGGTCGGCGCGGTTCTCGGCGATCACCTTCATCAAGCCCTCGTCGGCTAACAGGCGGGCTTCGGTAACAGACATGACCTCGGCTGGTTCCCAAATGAGAGCGGGGCGCTCATCTGATATCTGACCCGCGTGAACCTCCGCCTCACATAACGACAGCTGCCCATGGTTAGACGGCAAGCAAACTGGGTACCTAATTGGCACCTATGAAGATTGCTATGAAAAGGAGCATTTTGATGACATCTGCGACTGGCACATTGGAATCTGACAAGACGGACACGGAACATTCCGACAACGAAGTGAATAAAAAGTCGGTGACTTCCTCACGTCAAGCCGCGTTTACAGCGCCATCGCTCTCAACGGATGAGGGCATCGAAGTAGGAGAGGTGTTACAGACTCAGCTCATTTCCCTGATTGATCTGGGGCTGACGTTGAAGCACATTCACTGGAACGTGGTGGGTCCCTACTTCATCGGCGTCCATGAGATGCTCGATCTGCAGTATGCAGGAGTGCTGAAGATGATTGACGACGTGGCCGAGCGCATCGCTACCCTTGGAGGGGTCCCGAACGGTTTGCCTGGCCGAGTGGTGCAGGACCGCACCTGGGACGACTACGAGCTTGGCCGTGCCCACTCAATTGGGCATCTCGGCGCACTCGATCTGGTGTACCAAGGAGTCATCTCGGGTCACCGCTCTGCAATGGATGCCGTTGCCGACGTTGATCGTGTATCGGAAGATCTCTTGACGGGCCAATCAGGAATCCTGGAGCGCTACCACTGGTTGGTGCGCTCACACTTGTCAGACTTTGCTGGCGGGATGGCAAATGCTGGCGCAACCACCGAGGTGGGCGCGGCAGCATCAGTCGCTGCGAAGGTAAGTCGAAGCGCTACTCGCTCGGCGGACCCCACGGCATCCTGACTAAGGACGCGAGACCGAACTACTTGCGCGGCCTTGGCGCTCCGGTACTTGAGTAGCCCGACTCCAGACACAGCAGCTTGAATGCCAAGAGGGCAACGACGCCAGAGAAGTCATAGCCGAGGTCTTTCGCCCGCAATAACAACAAGGTGTCGGGGAAGTTAACGAGGCCGAACAGGCCGATGATGGTGATGAGTCGCCAGTACCGGTTGGGAAGCCCGGCGAGAGACC
>JBBSKG010000036.1:0-21678 GCA_038256565.1 Acidimicrobiales bacterium | reverse complement strand
TCCCCGTGCCACCGGTAGTGACAAGCGGGGAGGCTCCCCCGGGAGCCGAGGGAGCTCCGGGCTCAGATTGAAAAGTTCCCTCAGTACCATTTCGATCGACACTAAGGCCCAGCACACGATCACTCGCCCCCTTGGACGGTGTCAGCGTAACCAAAAGCGCTAACACTGCAAGGATGACTACCGCCGGCAAGTAACCTTTACGCAAGATCAGATCTTGTTGGTCAAGCTGTCTCTGCTCCATACAAATTCCCCCATAAAAACGTCACAGCGTTGCCACCGTTAACGGCTTGCGGGGGGTGCAAGCAGGCTGATTGTCAAGAAATATGTGTCTTATGTCGCTCTAGTCGAGAGTTATATCCTTATCGCGTCTTGCTTGGACCGGTCCATTCCGTCGTTGCCTTGGTACTGCGGGCTTTCCGGGCTTTCCGGATACTTCGGGTGTTCGTGACGCTGTATCCCAAGTTGAGGTAGAGCGTGTTGAAGTGGTGCGTGTTGCCCTTGCAGCTGATGTTGCTTGTGACGAACGCCTTGGTGTAGGTGATTTGGCAGTAGGTGATTTGGCAGTAGGTGATTTGGCTGTTGACGAACGCAGCCTCTGTCGAGCTGCTGGTTTCTTATCAGAACCTGAAGTCGAACCCGATCGGCTAATGGCTGCTTCGTCGGCACCGAGATAAGAGGCGATCACTCGATCGTTTTGAATCACCTCAGCAGGGTCACCATCAGCAACAACACCGCCTAATTCCATTGCCACCAAACGGTCACATGTTGCCAACAGCATTGGAACGTCATGTTCGACAATGACAATTGCTACGCCAGTCACATCACGAATTCGCTTGATGAGCGGACCCATTGCTTCTGACTCACGCTGTGCGATACCAGCAGTGGGCTCATCAAGCATGAGAATCTTCGCTTGTTGAGCAAGAAGAGAACCAAGTTCGACGATTCGACGTGAACCCGTCGACAACTGCCCAACATACTTATCACGAAATGCCCCGAGACCAAGCAAGCCAATCAACTGCTCTACGCGCTCGGCCACCATCACCTCAGACAACAGTGCGGCTGGAAGTCTAAATGAAGCAGCAAATGGGTCACGCGAAGGAATAAAGATCTCTAGCGCTACAGCCAGGTTTTCGGCAACAGTCAAACCTGGAAAGAGGCGGGCATCTTGGAATGATCTAGCTAGACCAGCTTCTGCTCGAAGTTCAGGAGCACGGTCGGTAATATCGTCATTTTCTAGACGGACCTGACCCGAATCGACGGGCACAAAGCCTGTTAGGAGGTCGAGCAGGGTAGTTTTACCTGCGCCGTTTGCTCCCAGAATGCCTACGATCTCTCCAGCGCGAACGTCAAGGTCGACATGGTCAACGGCAGTGAGACCACCAAAGCGCTTAGTGATGCCGGTGGCATGCATGATCACTGGCTCGAGTGAGAAGTCACGCCGTGGAACTTCTGGCTGCAGTTCCACAACCTGTTCTCCAGCACCAAGGTTGCTTTTTTTGCTTCCCTGGATGAAGACCGAACGCAACAGGTCGCCTCGCTCCAAAAGTTCGCCAGCGGGACCGGTAAAGCGCACCTCGCCCTTTTCCATGAACACTGCACGGTCAGAGACGCTGAGCGCCACGTTTACTGACTGTTCAACCAAGACAATGGTCACGCCCTGATTACGCAACTCACGCACCACTTCAAGAAGCTCGCCTACCACGACGGGGGCCAAGCCAAGTGAGAGTTCGTCGATCAACAAGAGGCGAGGTTCAGCCAAAAGAGCCTGTGCCAATGCCACCATTTGTTGTTGTCCACCCGAGAGCAAGGCAGCCTTTTCAGAAAGGCGTGACTTAAGCACAGGGAAAAGTTCAAGGCACTTCGCCAACCCAGCTTCGACGCGTTCGGTGTCTTGGCGATAAAGCCATGCCGCCATACGCAAGTTCTCGCCCACGGTCAGGCCGGGAAAGATTGCACGGCCTCCAGGCATGAAAGCAACGCCTGCCTTGGCCATGTCAACGGGGGAAATGCCTGTGATCTCTTTGCCATCCATCCACACCTTGCCCCGCTTGGGTGGAGTCAAACCCGTGATAGCGCGCAGCAGTGTTGACTTGCCTGCACCATTGGTACCGAGTAGGGCAACGATCTCACCCTCCTCAACTGTGTAGTCAACGTTGAAGAGAATCTGAACCGATCCATAGAAAACGTCAAGGCCTTCGCAACGCAACAGATCGCGAGTGGGACGTCCGAGATTGGTTGTTCGATCAATATCCACCATGGTCATTTCCGGCCCCCCTCGACCAGACGCTCGAGTTCTTCGAGGCGTTTCTTCATGTTTTGCGCCTCAGCTCGCAACAAATCAACTTCGACAGACTCATCAAGGTGAGTTAGGTCAATCGTTGAAATTGGGCCAGTGGCCATCGTCGAAGCCGCAGGTGTGCGCTCAGTTGTGGGGGCACCACCCAAAAGCGCCGAGCCAAAGTCTCCACCCGAAAGCAAGTCTTCGAGTTTTGGCCTATTGGCCTCTTCATCTTCCTCTTCCTCAACTCGAATGTCAGCGATCAAACTTGGAACCACCAGACCGCGCCTATCGGCCACCTTGCGAAGGAAACGATCACGAATCTTCAGCGAAATCTGTCCAAGTCCACCAGGGAAGACCAGCAGCAAGAAGAGCACTCCACTACCAGTGATAATGAGTTGCAAACCACCGCCTACGAAGTACTGGGCGCTGCGTAAAGCGAAAGCCCCTACAAGTGCACCAGACACTGAGGTTAGGCCGCCGATGACGACCATACTGAAAGCCTCGAAGCTCTGACCCGAACCAAACGCACCGAACGGGATGCCCTGAAGCGAAATCATGCTCAAACCACCGGCAAGACCGGCAATGGCTCCACTAGTACCAAAGGCCATGAGTTTCACCCGAGTTGTGTGGACACCACGTGCCTGTGCCGCCCGTTCATTGTCACGAACGGCTACAAGTACACGGCCAGGGCGACCTGAACGTAGGCCACGAGCTAAGCCAACCGCCATAACCGCAACGATCAGGGTGAAGTAATAGAGAGTATTTTCATCACTCAGATCAAACCGAGTCAACAGCACAGGACGAGTTAGTCCCGATGGCAAGAAGCTACCGAAATAAGAGGTGTTCAAGAAGTAGTTCGACATAGCAATAGAAAATGCCAGGGTGGTTACTCCCAAAAACAAACCCTTAATACGTAAAGCAGGAAGTCCCACTGCTAGAGCAATCAAACCCCCTGCTACCGCAGATGCAAGCAGGGCGAGAATCAAGTCAAGGTTCTTGTCCATGACGTTGGCAGCGGCAACCGCTCCTACGCCCGCAATGGCAAACTGGCCCAGACTGAGCTGACCCGACCAGCCGGTGAGCATAACCAACGACAAGGCAACAATGGCATAAATCAAAGCAACTGTTCCCAAGAGGTTTACCTGACTGACAGACAGCACCAGCGGCAACGCCAGGGCAATGACACCCACGACCGCTAGAAGGCCACGCTTGGTCCAAATCACCTCAGGAAGATGACGAAGCTGTACGGGAACTGGAGGGGTCTCTTGTGCACCAACCCAGCTCGAAAGCGAGGCGTCGTCTGCTCGTGACAACTTGTCACGTTGTGACAACAGAGCGACCAGAATAAGAACCAGGAAGACAACGTCGGTGATGCTTGACTGAGAGCTGTTCCAGAACACGACTTGTTGCATTATGCCCACCCCGACACCAGCAATAAACGCCTTGGGGAGACTTTCCATGCGAGCCAACACCGCTGCGGCAAGAGCTGGCAACAAAAGAGCCGGACCGCCCAGTACGGTCGGCGGGAGAGGCTGAATCGGAGCGGTCAACATGACCGAAAGAGCTGACATCGTTGCGGCAATCGCCCACACAATGGTCGACAAACGCTTGACTGGAACCCCCAACAACATGGCTCGTTCAGCATTTTCTGCTGCTGCACGAATGCCCGTTCCGGCTGAAGTTCCCCGCAGGAACCATGCCAAGGCTGCAACCACCAAAGGGACCACAACTAAAACCATGATGTGAGGACCCTTGAAGAAGATTGGGTCGAGAGTGAAACTCCCCCCAACTGGTGTTGAGAACGAGTTCGTCACCAGTGGTTTACCAAACAACGAAGGAAGCCCAAGTTCGATACCGCCCAATATTTGAGCGAGGCCAATGGTGGCCAGTGTCAAGATCAATCGTGGTGCCCAAAAGAACCGTCGAATAATCACCACATCAATGGCTGCGCCTACCGCCGCAGCCATGACAAGGCCCAGGAACAAACTTAGGAAGTAGTTCCAGCCCCATGTTGTAAATACCAATACCGACAACACGCCAGCTGCCGAGCCGAGCGATGCCTGAGCAAAGTTCACAATTCGGGTAGCTCGATAGACAAGCACCAAACCAATAGCAGTCATGCCGGTCAATGAACCAAGCACTGCGCCCAACAGCACGATGCCTAGCGGCATTCCGTCGGGCAGGATGGCATTTAATATCGGCCACCCTATGAAGACCGCCGCCCCAAGCATTGCGGGGAAACGTGCGGACTCAGGCACCATGCCCTTTACCTTGTCAAACACCGAAGAAGGTGCCCCAACCAACGTGTCGTTCGTCATGTTCACTCTTCTCAGGGCTCGATGGGGAATGTGGCTTCGCCTTTTGGCCAGTTCTTGGTGTAGCGGCCTTCAAGACTTTGGACATAGCGCCCCGGTTCATTATTGAAGGGGCTTTCGGCTTTCGGATCCCAATAAATCTCTCGTGCGTCGTCTGTTGCGGTTAGGTCATCAGGACCAAAGCTCCAGACGCCGGTCTCACCAGAAGTCGGTGGGTAGTTAAATAGACCTTGGCGGAAGCTTTCGGGGGTCAGATTAGGTCCCGCCATATGAATGCCCAGGAAGGTCAGCAAAATTGGGTAATAGAGAATTGAGTTGGTGAAAGCTGGTTCATCATCTCTCATCTCTTTGTAGACCCGATAGGCCTCTGACTTTGGACCGTTGGCAATATCGTTGAGGAAGCTTAAGCCTGCAGCATGACGCCACTGGTCTTGATCGTAGATCTGACCCAACAAGTCCACATCGGTCAGAGCGGTTCCGACCACTCCCCATTCGGGGCGATAATTCTGCTGGGTCGCTTGGGTAGTAAGGAACAAAGGCAAGATGGGGTCACAGGCACAGATCAAAGTAGTAACACCCTTGTCCTTCATCTGAGCAGCCATACCAACTGCATCAGAAGACAGTCGAGTGAAGTCAAGCTTGTAGTTAATGCGGTGCGCCAACTTGTTGCCTGCTGCCTCGAACATGGCCGCGCCCTTATCGGCACACTCCTGATACCAAGGCTCTTCGGGAACGATCAAACCAATCGTTCGACTCTTCGAGCGCAGCGCTGGGTCTCCGGCATAGCGGGCAGGGTGACCAATGAGGCGCTTGAGCCCATAGTCAACAATCGACTCAAGAAGACGTGAGCAGTCAACAAAGACTCCATAGGCATAAGGAGCACGCTTCTCATACCACTGGCGAGACATGTGAATTGGTGGAATCGCAATTACCTTTTGACGCACAAGCCCATCGGCGTATGGCGATGACAGAACACTTACGTCAGCGAATGCCTTGATCTCTTGACCAACCCTCACGGCATCTGCGTTGGCTGTTTCAACACCACCACCGAAGAACTCGGCCAGCTGATCGCCTTGGCCCTTATAGAACACAGGCTCAACCTTGCGACCATACATCTGGAACTTCTTATTAAAATAATCAAAATAAGCAACGGTCGTGCGGCGGATGTCGTCGTTGGTGTCTTTGATGTTGGCCTTCTCAGCCACTTGGCCTGCAACGGCGTAAAGGCTAGGTAAGTTGCCTTCGCGGATGGCAATCTTGACGGTGTCGCCAGTAACGCCAAGGCTAGTTGCCCCACCGTTGGCACCAGAAAACTTAATGCAAGGAGGCGAGTAGGGCTCTCTTGTTTGGCGAGCACCACCTTCGCAGTCACCAGCGACGGCAACTTTGCCACCAGGAGCGGCACCGGGAGGTTGCGCAGACCCAGAACCACCGGCGGCACCAGAGGAACCGGACGTAGGCGTCTTGCCGGACGTAGGCGTCTTGCCGGGATTACTACCAGGTGCCACGGTGCCTGTTGAGCCAGGAACCGTAGTGTCATTCTGTCCCGGTTGGGAAGGAACAAAACCGTCAACCGTGGGCTCAGTGTTGCCCGACTCTATAGCCCGCTCTGTTGGGCCCTTGCTCGGCACAAGCATGACCAACAGGGCCAGCGTGACGACAATAACGAGGAGGGGGGCGTAGCCTCTGAGCAGCAAGCTGTCCATGGCGTCATCGCCCATACGCTGACGTATTTTCATGATTTTTTTGCTCCCTTTGCAATGAAGGCTTGTATACGACGACGGTCATGGACCCAAAAGGCAGCGAGTCCGGCGGCTGCGAACAATATGATGATTAATCCTGGGAACTTCTCAGATGCAACTACCTTTTCGGTTCCACCAAGTACAAATTCCGAAGGAGTAGTCAGTTGCGTAAGCATTGTTGTTGAGGTTGTAGTAGCTGAAACAGTTGTAGTGACAGTGGTAGGCGAAGATGACGCTGGCCTCTTCGCCGCTAGTGCGTCAGTCGACTTCGATGAAGTCTGTGTTGGCTGAGTCGTGGCGGTAACCGTCGCAGGTGCTACCGCTGGTCCAGTCGAGGCTCCACCACCTGGGGTGCCGTAGTTGAACGTTTCAATCGGCTTAGGTGCAATCGTGCCACCCACGCCACCAACCTCAAGCGCAATGCCGCCTTGGCCCGTTATCACACCGATAATGATGTTGACGACAGTAAAGACGAGGCCAAGTTCAGGAATCTTGGCTGCTTGATCTTCGGACCAATCGAAATAGGTATCGGAGACCGTTGAAAGAAATATCTTGCCAATGGTGTCGGCAAGCAACTTCGAGTTCTTGAGTTCGAAACGAAGCGACGAAAGAGTTCCGGGCTTGTCGGCGTCGACCGTGGGTGCCCGCAACGTGATGCCTGCGTTAACGCCTTCCATCATCTCGTTTATGCGAGCGATGCCAGCCTCTAGGTAGCCAGGCTTGCTCATGTCGTATTGCATTGGGCCAATCTGGCCTGACTCAACAACGAATGAACTCGTAGGTGCCTGACCCAACTTCTGATTAAAGTTCCAGCGCAGATTTCGCAGTGACGTAGGAATGCCACCGATCTTGAGCTCAAGAAGATTCAGGGTGCTTGTGGCTGTAATTTCGGTAGCGGAAGCCACCGAAGTCGACTCCATGCCTTCGACAAGAACTTGCACCACGCCTAGGTCTAGACGCAGTTCACCAACGGTTGTTTTCGCGTTGCTCGGTCCGCCGTCAGGTGCCGACACCGTTTCTGTTGCCCCACGAAATTGCAGCGGACCACGAACCATCTCAGGAGTACTTCGGGTCTTTAGTGCCCCAGCTGCGGTACGAGAGTCAGCAGTGGTAGCGGCCATTGCCCCAAGTGCTGGACCGAGGAAATCAAGCGTCCAACCATGCTTGTCGAGAGTCGGGGTGTTGACAAGAGCAAGACCAATAAGTGAACCCAGTAGACCAAGATCGAGGGCACCTGAGGCAGAGCTTGCGGTCTTACCATCTACCCGTGACCCGGCAATGCCGAACTTGATTGGAAGGGCAAAGTTGCCCGTGAAGATATTGATGCCAACCACTTGTGCGTCAACTTGGGCCTTGACACCACCACCAGATTGAACAGAACCAGGGCTCGACTGAGCAGTGACACTGCCTGCAGGCATGAGTACAGCGGCCAAGAGCGCCCCCGCAGCAAAAATGCCGCCTATGGCTTTCGTCTTGCCAACCTTGACCCAGGTTTTGGTCATCATGCTCGCTCCATCTCGACTTCGTCCCCTACCCAAGAGAACTTATTGACGACTTGAGTTGCCGACCCCTTGCAACAACTTTTACTTATTGTTGCAGGTGACATTCGACACGCTTTAGCCCCATGCCTGCAAGTCATCTCCGAGAGAATGTCTTCTGAGCAGGGAAATCTAAAATAAAATCATTCAAAAAGATCATCTTTCGATGTCATCTTCTCCGCAAACTCGTCAGCTCCTGCTTGACCGACCGACTGAGACTCAAGGCCGTCAAATAGAAAGGAGATGATTTCTGGGTCATTCATGATGTTCCAATCTGGTGCCATGAGCTTTGCGTAACGCTCGAAATAAAGCATCTGCTTGGCGACCAAAACCATCTCACGAGGAAGACGAACTTCGTAGCGTGTTCCGATGCGCACAATGTCGACGAGAATCTCTCCATACGAGATTTCCGACAAAGGCGACCCCATAATTGGCTCCATCATCTCGGCGATGTCTTTTGCTGATTCCTCAAGATCTTCGGCATTGAGAATCGCACCCAACTCGTAAATGGCCTTAGCCACTTCTTTGAAGTCGCCATCAATGAGTAGCGCTGGCAGCCCATGACGCATGACTTCTTTGGTCTTGTTGTCGAGGCGGCCCATGATGCCAAAGTCAAGAAAGACCATGACTCCATCTTCATCGAGCATGAGGTTGCCCGCATGCACGTCGCCGTGGAAGTAACCGTGCTCAAGTGCGGCCTCCATCCATGCACGTACTCCACTCTTAAGCGTGCCAGCAAGATCCCATCCCTTTGTGTTCAGTTCAAAGAGGTCATCGATCTTGTATCCATAGATGCGTTCCATGGTCAAGACTCGTCTCGTGGTCCAAGGCCAACGAACTGATGGCGTGCGGATGTTGTCATTCTTGCCATAAGCCCGAAGATTGACCTCGAAAGATTCCATGGCTCGCGCCTCTCCCACGAAGTTAAGTTCTTCACTTAACGTTGCAGCGAAATCTTCTACCACTGCGATTGGGTTAGCCATGCGACCCTTCCCAGAAGTTCTCTCAAGAATTCTGGCCAACCTCATGAGTATTCGTAGATCACCTTCAATCCGATCCCTGATACCTGGGCGCTGGATCTTTACGACAACCTCCTCACCGTCATGAAGCTGAGCGGTGTGCACTTGAGCGATTGATGCCGAAGCCAGCGGCACTCGATCGAACCGCGCAAATATGACATCTGGCTTATCACCCAACTCTTCGATGATGACCTGCTCAACATCTTCATAATCAAACGGAGGAACCTCGTCGAGCAAGCTACGAAACTCGTCGGACAACACCTCTGGAAAAAGTCCTGGGCTTGATGCAACAAGCTGGGCCAACTTCACATAAGTAGGGCCAAGGGTTGCAAAAGCTTGTTTAGCTTCGGTAGAAGCGATTTTAGCGCGATCTGGTTTATTGCGGCTGTGCGGAATAAACCGCATACCATGACGGGTGAGGACCCGTGCGGTGGTTACCGCCCGACCCACCTCTTTGAACCCAAACCCCCGAATCGCTTCGTCGGTAAAACCCCGTGCACGAGCCATCATCCCCCCTGGGTAAATCACCTGTTGTGTGACATAGTTACATAACTGTTGGAGTGTGCCACTAAGGACCAGTGAAAAACTAGATGGCCCATCATGTTGAACAGTCATCTTGAGAGGGGTCTGATCCGAACGCTATGGCAAATGCACCCGTGCTCCCAATGCTTAGCGATGGCCTGCCACCGGCTCCACCGCTAGCGCTTGACCCTTACCTCGATGCTGGAGCGCGTTGTTTTGCCCGATATGGAATCTCTCGCACCACAATGCCCGACATCGCACGCGAAATTGGGGTTTCGCGAACCACCGTATACCGACAGGTTGGGAACATCGACCATCTGCTCTGGATGCTAGCGGCGCGTGAAGCGCATCGCCTCATAGCCACCCTGCCTGGCATATCCAAACAACTCGATGGGCCACATACTCTCGTCAAGTTAATGGCATCGATAATCACTCAGGTTCGAGAGCATCCAGTGGTTTCCAAAGTGCTTTCTGATGAGCCCGACGTAGTCGCACCACTGTTAACGAGCGATCTGAACCGTATTCTTAATGAGGCCGTAGGAATCTCTACCCCGCTTCTTGCTGCTGCGATGCAGGGGGGCATGATTGCCAATCGCAATCCAGAAGCAACAGCGAACTGGCTAGTACGCATGGCCATTTCGCTGGTGATGGCACCTGTTCCAGATGATCTCGAAGTTTTTTTGAAAGAAATATTGGTTCCGGCACTTACTCCTGATCGCTCCCCCAATCACAGCGTTCATCTCAATGCGACGAATAAAAACGAAATGGCTGGACCATCGCTTCACGTGGTGAATATCGTCGATGAGGTCGACCTTTCTCACACCGCAGGTCACTAAAGATGGCACTTGATCTAACGAAGCGAACGAGACGGCTTGCTGAAGCAACGATTGATCTGCGCCATGTAGCACCAACAGACGTCACCCGTTTGGTCGAGATCGTCTTTACGCTTATGCGTCACGGAGTTCTAACCGTTGTACGACGTGGTCCCTATCTGGTTATGCAGCCTCGCGACCGAGCCCCAAGAGCAATGGCTGTTGCCTTGCGGCACAGTTTTGCCCACCTCGGGCCTACGTTCGTAAAACTTGGCCAACTCATTGCATCAAGCCCCGGCTTGTTTCCCGATGCGTTTTCTCAAGAGTTTCGACGACTTCTCGACAGCGTGCCCCCTGAACCCACCGCCAAGATAAAGGCAACTATTCGTCGAGAACTTGGCAAACCCGTCGAGGAGTTGTTTGCCTCTTTCAATGACGAACCCATTGCAGCAGCCTCGATCGCACAGGTGCATGAAGCCTGGTTGCATGACGGAACTCGTGTTGCCGTAAAGATTCGCCGGCCCAATCTTTCGGGACGGATAAATCGCGACTTACGTCTATTGCGTTATCTAGCTGGTGTCGTTGAGCGTTCTGGCACGATTGGCGAAATGGCTAACCCTGTTGCCATTGTCGAAGACTTCGGCGTTGCTTTGCGTTCTGAGCTTGACTTCCACAATGAGGCCGCCGCAGCTGTGGAGTTCGAGGCCAATCTGCGCTCGTTTGGAGACAATGACCGCATCGTTGCGCCTCTTCCCATCGAAGGCATGGTCGCAAAACGTGTGATGGTCATGAACTTCATCGAAGGGGTTTCGGTTGACGACGCGGAACGGCTAGTGGCAGACAATCATGACCTTGAAGAACTCCTTCTACTGGGCGTGCGTTCGTGGATGGAAGCGGCGTTGATACACGGCTTTTTCCACGGTGATGTGCATGCAGGCAACCTTTTTGTTACCCCTGACAGCAAGGTCGTGTTTCTTGACTTTGGCACCATGGGAAGGCTTGAAGAAAAGCATCGAAAGGCACTACTCACTGCGTTGCCGGCGGTGTTGGTTGAGCGCAATTACACCCAAGCCGTACAAGCAATGTTTTCACTCGGTGCCACGACACAACCCGTTGATATAGCAGTAGCCGCTGAAGACGTTCGTGAACTTGTCGAACCGTTGCTCAACAGACCTCTCGGACAAATTAGCTATGGCGAAATTTTCAGCCAGGTTCTGTTAGTCGCCACACGCCATCGAGTACGCCTGCCACGAGAGATGGTGCTCGTCGTAAAGCAGCTTCTCTATTTCGAGCGCTACAGCAAGGAAATGGCTCCCGATTACCAGTTGTTGGGAGATCAACGCATCTTGAAGTACATGCTCGCTGGAGGCGAAGTTGCCCAAAGCAGCGATAGCGTAAGCAATCTGGATGAATTGTCAGATGCTCTTAAGGGGGAATTGTGAATCTCACGGGTGGGTCCATAGGCGAAATGTTGCCCTCGCCAAACAACCTGATGGCTCCCCTTCGAGCCATTGGCAAAGCCCTTGCCAGCCCTGGAATTGCCAGGGACCATCCGCTCTCGCGGGATCTGCGCACATTCCTAGCCAATGGCTACGAGGTCACTGACTTCACGCTTACTCCCGAACCCCCACATGTTGCCATCACGCTTCGTGGAAGCTTGGACGGTCGAGAAGGAGATGTGCGACAAATCGATTCTGATGACCTCGCGTTTGTTGCCTACGCCGCAACTGCCGTGCCCCGAGAACAATCACGAGCTCGTCTTAGGTCTGAACAAGATGGAGGGCTGTAAATGACCACCGAAACCTCTTCCTCAACTCTCTCTGAACGAGCCCAACGATCTGCTTGGGTATCTGCACTACCCGGGCTCGATGCTTCAATTGCCCAACTCGATCACGACTTGGCAGTCGAACGCTCAAGCTTTGTAGACCATGCTTTGCGCCTCGCTCGCCCCGGGCCCGTGCCACCACTTCGTTTAGCGCGCCACATTGGTGCGCTCAATCTGGCCCGTCTTCGTTGGGCCGTGCGCACATTGCCTAATGACATATCCAAACAGAAATGGAATGAACCAGGCGAGTGGCTCAAGAACAGTGCCGCTGAATGGATGCGCGATCAGCTCGCAATGTTGGGGCCATCTGCGGTAGAAATCGCCCGCATTATTTCTCAGAGCGAGGGAATGGCCCCTGGCGTTGTCGTCGAAGAGATTCGCCGCCGCCCTATAACGATTGACCCTATGCCTGCCCTTGTTGTTCGCGACATCGTGAAGCGATCATTTGGCGATCAGGTCTGTAGAGTTGACCCGCTTCCGCTTACCTACACTGCTATCACCCAGCTTCATGGTGCAGAACTTGCTGATGGGCGACGCGTAATGGTGCGAGTGCGCCGTCCTGGAGTCGACCGAGACCTCCATGCCGATGCCCGAGTCAGCGCCACAATGGTCTACCCACTCGAACAACTGATTCCAGCGCTTCGAGAACCACACCCACTTGGTTTTGTTGAGATGGCCACACGTCAACTTCTCGAAGAATCAGACCTGCGAAATGAAGCTCTCAACACAGCTGAACTCGGCATCATCATCGAAGAACTATGCCTTTCAGGCGTAGAAGTGGCTCGGCCCATTCCTGGCTTAGCTACCCGACGCGCCGTTGTGTTTGAGCGCCTTGATGGTCGACCATTTTCTGAAGCACGTCACACACTCGATGTCGACAAAACGGTTGCTGCTCTTGTCGGAGTAACCATTGATGCCGCACTCGAATATGGTGGGTTCCATATCGACATGGCTCCTGAGCACCTGATGGTTCTCGACAATGGAAACCTTGGGATCGTGGGTTGTGGCTCTATGGGTCATTTTGATCTCACGACCAGACGCGCTGCGTTGCTCTATCTCACCTCTGTGCTTTCAGGAGATTTTGAGAATCAAGTGGAGTCAATGCGCCTGGCAGGCGCTGTCCCCGAAGGAACCGACACAAGTGCCCTGGTTGCAGACCTGGCATCGACCGAGGCGTTGCAACCAGCAACGATGATGATGGGTGGCGAAGAGTCAATGGTTGGAGGCCTGCGAGAGGCCATGACCGTACTGCTGCGCCATAAGATTCGCCCCCCGCTCGAAGAAGTCTTGTTTGTCCGCAATGTTTTCATGCTGCGTAATCTTTTCGCTTCGCTATCACCTGATATCTCAATGATGATGGCCCTGATGCCACTGCTCCAGAAATTGCCCGAACTCAATGCTCGGCTCAACCCCCCACCCACCGAGGAAACCTGACATGGTCAAACTTCTCGACAAACTCGCCACTCGCCTAACTGGGCTGCCCGTTCAGGTTAGGTTCTCTCTCAGCCCTAGTCTCTTACTTGGACGCCTTCCACGAGGTCGCATCGTCATCAGTGGGGCACGAGCCGGAGGGCTTTTTCTTCAAGAAGTAGATGTTCGCATCAAAGGTCTTGCTCTTGTGCCAAGTTGGCCGCCTCGTATTCGAGTGGCTCATGTCGAGGCTCGCATTCACCTTGACCAGCGTTCATTGGACTCTTGGTCAAAAAGCGTAGGGTTGCCGGTTCGACTTCGGCTACGCCCTGGTCGCGTTGTCGCCCGTACGGGTATTGCTGGCCTGCGTTTGAGTGAAGCCGACATGGACGTACAACTCGAAGATCGCACACTTCGACTCGTTCCAAGGCGCATCAATGTCTTAGGTATGGAGACTTCCGGGTCACGCCTAGGTCGCATTACCCTACCGCTTCCCCAGCTTCCTCGTGATGCTCGCATCGAGTCATTAGAGCCCGAAGAATCGGCGTTGCGTGCTCGTTTGAGCGTCGACAATCTTGATGAGGAACTCACTAAAGAGCGCATACAGGCCATCCGCAAAATGGCATCGCGCGTCATGACTCCAGCCTCTGAGTCACAAGAGTCGGCGCATGATGATGACCGTGGTGGTATTGAAGATCTTCAGACTCGACTCCTGGGCAACCGTTCGGGTCAGGGTCGGTCAAGTCAGGGTCGGTCAATTAATGGCCAGACTGGTACATCTGGCTCTCGTCCCCGTCCAGCCAGCATTATCGAAGCTACCGTGCTCGACGTGGCCAATGTCTTGCGTGGCGACAATAGCGATGACCAACATGGTAAAAAACCGGAGTGACCAACTCAGCAAACAATGACCCTGAGCTAGATGACACTGGGCTGAACGACATTGTTGCCTATTACGATGAAACTTGGTTTGACTATCGTGCTCTGTGGTTGAACACAGATAACAGGGCTATCCATTTCGGCTATTGGGATGACGGAGCGAAGAGCCATAGCGAGTCTCTCGTAGCAATGAACAGCCTCATGGCCACCGCCGCTCAGGTGACCAAAGGAAACCGGGTACTCGACGCAGGGTGCGGCGTGGGAGGTACATCAATGTGGCTTGCTGAAACCCTGGGAGCACAAGTCGTAGGCATTACCCCAGTGGCAAGCCAAGTCGAGCGGGCAACTCGTTATGCCGATGAACGCAACCTCGGCGAACATGCCACGTTTCGCCAAGAGGACTACCACGCAACAGGCTTTGACGACATGAGCTTTGATGTTGCATGGGCTCAAGAAAGCCTCTGTCATTCACACGACAAGGCAATCTTTGCAAAGGAAATGGCTCGGGTGTTACGTCCAGGCGGACGGCTGGTAATTGCCGAATATCTGCGTTTCTCGCGACCACTGCCACCTTATGATGAACGCCTCATCCATAGCTGGCTAAGCGGGTGGGCAATCCCCGACATCGAGACCAAAGATGAACTCGTAGCAGCGCTTGAAGCAGCGGGGTTTGTAGACGTTCAGATTCGTGACCTGACGCACGGCGTTGCCCCATCACTACGCAGGCTTTATAGAGTAACCATGTTTCTTTATCCAATTGCACGTGGCCTCAAAGCGCTACGACTTCGCACCTCAGTACAACACGGCAACGTAGTAGGTGCCCGCGACCAATGGCGCAGCCTCAAGCGCAAACTTTGGTTCTATGGCTTAGTAACCGCCACCAAGCCCTAATGAGCCAAGGACCCGTCCTTCGCTAGCTCCTTGATCTTTGGTCCAGAGTTTCGGACCTCTTCAATGTCATCGTCGGTGAAGCCAGCCAGTTTGCGTAGCTCTACGGCGAGAGGCATGAGTTCTTCATTGGTCCGCGAATCGTACGAACCGCGGATGCCACCGAAACTGAAGACACCATCAACTTTGCGCTGAAACGCCAACACCTTCGCTCGACGCTCAGGGTCATTCTCGGTAAGTGCCTTGCTCCAAATCTGACCAAACCGCACATGAGTTACTTCGTCGGCAGCGACGTAATCGACCGTCCGCCAAATGCACTCATCTTCAGCAGCCTTGCCGAAACGAATCGTCTCGTTGAATACGTCAAGTGCTAGGCCCTCAAGACAACGGTTAACACCTACTACCCGCTCAGCGGGGTCATCGGAACAAGCGAATTCAAACAACATAACGTTCTCAGCGAACTCCCCTATCTCGCCATCAACATGGTCAAGCAGGGCTGAGTAGGTCTCGACGTGGCGAGTCTCATCCCAACACTGGCGAGCCATGTCGAGCTGAAACTTCCACGGTAACTCTGGGTTATCTGTGAAGTCCCAACAACTGCGGCCCGCACCTTCGAGAGCTTGTATCTCTCCCATAAAGATGCCGTGCATCTGGTTCTTGATCTTCAAAGGCGCCAAATCATCAGTAGGTCGCATGCGGCCACCAAGGCTGATACCCCCGCGATCTTCCATCGCCTTTTTCATTTCAGGGTTGGTCTGAATTGCCTTAAACGTCTCTTTGATCTGCTCCAGGCTGACTTCCTCGGCAGTGAGAAACTCAATCGGTATCTGAATGCGCTTGAATCGATCGTCGCGAGCCAGCTCGGAACTCTCCATAAACTTCTTCATCGGTGCCCCCCCGGGAAAACCATCGTGTGAAGTTACTTCCTTCGGAGTCTTACAGGGAATTTCAATAATGACAATAGAATTCAATGAAAGTCCCGTACGTAAACCTTTGTAAGGTTTTGCCAGAGGTCTGAACAACCGACGCGTCGCCATCGTGGCAAAAAGGTCGGTTACCTCGATGCCGTAGAGGATGTTTGCGTCAAGGACGACAACGAAGCCAGCCATACTCGGCTACTTGCCGCAAATACCGAACTCCTCGGCCTCAGCGGTCATGGCAGACAACGCAACGTTGGCAATCGGTATCTATTTGATCACGATATGCCAGTACATCCGAAAGCCGAAGTCGTCGATGCGAGCCAACCATGTGATGCGAAAGGGCACCGGCATCAAGCTGTTTGATGAGGTAAGGGCGGCTCACATCGAGCAACTCTGCCGCTTCCACCGTTGTCAGTTCCGCGTGTATTGGCATCACAGTCACGCCATCGCCTGCCCGCAAGTGATCGACGATCAAAACCAAAAGAGCATGTATGCCCTCTGGCAATTCGATAGCAGTTCCATCCGATCCAACAAGCCGCGGCGTTTGACCGGCTTGTTCACGTACCATCTCAAGCACGCGACCGAACTCTGCAAGTTCTTCTGGTCTCAAGGACCCCGGTCGGACCTCAAGTACGTCACTCATAAAATGTGTGATACCTACGAAGTGCAATAAGTGCAATGACTTACGGTGAGAAGAGGGTCTAGATGATTAAGGGGACACCAAGAAATTAGCGCGCTCGGAGGGATTCGAACCCCCAACCTTCTGATCCGTAATCAGATGCTCTATCCGTTGAGCTACGAGCGCTGGGTATTGGCGAATTGAAGTATAGGCCTAAGGAGACCAGCTACGGTGCCTCAGGAATAGCAAGGCTTGCAGCCACTAGGTCGGCCATCTTCCAACTTGGTTTTATGCGAGATACCAAACCTGTCTGCACGATGAGAACTCGACCCACGAGAATCAGTTCTGAAGGAAGGCGCATGACTGGGTCATCACGTTGAGCTTTCATGAGGCGCTGCCATGCTGCCTCACGGTCTTCTTCGGTATCTTCGAACCGGAACAGCATCATCCAATTAGCAAGGCTGGCCAAGTTGCCCGACCTAGTCTCGAAACCCAAGTCGACAAAGGCAATGCGAGGGCCGTCTGGTCCGGGAGACAACAAGAAGTTTCCTGGGTGCGGATCGGCATGCAAAAATCTATCCATCAACATCTGCTTGAGATAAGCCATGACCAACACCTTCGCTGCTTGTTCGGTGGCGTCGCGATCGGCGGTCGCCGATAGCACCCAACTCGCGCCATTGCGCGAAAGGTGCCAACAGCCCCTTAGGACCGCCTTTAGGTTAGGACCGCCTTTAGCCAAAAACGTCGAGGGTCTGGCGGCCAAACCCGATGCAGGCGTCATGGCTGGGGAGCCAGATGTCTAGCCGATTGCCACGCACCGAAGAGCCAGTGTCATTGGCAACGCGCCAACCTACGTTCTCAATATAGATACGCGTTCCAAATGGAATGACCCGTCGATCAACTGCAACGCCCCCCTCATGAACAGGTTCACCGCTTGCTGTATTGCCATCCAAGGCATAACAAGTAACAGAAAAGGAACCTAGGTACTCTCCTGGACCCTCGGGCTCAGGCAGTTCGTCAAGACCAACAATGTCAACGGTTTCTGTTTCAGAAACCATTTCTGCAACTTCCTCGGCCACGTCGTTCACAACCTGCAAACGCTCAGAGCGAACAGGCGGCCTGGCAATTGCGGGAGGTGGAGTCGTCACAACAGGACTAGTTGGCACGGTGACAGTATCCATAGCCCCAGAGCGTCTTTCCATGTAGAGATCCCCCAGGTGTGGAAGCCGAGCTAAAAGCCCTTTGTCTCCCTCGCTTCCCACACCAGAAAGAGAAATCTCAAGAATGGACTTCTTGATCGCGTCACCACCCGCCTCGGGCACCCTGCCTTCAGACGCCCCGCTTTCAGCACCTGCGGCCTTTTGGTAATAGCTAACCTCTGGTAGTGCAAAGCCAGATAGGACAACTGCTACCACAGTCATGGCCGTGCTTAAACGAGCCCTTTTCCACGACCAAATAACTTGCGTTCGCGCCAATAAAGAACGGGGGGTTATCACTTATGCCTCCTAGTTGCCCCAAGCGAGAACGCGCGCGCCAAGACTAAAAAGAGGTCAAGGAGCATACGGACCCACCACGCTTGTCGATCAATAACCCTTTGATTGGGTTTATCGATACTCAGTCAGCGATGAAAAACGTCAAGGGGCAACCTGTTGTCACCACTTCTTGACGTTAGGGGATAGCTATATGTGGTTTGTTATGCCCAGTGTACACAAACTGAAACCTTTTCGTAACATTTACACCACGAAAAGTCCCGCATCGACTTCGAGCGGAGAGGGTGGGATTCGAACCCACGGACAGGTTTGCACCCATCAACGCCTTAGCAGGGCGTCCCGATCAACCGGACTCCGGCACCTCTCCCGATGGTTGCCCACTCTAGTAGCCAACTACCCACTGAACCTTAGAGGTTCAGTGGGTAGGTTCACCTTGTGGGTGTAGAACGATTCGTTTGCCAGTCTTCGCCTGACAAAACAAGACCCGTATTTTGAGCACCGCCTATCGGCGGACGCTCTTAATCATTTTCAGCGGAGGGAGCGGGATTCGAACCCGCGGGACTCTCGTCCAAAGGTTTTCAAGACCTTCGCATTCGGCCGCTCTGCCATCCCTCCGCCTTAAACGCTAGCGCTCAAACAGGGTCGATCATGTGCTTGCGTATTTCGGCCAACCAATCATCTGCCGATCGCCATGCAGCATTGGCGTCACGGCGAACAGAATCACCGTGCTCTCCAGCGGCGGGATACGAGCCTAGAAACTTCACGTCGGCGACCTTTGCCTTGAGTTCGCGCAAGCAGTCCCCCACGACCTCGTCGGCAATATGGCCTTCAAGATCGATGATGAAGCAATAGTCACCTAAGCCGCGCTTGGTCGGACGCGACTCCAGCTTGGTGAGGTTGATTGCACGAGCCGAGAACTCCTGCAAGATGGCCAACAGACTGCCTGGTCGGTCAGCTTGTTGGAAACAAACGATGGTCGTCTTGTCATGACCCGTTACCCCTGGGACCCCAGACTGGGCCACCGCCACAAAACGAGTTTCGTTCTCTGGATGATCAGCAATATCGCTCGCCAGAATCTCAAGGTTGTACAACTCGGCTGCGAGCGATGTTCCAACTGCTGCCATGCCTGGCTCGGAAGTTTCCCCAACAAGTCGGGCTGCTTCAGCTGTCGAATTAGCCGCCACCGTTTCTGCGGCAGGCAGTTCGCGAACAAGAAAATCGCGCACTTGTGCCGTTGCATGTGGAAAGGAAACTACCTTGGTTATGTCAGCCATTGATACCCCTAGCGGGGCCAATAAATTGAGCCGTATGCCAAGCACGACCTCGTGTTGAATCAACAAACTCGTCTCGAATGCCAAGGTGTCAAGAGTGACGTTGACCGTTCCTTCAATCGAGTTTTCAATTGGGACAAAACCAAGATCTACATCGCCGTTCTCAGTCGCTACTAGAACTTCTGGAATTGTGGAATAAGCAAATAGCTCAGCATCTGAAAAATCAGGCTGGCTGAGCAATGCCTGTTCTGTAAAAGTGCCTGGCGGACCAAGAAAACCAATGCGCGTCATATGTTCAGAAAGCGTAGAGCCTGCGATCGACAACCTTGCACCTGTAGCCCCTAGACGCTAAGGACCCCCTGCCGCACAATTCACGCGGAGGGACAATCGGGACAATGATGGAGCCATGGAAGAAAAGGCCCTGTTGGAGATGATCGAAGGCGTACGCGATGGCGTCATAACCGCTGATGAAGCAATGGCACAACTTCGACGTCTTCCATTTGCCGATCTTGGCTTTGCCCGCATTGACCATCATCGATCACTTCGCCAGGGAGTTGCCGAAGCCGTATATGGTCCAGGGAAAACTGCAGAACAGTGCGCTGCGATCGTGGCCGAACTCGTTGCAATGACATCTGGACCCGTGGTGCTTACTCGTGCCAACGACGAACAGATCACTACCTCTATGGCTCAAACCTCTAACGGCACTGTCACCGATTCCACCGTTGTCTGGCGGCCCGCTCCTCCGCGATGTGAACGAATACTCGTGATCACTGCTGGCACCGCCGATCTGCCAGTCGCTCGTGAATGCGAGAGCGTTCTCAGCGCTTATGGCATAACCCCTCATCGAGTAGCGGATGTGGGAGTTGCAGGCGTACACAGGCTTCTTGCTGAACTCGATCAGTTGGCAGAAGCCGATGTGATCGTGGTAATCGCTGGCATGGAAGGCGCTCTTGCATCGGTGGTTGGCGGCATCGCCGCTGCTCCTGTCGTTGCCGTCCCAACCAGTGCGGGTTATGGCGCAGCGCTTGAAGGAGTTACCGCACTGTTAGGAATGATGGCGAGCTGCGCGGCGGGTATCACCGTGGTCGGCATCGACAATGGATTTGGCGCAGCTTGTGCAGTGGCGCGCATTCTCGACGTCCGAGCCAAACATGGCTGATCACCGACGGTGGATGCAGGGGCCAGGCAATACCACGGCGTGGTTCCACTGCTTTGCTGGAATCGCTGGAGACATGACGCTTGGAGCATTACTAGACGCAGGCGCTGACCTCGACGAGGTGAGGGGCTTACTAGAACGTCTACCAATTGCTGGATGGCACCTAGATGCAGAGCCGGTCATGCGCGGCGGCATCGCTGCCACCCAAGCCATAGTCGAAGTCGCCCCCACTACTGTTACTAGAACCTATGCCCACATCACCGGATTGTTGGCCGAAGCCCACTTGCCTCAACGGATATACGAGCGCGCATCGAACGCTTTTGCTGCCATTGCCGAAGTAGAGGGACGGCTTCACAGGCGTCCGGTCGAACAGGTTCACTTCCACGAAGTTGGATCTATCGACGCAATAATCGACATTGTCGGCGTTGCTGCTGCACTAGAAGTCCTAGGCGTTGATCATGTGGCCGCAAGCCCAATAGCGACAGGCATGGGAATGATTCGTACCGCACATGGCATGCTCCCAAACCCCTCGCCTGCGGTCGTTGAGCTACTGGCAAGAGTTGGAGCACCGTCTCATGGCGTCGATACCCACATTGAGCTAACGACTCCCACCGGCGCTGGCCTCATGACAACCTTGGCTGAGCACTGGGGCCCGCTGCCCGCACTAAAGATACGCTCCACTGGTTTTGGTGCTGGTAGCAATGAACTTGAGCACCTTCCGAACTTGGCCCAAGTGGTGCTTGGCGCTCCAAGCGACCAGGCAGGTGGGTCTTGGTCAAATTATGGCCAACCAGTGATATTGCTTGAAGTAAATGTCGATGACGTAACGGGCGAAACACTTGCCCATTGCGTTTCTGCACTTCTCGAAGCCGGTGCCCATGATGCATGGATCACACCAATCGTGATGAAAAAGGGTCGTCCGGCCTATACCGTCAGCGCCCTTGCTGACGTTTCTCTAGCTAGGCGAGTAGGCGAAGTTCTAACAACAGAAAGC
>JBBSKG010000035.1:0-22303 GCA_038256565.1 Acidimicrobiales bacterium | reverse complement strand
ATGGTGTCGGGGTGATCGGGCCCGAGGATGCGTTCGTATTGCGCAAGCGCCGTTAGAGCTGCTTCGAAGTGCCATGTGCGGCCGAGCCATGTGACAAGGTAGAAAAGATCCCGGGAATCGCGACGAGCAAGATCGGCGGCACGCTCTATCCAACGTTCCATGTCGGGGTGGGGAACGTGGCCGAACTCGTGGATCGCATCGATATGGATCAGACGTCGTATCGCAGCGATTTTGTCGGGATCGAACCCGCCCTTAAGCGCAAGCTGGTGCTCGACAGCAGCACGCACGGGCGACGGCAGGCGGAGCAGTGTCGTGGGGTTTTGCTCGGCGAGGTCGCGCAACGCGTCATCGACCACACCCAGGTCTTCGACGACGGGCCTTCGGTTGGCGGGTAGGCGCGAGAGGCGCTGGACGAGGCAGAGCGTCCGGTCGCCTTGTGCTTCGCTAAGCGCTTCACTCGCATATGCCATCGTGAGTTCATTATCGGAGTCGGTTTGTTTCAACTGATCCAGCTCGAACCATGTCTTGAGGAAATCGATGATGAGGCGAACGGGCTTGCCTTGTGCTGACTTGAGCTGGAAGGCAATTCGCGCCAGCGGTTCGCCAAGTTCGTAGTAGGTCAGCCGCTGATCGAGCATAGCGGTGAGCGGGGACTCGAAGACGCGCGTCCAGCCCCTCTCCTTCAGATCAAGAATCGTCCGCCCAAGGCTGCGTTCTTCGATTCCGAGATCGTTGGCCAGCTCCTTCACGCTCACGGGGTGATCTATTTCGGCGAGGCGGGCGACGATACGGCGCTGATGGGGCGACAGCCGCGCCAGTTGCTCCTGGTAGTAAGGCGTGAGGTCGTCAAAGCGGGTGAGGAGCAGATCAACGAGCTCATCGAGGGTACGAATCGAGATTGCGGAAGCAAGTGTTGCCCACATGCGCGGCTGTCCACCGGCGAGATGTTCGATGGCGGTGAGACGCGCGTCGGCATTGCCGCTTGCGAGATGTTCGGCGAGCTCTGCATCGCCGTTGTGCTGGGCGATTCGCTCGAGCATCGCGGCCGCCTCGTGCACGTCGAACGGCTCGAGCCGCGTCGTTGTGAAGAACGCATAGAAGGGTACGGCCTGATCTGATAAGTCACGGCTGAGTTGCGTAGTGGTAGCTACAAACAGCATCGAGCGGTCATATTGGAGTGCATGACGGAGCTGTTGTTGCCCGACGTCCTCGATCGCGTCGAGCACTAGATCCAGGTTCTCGATCACGACCACGATCGGGCCATGACGCGCTGCACTGTCTCGCAACGTCGCCTCGCGTGTTTCGATCGAATCGTCTCTAGTCGTAGTGGGCGCGGCGTTTGTTTCGTCTTCGATCCGGAGCGCGTCGAGTATGCAGCCCAGCAGATCTTGGTACGACGCGATAGTCCAGAGGTCCTCTGGGAGCCACGCAAGTTGCACCGGCGTGCCATCTGAGCGCAGCATGCGTACTCGGTGCGCAACAAGACTGACGATATGTGTTTTGCCAGAACCGCGCGGTCCGATGAGCAACGTGTGGTTTCGCGCTTGCGTATCGACGGCTTCTCGCACTCGCTGCATGATCTGCTCCACGATTGGCTCGCGAGCGACGAACAGGTCTTCGAGGATCTGGTGCGAGAGCAGCGAGGGAGTGAAGCGAGAGATCGTCATGGCTCTTGACTCAGTCGTCGGCGCGACATCCAGATCTTTCGGATAACCCCATAGCGCCACTGGAGTGCACCATCTGCATCGGTGATGAGGTAGTGGTCGTCTTGGAGCCAGTCGACGATCGTTCGAACCGTGTCTGTTGGTTCTCGAAGCTCGTCTGGGAGTTCGTTGAACTTCACGGACCGTTTGATTGCAACATGATCAAGTACGCGTTCGGCAAGCTCCGTGCTCTCCGCATAGTAGCCATTCAGTCGTGTCACGAAGTGAGTGACAGCTTTACTCCCGTCGCGGTCCTCTATGAACTGGTTCAGCGCACTATCGACGTCTACCGGCGTGAGTGGTTTCGGGCCGTTGCGCATTACATGTGCGAGGTGATGAATCAGGTAGGGGATGCCGTCGCTGATGGTGGCCATGCGCGCGGCGACCCTTTCGTCAGCCGGACGATTGATCCCCAGCAGCAGGCATTGAGCCAGCAGCGTGGCTGACGCGTGATCGAGGGGGCCCAGCGGGAATGCATGTAGGTCGTTGATGTCGCCTTCGGTCGCCCCGACGATTCTCAGGACATGATGGAACCCGATTGATCCTGTGATGATCCAGCGGATGTTGCTCTCTCGGCGATGCCGAAGGCTTCGAAGTTTCTGGAGGAGCCCTGAGGCCTGCGTTGGCCCTTGCTCTGGGTTCTTGGCGATGTTCTCGACGGCCTTTGAGATTTCGTCTCCGGCGATTACCAAACGTTGCGCTGAGTCGAGCTTCTCATCAATAGCGATCAGGGCGCGTTCCAGTACTATCAGCGGGTCCAGCGACCGGAATTCGGTGCGGAGGCTGACGCCCGGGAGTTTCACGTCGACAGATGCTTCCTCGATGAACTGTTGCAATATCGTCCTTGCCCGGTGGGATATTCCGGTGTGTTCCCTGATTGCGCTGAGGGTTCGCGTGAGAAACTCCTCGACCGTGAGGGCACCTTCGTAGTCGATCTGGACGACGGTGAACCCCTCCGGGGCCATCAGCGCCATCCGCTGATTCCAGACGCTCTTCCCCATGCGCCGCGGATCTCCAACCAAGAGGTTGTTGTGCGCCAGCAAAGCGAAAGCCTCAGCGCACTGGGGGTCTCGACCGATGGCATTCTTCGGGTCGATGGTCGAGCCAACGGTCGGGCTGATCGGATACGGGAGCGGCTCCTGTGGCATGTAGTAAGTATA
The DNA here is from genome assembly GCA_038256565.1 of Acidimicrobiales bacterium. Taxonomy (GTDB): domain Bacteria; phylum Actinomycetota; class Acidimicrobiia; order Acidimicrobiales; family CADCSY01; genus JACOTK01. The sequence goes on along the minus strand of JBBSKG010000035.1, from coordinate 19,440 downwards.
CGACGAGATAGTCGTATAAATCAACGACGATTACAACGTATAAATCTGGGACTTAACTCCCTCTCGAGCGGCCACGGCGCTGATCAGTAGGGCCGCAACAGGGTCGGCCCACCACCAGTCGAACAGTAGGTTCAATGCCAGGGCGATCAAGATGCTCGTTGCCAGACACCCATCGAGGAAAGTCATGGATGCCTCAGCTTGGAACGGTTCGCTGTTGAGAGCGATTCCGACGCGTCGCTTCCAACGGGCAAGGTTAAACATGACTAGCGCTGTTACGAACAGGTACGCAATGCCAACAGGTGAAGCATCGGGCCGTGTGTTTGCTATGAGTGAATTGATGGAGGCGATCAACAGATAGATGGAGAGCCCGCCAAAGGACGCACCCACAAGACGGAGTGCACGGCGATCTCGGCCAACATGGTGTCCACCATCACTAGGGGTCATGTGCCAGAGGACGACCAACGAAGCAAACACCTCTACGAGCGAATCGAGCCCGAATGCAATCAAAGCGAGTGATCGAGCCGCAAGACCAAGTCCAACGGTGACGAACACCTCAAGGCTGTTCCAGGCAATCGTGGCCCACTGCAACCGACGTGCAAGGCGACCAAGATCCTTTGTCGAGCTTTTCTCAATATTCACTGCAACCCCCCCATGGTCAGAGATTATTGACCACAGCCGTAGAGCCATATCTAGGCTTTGATTGCTCGGTCTGGTACTCGCCGCACGATGGCGGCGGCCATTTTATAGGCGATTTCGGCTGGGCCTAGTTCGTCTGGGCGCAAGAGGTTGGCCATTATTCGCAACAGCCATTCCATAAGGGGCCGCGAGTGCATGCCCACGCGGGTCATCTCTCGCATGAGGGCGGGGTGGCCGATCAGTTTTACGAACAGGCGGGCCACCTTGAAATAGAGGCCATACTCTTCTTCAAGGGTCTGGGGGTAGCGCTGCAGAGCTAGTGCGTTTCCAGTTCGTAAGGCTTCGTCGAGAACCTCAGCGGCTATGCGTCCGGTTTCATATGCATAGTCAATTCCCTCGCCGTTAAAGGGGTTTACCGACCCTGCCGCATCGCCGATCACCAAATGATTAGGCCCAGCTTTGGGCCCAACAGACCCTCCCATTGGAAGGCGTCCACCCGTAGGCTCTGACACTTTCGTTTCAGGACTGATGCCCCAATAGGCCGGTGCGGTAGCGGCAAACTCTTCCATGAGATGCGACGTATTGACCGACTTCCAATCTCTAAAGGTCGAGAGCAGCCCGATGCCCACGTTGATGGTGCCGTCACCAAGCGGGAATATCCACCCGTAACCCGGCAGTGCATTGCCGTTACGGTCTCGCACATCAAGTGCTGATTCAATCCACGGGTCGTCGTGCAGCGGGCTCTCGTAGTACCCACGAATCGCCATACCTTGGGGGTAGGTCTTATTTCGAGACGTACCTATTGCTCGGCCAAAGCGTGAGTTCGACCCGTCAGCAACCACCACATATCTAGCTCGAACTTCTTCGGTAGTGCCCAGTTCTTTGCGTGAGATGGTGGCACCCACGACCTTGCCCTGCTCCATGATTGGCGCAACGGCCTCGCAAGCCTGCCACAAGGTGGCTCCCGCCTTTACGGCATTTTCAGCAACGAACTGATCGAGATCACGACGTCTTACGACATAACCATGCGAGGGGTAAACGGGGTGATCTGGCCAGCGCATTTCGATTGTGCGCCCATGTGCAACTGTTCGTAAACCTTCAAAACGGTGATATGGCGCAAGCTCGTTTTCAAGACCCATATCGACTAACTGTTTGACTGCTCGTGGCGTGAGACCGTCGCCACAAGTCTTTTCACGAGGAAAGCTTTTCTTTTCGACTACGAGTACGTCATGGCCAGCTTTAGCCAACCAATAGGCGCTGGCAGCACCAGCTGGGCCGCCACCGACAACAAGCACATCGTATTGGCGGTTTGTCACCTGATTTCGCCTCGACGTGTCATGCTCCAACCGTACCGGGCAGGACTCTGCCTGCCTTGATCGGCGTTACGTATATGGGGTCACCACCGATCAGTGGCCGCCGCCTGCTGGCGCACTCGCTGGTGCTCCGGCTGCTCCGCCCTCGCCGCTGAGAATCTCACGCTCATAGCGAACGACTGCCTTGATTTGCTCAGCCGATAGTGACGAGCCAAACGCAGGCATCACGCCAACGCTCTGTGAAAGTCGTTGGCCGCCAGGACGGTTGGGGTCTCCATAAGGAGTTCCCTTAGGTGTAGAACCACCGACTACCCAATCAATGTGTTGTTGAGGGTCGGGGAACGTGAGGAGAACTTCTCCGTCCTTGAGGGGTCGTCCGGTCCCACCTTGGCCAGTGGCACCATGACAGGTCGCACATTTGGTGTTGTAAACTTGTTGGCCCACAGCGAGTTCGGGTTCAAGCTCGATCACTACCTCGGCTGGCTTCAATGCCCCGATGTAGATGTAGCCCCAGATGGGCAGCATAACCAATACCGGCAAGGCCCAACGCGGAATTTTAGGTCGGCGTAACGAGGCTTCGACATATGGAGGAAGAGGAGCCGCTGGCACAATTTCTGCAGGGGTAGGGGCGACAGGCGCTGGTGTCGATGGAGCCCTTACGGCACCGGAGTCACCAGTTGCCGGGGCAACTGCACCCTCAGAAGGTGCACCCGTTGGAGCATCGCCACCTTGACCAAGAGCTGCACGTCGTTCTTGTGAACGACGAAGGAGGTGCTCTGGAACTTCACTCATACTGGCCTCCCGACCTACATGGCCCATTCGATAGCTGTCTGGTGGGTCTTTATGCCCGCCGTACCTTAGAGCGTTCGCCGATAGGCTATCTAATTGGGCCTCGCCTATCAGCGAGTGCTTATCTGGCGCGGATGTGTCGGCCTGCCAAGCACCGTGATAGACCTAAAACCCGTAGGAAAGCGTGTAGCGGCCCTACAATGTGAGAAGTTTCACGAGCGTTATCACGAGGAGGATTCACAGCATGGTTGCATTCCTGGCGTCTCTTGCCGTTACCTTCGTCTGTGTCGTGGTAATTGTTGCTGTTGGCGTGGTCCGCAAACCTGGAACCCCACTGACTTGGGGCGAGGCGATGGTCGCAGCAGCATTCGCATTCTTTGTGATCTTTTGGGTTTATGGCGTAGTTCCTCATCAATTCTTGACCTGGGCTGATAGCGAGCTTGGGTGGCGTCCCGACAGGCTTTTACTTGGGCCCGGGAAGATATTCGAGAAGCTTCCGTTCTCTCTCAACTGGCGTGTCGTTCGTGACATCGCCGTATCCGGTCTTTATGGCGTCTTTTTGGGAGCGCATGGCACTGCGTGGGTGCTTTGGCAAAAGCGTGGCAAGTCCCAGCCCAAAGAGCAGTTGTCAGCTTATGGTCGTCCGCTGCTGGAGAAGGCTTAACTCCCATGGCAAAGACCGATGCAAACCCACCAATGCCCTCCTTTCCTGGCGACTACGTTCTACAAGAAATCGACACAGCAGCTTTGTCGGCGTCGGTTAAACCCAAGCAGTTTCTTCACATTGATCAGGCCGAGTGCATCATGTGCGAGGGTTGTGTCGACATATGCCCGTGGAAGTGCATACACATGCTTTCCACCGATGCCATTGCTGAGGCGACAAATACGAGCGAGCCTGGCATTGACCCTGACGATCATGTGATTTTTGTGGTCGATGAAGATGTCTGCACTCGTTGCAGTCTCTGCGTCGACCGATGCCCAACTGGGGTAATCATCATGGGTAAGACCGGTGTGTCAGCTCGTGATGGAGACCAGCACCAACGTGATAGCAGCCACGGTTACGCCTATGGCATGCGGTTCTAGTAGACCGATAGCGGCGTAACGGAAGAATTCGGAAGGACCAATGGCCAAAACTCTTGAGAATAAACCCGGCATGGCTGGAGCTATGAGCAAACTGGTTGAGACCGTTCAGGGCTCCCAGGCTTGGAGTTCTATTTTCCGACCCGGCTCGATCTTCCGCAAGGGCTATACAGATAGCCCTCGTAACAGGTCTTACGTCATCATGAACTCGGTGCTCTATCACTTGCACCCGGTGAAGGTGAAGCGCCACGCGGTCAAAGTCAGTTACACCCTTTGTTTAGGTGGACTTAGTTTCTTCTTGTTCATTCTTTTGACGGTGACAGGCATTTTCCTCATGTTCTTTTACCGTCCGACTGCTGCTGCAGCGTGGGATGACATTTATACGCTCCATACGGCCGTGGCATTTGGTTTGTTGGTGCGCAACATGCACCGCTGGGCAGCACACCTCATGGTTATTGCGGTGTTCTTGCATATGGCGCGGGTCTTTTACCACGGGGCATACAAGCCACCTCGCGAGTTCAACTGGGTGATCGGCATCATCTTGTTGAACCTCACACTGTTGTTGTCCTTCACGGGGTACTTGTTGCCATGGGACCAACTCGCCCTTTGGGCGGTAACCGTTGGTACCAACATGATGGGTTACACACCAGTCTTTGGCGACCAGGTGCGTTATGTATTGCTAGGTGGCAAAGAAATAGGTTCTGACACTTTGTTGCGCTGGTATGTGCTTCATGTGGCGATGTTCCCATTCGTGATCATTATTTTTATGGCCATCCACTTCTGGCGAGTCCGTAAGGACGGCGGCATCTCCGGGCCCCTCTAGGCCCGAAGCCGCGCAAAGAGTAGAAACGAGACAACATGGCTGAACTCCCCGAACATCTTCGACTACGAGCCGAAGCAGCGCGTGCGAAAGCGGCTGCTAAAGCGGATGGTGGCGATGAAGCCGCCGCGTCAGCAGATGAATCTGGAGCATCAGGTTCGGTAGCTACTCAAGAGCGCCCGAGCGATGTGGCCGTTGCCGCAGCTGTGACGGCACCCCCATTGGCAGCTGGCCCTGAAGGCCACACTCAACGACTCCTTACTGTCGTTAAGGCTGGTTCAATTCAAGATGTAAAAGCCACCCCGACCGACAAGGTGCATACCTGGCCCCACCTGCTTATTGCTGAGTTTGTGGCAGCTCTTGCGGTTACCGCATTTCTCTTGATTTTCTCGGCTTTCGTTAATGCCCCACTATTGATTTTGGCCAACTACAACCTGACCCCCAACCCGTCGAAAGCGCCCTGGTATTTCTTGGGCCTTCAGGAACTCCTAACGATGTTCCACCCGATGGTGGCTGGCGTGACGATCCCGGGCATGGGACTTTTCGCCCTCATCCTTGCGCCATATACCGATCGGAACCCAAGCAATAAGCCAGAAGACCGGAAGTTCTCCATTTCGTTATTCACAATATTTCTCATGTTCTGGGCAGTATTGGTCATCATCGGCTCGTTCTTTCGTGGACCGGGCTTCAACTTCGTCTTTCCTTGGAATGACGGAATCTTCTTCGAGCTGTAGGAGCCAAAGATGGAGGCATCGAGCATTCTTGTTATTGCGATCTCGGCACTTGTTGCCCTGGCCGCGCTTGTCTTGTTCACTACGACCAAGCGAAGCGATACTCGCAGTGCATTAAGCCGTGAGACGGTCAAGCGTGATCGCGGGTCAAGCGCGTTTCTTGGTGGTGAGCCCTTGGTCGGCCGCCAATTTGAGCGTTTAGAGGGTCATAGCGGTCCCCGCTTTGAGCTAGCCAAGCCAGAACCTGCGCCTGTTGCTGTCTTTGTTCCACCAGATGCAGAAAGCTTTGGGGTTACTCGTCGTCATTTCCTTAATGTGTCGATGATTCTCACGATGGGCCTTGGCCTATCAGGCTTTGGAGCCGCAGTACTTGGCTTTCTTTGGCCAGCAGGTGGTAAAGGTTTCGGTGGCAAGATCCGCGCTGGCAAGCTCGAGGACATTCTTTCGGCGGTTCGCGATACGCGAAAGCCGTTCTATGTGCCCGAGGGTCGGTTTTATCTGAATCCCTACCCCGTTGCTTCCATCAACAAGGCAAAGGGCGTCTATACCTCTTCAGTGCTTCCAGGCATGAGTGAGGGCATTATTGCTCTGTACCAAAAGTGCCCTCATCTAGGGTGTCGTGTGCCCTGGTGCGAGACCTCCCAGTGGTTCGAGTGCCCGTGTCATGGTTCCCAGTACAACCGAGTGGGCGAGAAGAAGGGTGGTCCTGCTCCCCGCGGTCTCGACACGTTCCCGGTCACCGTCGAGAACGGACTCGTGACAGTTGACACTGGCCTCGTTGTTGGTGGCGTGCCGATTGGCACGAACACGACCGGCCAAGAAGCAGAAGGCCCTCACTGTGCAGGAGGCAGTCACTGATGGTTTTCGCAGCAACAACACAACAAACCGTGGCGATGGTGCTGGTGGTCTTAATGACCGCAGCGTGGTTGGCATATGCGTTGGTCAATGCTCGTAAGGGCAAACATGAGATCGGTGCAGAGATAGAACTTGCTCCTAACCGCAAGCCTTACTTTGATGACGACAGCCTAGAGACATCACGCCTTGAGCGCTTCCAGGTCTCTGGTCTTGCTGCACTTCTTATTATCGGTGTTGGCCTGCCTTTGTATTGGCTTACTGAGCCTGGTCGCCAAGAAGGCGCAATCGTTGATTTCGATGAGACGTTTGCGAATCGAGGCGAGAAACTTTTCGATACCACCGAAAATGGTGGATTCAACTGTGCAGGGTGTCATGGCGGCCTTGATGGCTTAGGGGCTGAGGTTCCCTACACATTCACTGACCCAGAGACTGGAAAACTTCGCCAAGTTCAGTGGAAGGCCCCTTCACTCAATGACGTGACATTGCGCATGACCGATGAACAGATTCTGAATGTCTTGACCTATGGGCGACCTTTCTCGCCGATGCCAGCTTGGGGTACTGCGGGCGGCGGTCCAATGACAGACCAACAGCTTGATAACATTATTTCTTATTTACATAAGATCGCTTTAACTCCTAAAGAAGCACTTCAGCAATCACAAGATCAGGCAACTAAAGAGATGGAAGCCCTGAAGGCGGCGGGTACAGCCAACCCTTCAATGGGTTCGGTATTGTTCAATGCGAACTGCGCTCGTTGTCATACGGCTGGCTTCTCATATGGAGAGGCCAAGGTAGCTGGTAGTGGCTTCTTTGGTCCTCCGCTCAACAACATTTTGACCCAGTTCCCTGATCGTGAAGACCACGTGACCTTTGTGGCTGGCGACCCAACGACTGGTGGCGTTCCTATGGGTGGCCGCTACGGCTTTGGGGGCCAAAGCACTGGAAAGATGCCGTACTTTGCGAACGTGTTGACCAGTGAGCAAATTGAGGCAATCGTCGATTACGAGCGTGACCTTGCAGCCGCCAAGGCTGCCAGGAAGGACAATTAATGCTTTCTACGATTCTTGCGCTCACCGTTACATGGGACCCCACTATTCGAGGCATTCTCGTGGTGGTCGTGGGGGTTGGCGTGCTCTGCGGTTCTACCTACCTGTTGGTTGCGACCAACACCGGTTCGCGTCTCGGTTTCCTAATCGCTGCAGCTGGCCTTTCGGGCTGGATGATGATCATGGGCATCATCTGGATGATCTATGGCATCGGCATGCAAGGCACTCCGTCTCATTGGGAGGTGCACGAGGTTGTAGAAAGCAGGTCCTTGAGCGATCTTTCAGCAGCAGCGCTCGATGAGGCCCATGACCTTCAAGCCTGGACGGCTTTGCCTGCCGGAAATACCAAACGAGGCGAGGCTGAGACAACCGCAACTGAGGCATTGATTGCGGCAGACGGGCCTCTCAAGCGTTTCGAAAAAGCCACAGAACTATTGGTTCTAAGCGCTTATGATAAGGGTGGCAAGAACCCAAAGAGCTTTATAAACCGCATCGACATGGTGCCTCTTCCTCACCCTCCTCACTACGCAATCGTTCAGGTCCAAAGGGTCATACCTGTAGTGACGCTTAAGGACGGAGAAACTTGTCAGCCAGGCACGAAGTGCATCAACTTCGGAGCAGTTCCACTCAAGCCCGAAGTTGATTCATCAGCCCCAATCATTTCCGTGGTGATGGAACGTGATTTGGGGTCTAAGAGACTTCCTCCAGCTGTCATTGCCTTTACCTCTATGGTCATATTCGCTGTCACGTGCAATGCCATGCATCGCCGCGACAAAGTCCTTGCTGAGGCTCGTGGATAATTATCTGCCACTCGTCGTCATGCTGGTGCTGGCGGTGGTTTTTGTGCTCGGAAGCCTTGTAACAACGAAGTTTCTCGCGCCAAGCCGCCCTACCATTGCCAAACAAGACCCATACGAGTGCGGCATTGTGCCAAGCCGTGACGCTCCACAGCGGTTTCCGGTCCGATTCTTTTTAGTCGCGATGATTTTCATCATCTTTGACATTGAGATTATTTTTCTCTATCCCTGGGCGGTCTACCAGCGTGAACTGGGCGCTTACGGACTGGTCGAGATGATTATCTTTTCTGCAGCGGTGTTGGTTTCTTTCCTCTATTTGCTCAGCAGGGGAGCGCTTGATTGGGGAACCGTCAAGAAGGTCTCGCGACTTGAGTCGATTCGCACCACCGAGGGTTCGATTCGTCGAGTAGGCCTAGAGGGTCGACCAGGTCATGGCTCTGAGGGCCATGGCCATACTTCGGAGGCTGGTACTTCATGACAACAGCCAGCCAAGGCTTAGAAGGGTTTCAAGACAACTTTCTCACTGCAAAACTTGATGATGTGGTGAGTTGGGCACGTCGCAACAGCGTGTGGCCAGCAACTTTTGGCCTTGCATGTTGTGCTATTGAAATGATGGCTTCAGGAGCTGCGCACAATGACCTTGCTCGATTTGGCATGGAAGTGTTCCGAGCCTCTCCTCGCCAAGCCGACCTCATGATCGTCGCAGGTCGGGTAAGTCAAAAAATGGCACCAGTACTTCGTCAGATCTACGACCAGATGATGGAACCCAAGTGGGTTATCTCAATGGGAGTATGTGCCTCAAGTGGTGGCATGTTCAATAACTACGCCATCGTGCAAGGTGTCGACCAGATCGTTCCAGTAGACGTGTATGCGCCTGGGTGTCCGCCTGGGCCACAGACGCTCATGCACTCGATCGTAACCTTGCACAGCCTGATCGGTGAGGGTGAGATTGCTCGACGCAGAGCTGCTTCTGGTGCAGGTGCTGGCTTTCAGTTGGAGACGTCAACATCATGAGTGACGTTCTCGATTCTCGTCACGGTGTACCGGTCACATCGTCGTGTGGCCAAATGGTTCTTCACGTGCCCGTCGATCGTTACTTAGAGGTCGTGCAAGCCCTATTCGATGAAGGTTTCACCATGTGTGTAGACCTAACGGCGGTTGACTTCTTGACACATCGTGGTCGATCCATCCCAGGCGATGTAATGCCAAAGCGGTTTGAATTAGTGGTAAATCTCTTGTCAATAACCAATCTTGAGCGCATTCGTCTTCGTGTTCAGGTTAGTGAAGACTCGCTTGTCGTGGCTTCGTTGTTCTCGTTTTATCCAGGCACAGAGGCAATGGAGCGTGAAGTTTTCGACATGTTTGGCATCACTTTTGATGCACATCCAGACCTCACTCGCATCTTGATGCCAGAGGACTGGGAAGGCCATCCGTTGCGCAAGGACTACGACATGGGTGGTATCCCTGTGCAGTTCAAGGGAGCCCCATCCCCCCGATGACTGCTTTGTCTCGTAGTCAAGATGCAGGTGCCGACACGTCCGAGGGCGCTCAAGAATTGGGATCGCGCGAAGCGGTGGCTGCAAGTGAATTGCTGCGTGAATCAGGAGCGGTTCTTCGGTTATCCGAGACAGCCGTGAGTGAACTAGCCGGTCAGGTTTCCGAAGATGAGACCATGATCATCAACATGGGTCCACAACACCCGAGCACCCATGGCGTACTTCGTCTAATGCTTGAGCTTGAGGGCGAAACGGTATTACGAAGTAAGCCAGTTATTGGGTATCTACATACGGGAATGGAAAAGACCGGCGAGCAGCTCACCTATATGCAAGGTGGCACCAACGTCACGCGTATGGACTATGCCAGTCCGTTCTTTAACGAGTTGGTTTTTTCACTTGCTACCGAAGCGTTACTTAACGTCGAAGTTCCTACCAGGGCTACCTGGATTCGAATGTTGATGTGTGAGTTGAATCGCATCTCGTCGCATTGTCTGTTTATGGCCACCAACGGCATGGACCTTGGTGCCGTTTCCATGATGATCTACGGCTGGCGCGAACGTGAGTCATTGCTTGAGTTCTTTGAAAAGGTCACGGGCTTGCGCATGAACAACAACTACATTCGCCCCGGCGGCGTTGCAGCTGACCTTCCTGATGGTTGGCGCGACGATGTGCTTGCAATTCTTGAGGAACTTCCTCCTCGTCTTGAGGAATACGACATCCTCATGACGGGCCAACCTATTTGGCGCGATCGCACTCAAGGTCTGGGTGTAATGACCCCAGCAGAGGCAATCGCTCTTGGTGCTACCGGACCAATATTGCGTTCGACGGGTCTTGCTTGGGATCTTCGTCGGTCGATGCCATACCTTGCTTATGACCAAGTTGATTTCGACATCGTGGTGGGTACAACCGGTGATGTTTTCGATCGTTATGCGATTCGTCTAAACGAGATACGCGAGTCAATACGCATTGTGCATCAGATCCTCGACCAGATGCCCAAGGGTGACTACAGGGTTCAAGACCACAAGGTCACGCCTCCGCCCCGAGCACGCATCGACGAGTCTATGGAGGCTTTGATCCATCACTTCAAGCTTTTTACCGAAGGGTTCAAAGTGCCAGAGGGCGAGGTTTACGTCGCTGTCGAGTCGCCACGTGGTGAATTGGGTTGCTACTTAGTTTCTGATGGCAGCGCCCGTCCCTATCGCATGCACATTCGAGGTCCATCTTTCGTGAATCTGCAATGTCTGCCCCATATGTTGAAAGGCGGCATGGTTGCCGATGCCGTAGCGGTAATCTCGTCTGTTGACCCCATCATGGGAGAGGTCGATCGCTAATGGGCCGTCTCAATGCAAACAACGTGACGCTTGCCCGTGAGATCATCTCTCGATATCCGCGACCTAAGTCTGCGCTGATTCCACTGTTGCATCTTGCACAAGAACAAGATGGTTGGGTTAGCGACGAAGCAATGGTTCATATCGCCGAACTGCTGTCATTGACGCCCTCTGAAGTGTTGGGCACATGCAGTTTTTATGAAATGTTCAAGCGCGAGCCAGTTGGTCGCAACTTGGTAAATGTATGTACGAGCATTGCGTGCATGTTGGTAGGTGGCGATGAGCTTCTAGAACATTGCGAGAAGTCATTAGGAGTCACTCCTGGGGCCACAACCGCAGACGGTGCATTTACCCTTAACGAGGTTGAATGCATTGCGGCATGTACCGAGGCACCCTGCCTTCAGGTCAACTATCGCTACTTCCATCAAATCACTCATGACGAGGCAGATGCCCTATTCGCTGAGCTCAGAGCTGGCGGGCGCAGTGATGAGATTCCCCCGCATGGCACTTTGACTCGTGTGCGTCAAAAGATCGTGTCACAACGTTGGGCTGGCCGTGGCGGCGATGGTCTTCCAGAGGAACTTGGCTGATGACTGTTACCGATGCACCAAAGCTAATTACCGCGCGTTTTGATCAAGATGACGCTTATCTGTTGAGTGGTTACGAAGCCAGCGGTGGCTACAAGGCTCTGCGCAAAGCCCTAGGTTCTTCGCCCGATGCTGTTATGGCTGAGGTTAAAGCCGCCAATATTCAAGGTCGCGGCGGCGCAGGGTTTCCGGCTGGAACGAAGTGGGGCTTTTTGCCACCTGACATTTCACCTCGTTATCTGGTTGTCAATGGTGATGAGAGTGAGCCTGGAACTTATAAAGACCGTCTTCTCTTGGAGCGTGACCCCCATCAATTGATTGAGGGCGTACTTATTGCAGCCTTTGCCATTGCTGCCAATCAGGCTTTCATCTACATCCGCGGCGAAATGCCACTTGCTCATGAACGTGTTGCCAATGCATTGAATGAGGCTTACGCAGCGGGATATATAGGTCGCGACATTATGGGTTCGGGTTGGTCAATAGATGTAGTGCTGCATTGGGGCGCGGGCGCTTACATCGTTGGTGAAGAGACGGCTTTGATTGAAAGTCTTGAAGGCAACCGTGGAATGCCACGGCTCAAGCCCCCCTTCTTTCCAGCGGTGAAGGGTCTATATATGCAGCCCACCATCGTGAACAATGTCGAGACTCTCTCGAACGTGCCATGGATTGTTAACAACGGCGGCGCTGCCTTTGCGGCACTGGGCACCGAAGAGTCGAGCGGCACTCGTATTTTTGCTCTGTCGGGTCACGTGCGAAGGCCTGGGGTTTATGAGGTTGAGATGGGTAAGACGACCTTTCGTGACCTGATCGAGGCACCGGTATATGGCGGTGGTATACATCACGGGCGGAGTTTGAAGGCGTTTATTCCAGGTGGTGCATCTGCTCCTTGGTTCTATGAGGAACACCTCGACCTTCCTCTCAGCAAGCCCGCAGTCGACAAAGCCGGGTCAATGCTTGGTTCGGGAGCGGTTGTAGTGATGGATGAAACTACCTGTCCAGTGCGAGCAGCGCTACGAGTCGTCCGTTTCTTTGCTCATGAATCATGCGGCAAGTGCACACCTTGTCGTGAGGGTACGAATTGGCTTGAGAAAATCATGCACCGCATAGAAGAGGGAACTGGTCGCCTTGATGACCTCGACCTTTTGCTCGATGTAAGTGACAACTTGAGCCCGGGTATTACCTGGCCGCCAAAGCAAACCACGATCTGTCCACTAGGGCCTTCTGCGGTATCGCCGGTTGCTTCATCTATCAAGCGATTCCGTGATGACTATTTGGCTCACATCGACCATGGCGGCTGTACATATGACTGATATCGCAACTTCTGAATCTGTTACAGAAACTGGTGTTTCTATAACGCTAAATGGACGTGTTATCGAGGCACAGCCTGGTGAGCTAGTTATTACAGCTGCCGAAAATGCTGGGGTCTATATTCCACGTTTTTGCCACCATCCCCGTATGGAGCCGGTGGGCATGTGTCGCATGTGCATCGTCGAGATCGATACCGGTCGAGGCCCAGCGCTGCTGCCTTCATGCATGATTCCAGTCGCTGAGGGAATGGTTGTCGAGACCGAATCTCCAATCACGAAAAAGGCTCAAGATGGCGTCCTCGAGTTCTTACTTATTAATCATCCACTCGACTGTCCCGTTTGTGACAAGGGAGGCGAGTGCCCTCTGCAAGATCAGACCGTTGCGTTTGGACCGGGTGAAAGTCGCTTTATTGAAGAGAAGCGTCATTACGAGAAGCCAATTGCTATTAGCGAGGTTGTGCAACTCGATAGAGAGCGCTGCATTCTTTGTGATCGCTGTACGCGTTTTTCTCAGACCGTTGCTGGTGACCCTCTCATTTCTTTTGTCAATCGGGGCAATGCGACTGAAGTAAACACCTTTCCCGACCATCCGTTCGCTTCGTACTTCAGTGGCAATACCGTGCAGATCTGTCCGGTTGGAGCGTTGACTGCCACGCCTTATCGATTTAAGGCTCGCCCATGGGATCTCGACCAAGTCGAGTCAACCTGCACATCTTGTTCAGTGGGTTGTCGGGTGGCTATCGAGTCGTCATCTAACCAACTCGTTCGTTACTTGGGGGTCGATGTCGACGCAGTCAACTGGGGTTGGTTGTGCGACAAGGGTCGGTTCGATTTCGAAGCTGTAAATAGTGAAAACCGCCTTGTTAGACCACTTGTACGCGAGGGAGATGAGCTGGTTGACTCGACTTGGTCTGATGCGTTAGCAAAAGCTTCACATGCTCTCGCAGGCGCGAAGGAACGTCACGGTTCGGCGTCAATTGCGATTGTCGGCGGGGCGCGTCTTACTAATGAAGAAGCCTATGTTTGGTCGAAGTTTGCTCGCAGCGTGCTCGGCACCGATTCTATTGATGCTCAGATTGGTGACGGCCTTCCAAGCGACATTGCGTTGGGCCTTCCTCGTGCCACCATCGACGAAACATGTGCAGCGAAAACCGTGGTCTTACTGAGTCCTGATCTGAAAGAAGAGCTACCCGTCCTCTATCTTCGTCTGCGTGATGCGGTCGTTAATCATGGGTTGAAGCTCGTAGAAATAAGCGCTTCAGAAACCAGCATGACCCCTTATGCCGCAGTGTCGTTGCGTTATCGACCAGGCGAAGCGGCGTTGCTTGCGCAGCAGTTGTTTGAGGGCTCGGGCGACGTTGATGTTCAAGCCGATTTAGGCCGTGCGCGGACATTGATTGAAGGTGGGTCGACTGTTTGTGTGCTCGGTCGTTCGTCGGTTGCTGAGCGCGCTGACTCGGTTGTTCAAGCGGCCCTTCGTCTTTGCAGCCATGTGCCAGCGATCAGATTTCTTGTCGCATTGCGCCGAGCCAACGTGCATGGTGCCCTAGATATGGGCCTCACGCCTGGCATGTTGCCGGGTCGTGTTTCTTTAGAAGATGGCCGCGAAGCGTTTACCGATGCGTGGGGTGAATTACCTGAGGTTGTAGGTCTCGATACAACTGGCGTATTGCATGCTGCGGCTGAAGGGCGCATTCAGGCTCTGGTTCTTTTGGGTGCTGACCCTCTTGCTGATTTCCCTGATCGTGACTTAGCTCGTCGTGCACTTGTTGGGGCAGGGTTTGTAGTGGCAATCGATTGTTTCGAAACCGATTCAGTTCGCCAGGCGGACGTCGTTTTCCCCGCCGCGACCTATGGCGAAAAGACTGGGACTACAACCAACATTGAAGGGCGAGTGAGCCGCCTTAATCAAAAGGTGACTTCACCAGGAACGTCTCGGCCAGATTGGATGATTGCCACCGAGCTTGCAGAGCGACTGGGTGGAGATCTTGGGTTTGAGACTGTCGAAGAGATTTGGGATGAGATCGAGCGACTGGCACCTGCTCATTCGGGCATAACTCGCGAGCGCCTTTCGTCATCAGAAGGCCTTGAGGGCATTGTTGCAAATGGCCATAGTCCCAACGTAGTGACGACTATGGAAGCCACCGCCACCGTCACGCTTCCAGTTGATGGTTATTCACTTCGACTTGTGTCGGCGCGCAAGCTTTATGACAACGGAACTATCGTTCAACAGTCACCATCGCTGGCACCGTTGGCTCCCGGCGAGATTGTCCGAGCGAACCCCGCTGATCTTGATCGCCTTGGGGTTACAACCAATGATCGAGTGCGCATTGCCTCAAGTCGGGGAGCCATCATTGCCCCTATCGAGCCAGATGTTGGTGTAGCTCGTGGAACGGTGATGTTGGCATTTAACCAACCTGGTAGTGGTGCAGCCGACCTGATTGATGCATCACTTCCGGTGACTGAAGTGCGGGTAGAAACTGTTGGTCGTGGTGACCAGGAGGTGTCGGGTTGATGGGCGATCCATTGTTTCGGGGGGGTATTGATCTTGGAATCGTCGTGTTGGTTATTGCCAAGGTTTTGGTGGGTTTCACTTTCGTAATGGTTGGGGTCATCTTCATGATCTGGTTCGAGCGAAAGCTCATAGCCGATATGCAAAACCGCATAGGCCCAAACCGTGCTGGCAAGTGGGGCTTACTCCAGACGATGGCCGATGGAATCAAGCTGATATTTAAAGAAGATCTCATACCCAACAAGGCCGATCGTCTGGTCTTTCGTCTTGCCCCTTACCTTTCTGTTGCTCCAGCCTTTCTAACTTTTACCATCGTGCCAATTGGTGGCGTATTCGCAGGCGCCGACAAAGGGACTATTGAGGTGTTTGGCCATCGAACTTTCCTACAGGTAGCCGACCCACCAATTGGTGTGTTGTTTCTGCTAGCGATGTCGTCGGTAGCGGTTTACGGGGTCATGTTGGCCGGGTGGTCATCGGGTTCTAAATATCCACTTCTGGGCTCGGTTCGAGCTTCAGCCCAGATGGTTAGTTACGAAGCCGCTCTTGGTTTATCGGTGGTGGCGGTGGTGTTGCTTACCGGTTCGCTTTCTACTCACGACATTGTGAGTGCACAGTCAGGAAGTTATCTCGACTGGAACATATGGCGTACGGGTGTCGTGCCATTTCTTGTTTTTTGTATCGCTGCCACAGCAGAGCTAAACCGTCCACCATTCGACCTTGTTGAAGCTGAACAAGAGTTAGTTGGCGGCTTTCATACCGAGTACTCCTCTATGCGATTTGGCATGTTCTATCTTGCTGAGTTCATGAACACGATCACCATGTCGGCGATCATCGTCACTCTCTTTCTCGGCGGTCCCCACGGCCCAGTGTTGTTTGGCCCAGAAATCATCTGGCCTACCTTCTGGTTCATGGCAAAGCTCTTTGTGTTCTTGTTCATCTTCGTTTGGCTCCGAGCGACCTTGCCAAGGTTCCGCTACGACCAGTTGATGGATCTTGGATGGAAGCGCTTGATCCCTCTTTCGCTTGCCTGGCTGCTTGTGATCGGTGCAGTTCGTATTGCCGATGACGAAGGTTGGAACGTGTTGGCGGTACTCGGGGTTTCATTGGTTGCCTGCATCATTGGGGCTCTCGGACTGTTCGGTTCATCGCGCGCTGGTCAGATTCGCCGACGAGAAGAGGAGGCGCTTCGCTGATGGGCTACTTCCAAGGTTTCCGCATCACTTTTAAAGAGATGTTTCGTCCCAGGGTGACGACTTCTTTTCCAGAAGAGCTACGCCCTAAGCCCGAGCGCGCACATGGTCGCCATGTTCTTAACCGTTACGAAGACGGTATGGAAAAGTGCATCGGCTGTGAGTTGTGTGCCGGTGTGTGTCCAGCAAAGTGCATTTATGTACGTGGTGCCGACAACCCGCCAGACGCTCCCGTTTCTCCTGGTGAGCGTTATGGCTATATCTACGAGATCAACTACCTGCGCTGCATTCATTGCGATCTGTGTGTAGAAGCGTGTCCGACCGAGGCAATCACAGAGTCGAAATTGTTCGAGTTTTCATTTACCAATCGTGCCGATGCCATCTATACCAAGCGTGAGTTACTCGTTGGCGATGACGGACGTCCCCAGCGTTTGCCGTGGGAACTTTGGAGTGACGACGACGAGGCCAATACTTCAGGATGGGTGAGAGCAACAGCGTCGAGCGGACGTGCTGACTATGAAGGTCGCGTTGGTTGGTCAGGTGAACTCGGTTATGGCGTTCGAGCTCCCGAGGTTGGCCAGGCCGGCGAAGACGATCACAAGGATTCCGCCCATGAAGAAGGTCACGACGATAGCCATGGTCATGGGGGCGCTCACTGATGGATGTTCTCGTCTTCTTCATCGCCGCAGCGATCGTATTGACCGGAGCAATGGGTGTGGTGATGGCCCGGAACCCTGTTCATGCTGCGCTCATGTTGGTGATGACCCTGTTTGGTATAGCTGTTCTTTTCGTTTTGCAAGAAGCGCATTTTCTCGCAGCTGTTCAGGTGGTTGTCTATGCGGGCGCAATCGTGGTGCTGTTCTTGTTTGTCATCATGTTGCTTGGGGTCGATGTAGCTGAAGACGTTACGGTCGAGCCCCTAGTTGGCCAACGAACCGCAGCGCTTGTTATCAGCATGGGGACTCTTGGCCTTTTATCGGCGTTGGTAATTAGAGCCGCACAACTCAGTTTGGGCATGCCTTCGGGAACGCAACCACTCGATGGAGAGGGTGGAAATCTCGTTCAGTTAGCGCGCGTGTTGTTCACCGACTACCTCTTTGCGTTCGAGGCAACGTCAGTGTTGTTAGTAATTGCCGTCGTTGGTGCCGTGGTCTTGTCCAACCGCACCTCATCGGGAGCAAGCCAATGAACGTAGACGATTCTTGGTACCTGCTGTTGGGGGCTCTCCTGTTTACCATTGGGGCCTATGGGCTGTTAGTGCGCCGCAACCCACTTGTGATGTTCATGTGTATTGAACTCATGTTGAATGCGGTCAACCTCACTTTTGTCACCTTCTCTCGCATGCTCAACGACATTGGGGGCCAGGTGGTGGTGTTTTTCGTGTTGGTGGTTGCGGCTGCCGAAGTAGTCGTGGGGCTAGGCATTTTGGTTTCCATTTTGCGACGGCGTCCGAGCGCCAATGTTGACGACATCTCGGCCTTGAAGGGT
This sequence comes from Acidimicrobiales bacterium, assembly GCA_038256565.1. Lineage (GTDB taxonomy): Bacteria > Actinomycetota > Acidimicrobiia > Acidimicrobiales > CADCSY01 > JACOTK01. The sequence continues at coordinate 1,468 of JBBSKG010000035.1, read as the reverse complement.
TAGGGCTCATATGCTCAGCGCTGTTTGGTTAATCCCCGCCCTGCCATTACTTGGCGTGTTGACTCTTGTCGTTTTTGGTCGTCGACTGGCCGACCCTCTGGCTGGCTGGCTAGCCACGGGGGCTGTGGCGGGCTCGTTTGCTGCGGCGGTAGCCACATTTATTGGTTTGATTGGACGCACTGAACATGAGCGACAGTTCGTGTTCCACCTCTTCTCGTGGATTCCTTCAGGGGAGCTATCTGTTGATGCTGGGTTTTTAGTAGACCCTCTGTCCATCACTATGGCGTTGTTTGTCACTGGTGTCGCCACGCTGATTCATCTCTATTCCATTGGCTATATGCACGGCGATACTCGTTATCCCCGCTTCTTTGTTTATCTGAATCTGTTTGCCTTCTCCATGCTCATGTTGGTTCTTGGCGACAACCTGGTCCTTACCTTTCTTGGATGGGAAGGCGTGGGTGCGTGTTCGTACTTGTTGATTTCATTCTGGTTTGAGCGTGAGTCCGCAGCGGTGGCAGGCAAGAAGGCCTTCATAACCAACCGTGTTGGCGACTGGGGTTTCATGGTCGCCATCTTCCTAATTTTCGCGACCATGGGTTCGGTTGCTTACGTTGGCGAGTCAGGAATCTTGGAAGGAGCTTCTGGCTTGTCGCAGACGACGGCAGTGGCGATTTCACTCCTTTTGTTTGTGGGCGCTGCTGGTAAGTCGGCTCAACTTCCGCTCTATGTCTGGTTGCCAGATGCCATGGAAGGTCCTACCCCGGTTTCAGCTTTGATTCACGCTGCAACGATGGTTACCTCTGGCGTTTATCTCATGGTCCGGATTAACCCAATCCTCGGGATGGCTCAAGACGCAACATGGGTAATAGCTATTGTTGGCGCAGCAACCGCTTTGTTCGCTGCTACTTGTGCTGTAGCGCAGCGCGACATCAAGAAAGTTCTTGCCTACTCAACGGTCTCTCAGCTTGGTTTCATGTTTTTGGCAGTGGGTTCGGGAGCTTATGTGGCTGCAATATTCCACATGGTTACGCATGCCTTTTTCAAGGCGCTTCTCTTCTTGGGGGCTGGTTCGGTGATCCACGGCATGCATCACGAACAAGACATGCGCTACATGGGTGGTTTGCGCAAACTCATGCCCATCACGGGTGCGACGTTCATAGTTGGCTGGTTGGCAATTGCGGGTGTCCCGCCCTTCGCAGGGTTTTGGTCAAAGGACGAAATTCTCGCAGCAGCATTCGACAAGAGCCCAGCCCTTTGGGTAGTAGGGATATTGACCGCCGTCTTAACTGCTTATTACATGAGTCGCCAGATCTTTATGGTCTTCTATGGCGAGTTGGGTGCCCGTGCGCCCGAGCTACCCGATGGCGATATGGATGAACACGTTGACAGCGAGGCTCACTCGCATTTGCCAAAGGAATCACCATCTCTTATGTGGATTCCATTGGTAGTTCTGGCGGTGGCGGCCTCT
>JBBSKG010000034.1:0-22514 GCA_038256565.1 Acidimicrobiales bacterium | reverse complement strand
TTTGCCAATTCGTCGGTGAGCACTGCGGTCCAACGAAGGCCCCACTCATCAGCAAGAGCAGCGCAATCTTGGGCTTCCTCAGGTGCTAGCGACGCAGAAACAGCCGTTAGTGCAAGGACCTTCTCTCGACCCAAGGTGTCTTGTGCCATCCATGCCAAGAAGGCCGAATCAGAGCCTCCACTAAAGGCCACCACGACCCGTTCCAGCTCCTGGAGCCTCTTTCGCAAACGTTCAAGAGATGTATCGAGCTGGTTCATTTCAACACCACTGTTAGGCGAGGCCCACTTGAGCCAGCACTTCATCGAGAGGGGCCACTAAGCCTGTGTAAAAAGGCCCGAACTCTGCGTATTGGGCCGACGCTTGGTCAAAGCGCATCGTGTAAACGCAATCCTTCAAGTCAATAGGACTTAAGCCAAACAACGAAACCCCCCACTCGTAATCGTCTAAGCCTGTTGAACCCGTTATGAGTTGCACAATACGGCCAGCGAAGGCCCGGCCCGACTTGCCATGTTCATGCATCAACTCAAGACGCTCGTCAAAGGTCAGCTCGTACCAATTTGCACCTTGAATACGGCGCTTAGACATGGGGTAAAAGCAGTAGGCGGGCATACCCTCAGGCGGAAAATTCGGATAAAGCCGAGCCTGGCGCATGGGCTCAGGAACACCTTTGGCATATTCAGAAATCTCCGTAATCGAAACATACGAATCAACAACCTCAAGCCCTGCAGCCTGAAGATCACGCTGCAAACCTCGGAGCCTCCAGAGATCAGGCCCAAGCGCCATGAAACCAATGTCGGCCTTGTGGCCAAACATTGCCATTGGAACAATCTGATGATCGCCCTCAGTCGCCGCCTTAACCGCCGCTACCACCCCTTGACCATCGGCACCAGAAGTAATCTTGCAGAACAGATGTAGGACTCCCCAGCCCTCCGGCATCAACATAGGCTCAGTCATTTAAACAGCGTAGTGCTCATTGCCCAAACACTCCTAGCACGATAAAGCGTCAATGGCCGGCCCTTAGGGACCGGCCATTGATAACGCTTAGAGGCTAAGCGGATAAGTTCACCTTGTGCGTGTAGAACGATTCGTTTACCAGTCTTCGCCTGACACCTCACCTATCGGCTGTGGCTCTTAATTTAGGAGATTAAAAATCGTCCATACCGCCGCCAGGCATACCTGCACTGGCAGCCTCGGGCTTGTCAACGATTACGGCTTCGGTGGTTAAAAAGAGTGCCGCGATCGAAGCTGCATTTTGCAGAGCCGAACGAGTCACCTTGGCAGCGTCGATAACGCCAGCCTTTACAAGGTCCTCGTAAACGCCAGTGGCTGCATTGAGGCCCTCGGTAGGGGTATCAAGGTTGCGAACACGCTCAACAACAACGCCACCCTCCATGCCAGCATTAATAGCAATCTGCTTAAGTGGTTCTTCCAAAGCACGTGAAACCAAACGAGCACCGGTTGCCTCATCACCGCTCAGAGTTTTGGCCAACTTTTCGACACTGGTCTGTGCACGTAGCAACGCCACGCCACCACCAGGTACCACGCCTTCTTCGACGGCCGCCTTGGTAGTGCTCACAGCATCTTCAATACGATGCTTCTTTTCCTTGAGCTCAACCTCGGTAGCAGCTCCTACCTTGATGACTGCAACGCCACCAGAAAGCTTGGCCAGACGCTCTTGAAGCTTCTCCCGATCGTAATCCGAATCGGTGTTATCGATTTCAGCCTTGATCTGGCTGATGCGACCCTTCAGATCAGCTTCAGACCCAGCGCCTTCGACGATGGTCGTCTCATCTTTGGTAACAACGATCTTGCGGGCCTGGCCCAACAGATCGAGGGTGGCGTTCTCAAGCTTAAGACCAATCTCTTCAGTGATGACCTGGCCACCAGTAAGAATTGCAAGGTCTTGCAGCATCGCCTTGCGACGCTCACCAAACCCAGGAGCCTTGATTGAAACAGAGCGGAACGTCCCGCGAATCTTGTTAACAACCAAGGTCGCAAGCGCCTCACCATCAACATCTTCAGCGAGAATTACTAGTGGCTTGCCAGTCTGCATAACCTTCTCAAGCAAAGGAAGCAAGTCGCGTACGGCTGAGATTTTTGAACCAACAAGCAACACGTAAGCGTCTTCTAGAACCGCTTCCATGCGCTCGGGGTCGGTGACGAAGTAAGGCGAGATGTAACCCTTGTCAAAACGCATTCCTTCGACGAGATCCATCTCCATACCAAAGGTCTGACTCTCTTCAACGGTGATGACCCCGTCTTTGCCAACCTTGTCAATTGCCTCTGAGATCATCTGGCCAATCTCATTATCAGCAGCCGAAATAGATGCGACCTGAGCAATTTGGTCTTTCGATTCTGTCTCTTTAGAGATGGCCTTAATGGCCTCAACAGCAACAACTACTGCCTGTTCAATGCCTCGCTTGAGAACCATTGGGTTTGCACCAGCAGCAAGATTGCGCAGACCTTCGTGAACCATTGCCCACGCAAGAACAGTTGCCGTCGTGGTGCCGTCACCAGCAACATCATCAGTCTTTTTGGCGACTTCCTTAACCAGTTCGGCCCCAATGCGCTCATAGGGGTCTTCAAGGTCGATTTCTTTAGCGATAGATACGCCGTCATTGGTAATAGTGGGAGATCCCCACTTTTTATCGAGTACAACATTGCGGCCCTTAGGCCCGAGCGTGACACGAACGGCGTCGGCGAGCTGGTTCATTCCGCTCTCCAAGCCGCGTCGAGCCTCGGTGTCAAAAGCTATGAGTTTGGCCATGATTTAGGTTCCCTCCCTGGGTCCCGGATATGCAGAACTAGCACTCTCGATAGTCGAGTGCTACCAGCAAACCACCTATGTCGGCAGATCGCAACTAGAACCTCGATTAGGACCGTAACAAAACTACTTGCGCGGCCGAAGGCCGAAATTGACTACACCACAAAGGCTATGCGTGTAAGCGTCGCGCAAGTAGTTTTGTCACTGGTCCTTAGGTACTCAGCGGCTAGATCTACCTTGGGTGTGTCAAAAGTCGCCTTGCCAAATGCGACAAACCCGGTGAGCATCTAACAGTGACTTCTCTGGCGGTTCGGACATTTTCTGCTGAAGACTTCGCCATCGACGCCCTTCTTGGTGCCAGGCGAGGCCAAGCGATCTCGGTATGCATACCAGCGCGCAATGAGGAAATGACTGTTGGGGGTGTCGTAGAAACCATCGTTCACGAGCTAATCGAGCGGATACAACTCGTTGATGAAGTACTGGTAATTGATGATGGCTCTACCGATGACACCGCGCTGGTAGCAAAAAGGGCGGGTGCTGTAGTGGTAAGAGCAAATGACATTTTGCCTGAGTGTGGCCCTGGCACCGGTAAAGGCGAAGCCCTGTGGAAGTCGCTTGCAGCATGCGAGGGTGATCTGGTCGTTTGGTGCGACGCTGACATCCGTAGCTTCAATCCAAACTTCGTGACAGGACTGCTTGGCCCACTTCTATTGCACGACAACATCGACTTTGTAAAGGGATTCTACGATCGACCGATCGAGGGAAGCACAGACCAAGGTGGTCGTGTCACAGAACTTATGGCTCGACCATTGATCGCTCTGTTTTTTCCTCATCTCGCTTCATATATTCAGCCACTTGCTGGCGAGTATGCGGGCCGGCGTTCGGTGCTTGAACAGGTTCCTTTCGAGCAAGGATATGGAGTTGATCTTGGGCTTCTCATTGACCTTGCTTCCCATGCTGGGCTCGATGCCATGGCTCAGGTAGACCTTGGGATACGGGTTCATCGCAACCGTCCACTCGACGAGCTATCTCCTCAATCTTTGGCCATCTTGCGTGCTTCGCTTACTCGGACAAACTTGCCCCTACCAATGTGGCCGAGCGTCTTAGTGCGACCAGAGGCTGGCCCCATCACCGTCCACGACGAACAACGGCCTCCGCTCGAGAGCGTCGCTAGTTATCGTCGCCAGGCAAGCTGACAGGCACCTCTGTCCGAGGAACCATTTCGTACTCTGAGTCGAGGATGTCACTAACTATCCCGGTACCTGGTAATGAATCTTCGGCCAACGTGCGGGTTGCGATCTGATCAATTGGCTCGTTGAGCACGTAAGTTCTCCAAAGATGGCTAGTAAAAATCTTAAGGATGGCGGCCGTTGGGACCGCAAGGAAGAGTCCAAATAAACCGCCTAGCGATCCACCAGCAAGGAGGGCGAGCATTACCACCGCTGGGTGAAGCTTGACGGTGCGGCGCATAATCAAAGGGCTGATGAAGTGATTGTCAATCTGTTGGGCACCAATCATGACAATTAGCACCCAGAAAGCCTGACCTGCATCGCCGGTGCTCAAAGCAATAACAACGGCTGGAACACCACCTACCCACGGACCGATCAAAGGCACTACGTTGGACAAGCCAGCGATCATTCCGACGATGAGCCAAAACTCCAAGCCGATAATTGCCAAGCCAATAGAAACCATCAGACCAACAATGAGCGCTACTGCTAATTGCCCCCGCAAAAACCCGCCCATTGCCCGATTGAGTCGCGCAGCAACCACTTCAGTTTCTCTGCGTCGACCTGGGGGCACAAGTGAATTAGCAACTACTCGTAGCCGCGGAAGATCGACCAGTAAATAAAAAGCGATGATCGGGCCGAGGATGATGATTAGGGCTCCGTGAATGACCCTGGAGCCAATATTTCTTGCCCTGTCTATGGTCTGGCTGAGAGAACTGGAGTCATTTGCAAACTCGGCTCGAATCTCGGCGACAGTGGGGGTTTCGATGATCCAATCCTGAGTGTCCAACGCCAAGTCATCAATCCATCGTTCGACATCAGTGCGAAGCGTAGGCCACTGCTCAGCCAAATCATTTGCTTGATTGGCAGCGATAGGGGCCACCGAAAACCCTGCCACCACTAAGAGTGCCAACACGGCGGTATAGGTCAAGGCGGTTCCTAATAAGCGCGGAATATGGTGTCGTTGTAGTCGCGTCACTATGGGGTTGAGCAAATAAATGATCGCAGTTGCAAATATCAACGGCGGCCAGATCGCCCGCACTAACCATGCCGCTATCGCAAGCACCGAAACCAAGGCAATGAAACCGACCACTGCCCAAGCCCACTGTCCACCAAGGCGTATCTGATCGTTCACGCAACCCAGCGTATGGCCATCGAACTTCTGCGGTCCATCAGTGATTGAAAATTTGACTATTCAAGGTGTTCGCGAACCACGATCTTGATGCATTCGAGTGTGCCGATCATCGCCTGTTCTCGGCCGAATCGTTCGACTAAAGACACAACTGAGACCACTCCATCAGATACCCCAGGCGGTGGCGATAGGCCCTCTAGTACTTCACCAACTATCACAAGGACCGGAAGGCCAGATTGCTCAGCCAACTCAATTACCCCACCCACGACCTTGCCCTCAAAGGACTGCTCATCAAGAAAGCCTTCACCCGTAACTACCAAATCAGCTTCTTCTATATGGCTAAATAAATCGAGTTCGTCAGCTACAACATCAAACCCGCTGATAAGACGCCCGCCAATGGCTGCAAGACCTCCCGCCAGACCGCCTCCGGCTCCTGCACCCACTAGGCAAGAAACGTCTACCCCGTAGCTCTGGTTATACATCTGGATCAAGCGCTCAAGTCGACCCTGTAGAAGATGTACTTGTGCTCGCGTTGCACCTTTTTGTGGCGCAAAGACACTTGCCGCATCTACAAAACGTGTGCGGACATCGCAGGCAACAACAAGATCAATACCGCGTACACGACTCAATGGTTCCAAGGCTCGAAGCGCCCCCAAGCCCCCGTCTGTTGATGCCGAACCTCCCACACCAACAACTATGCGTTTGCAACCAACATCAATAGCATTGGCAATCAACTCACCAGTTCCATAAGTACTGGCCGCTACAGGGTCATTGCCTTCGGCCCCACCAATAAGTGCCAGTCCTGACGCTTGGGCCATTTCAATCACTGCGGTGTCCTTGCTACAACGCCACGATGCAACCGTGGAATCACCTAAAGGTCCGGTCACCGTAACGGTGCGATTTCCTCCCCCAAGCACTTCTAATATTCCTTCTCCTCCGTCGGCAACGGGAATGGCGTGGCAGGTAGAACCAGCATCAATAACCGCCTGGCAGACAGCATCGGCAACTTCGCTTGCCGATGCTGTGCCACGAAATTTGTCAGGTATAGCCAACACATGCATCGCTCAATGGTGACCGCTACCAACCATCAACGCCATGATGACTACGGTTAGGACTAGTGATGAACGCCTCTGAAGACCTACAAACCACTCGACCGATCGTCATAGTCTCAAATCGTGGACCCATATCATTCGCCTTTGGAGCTAATGACGAACCCGTTGCCCGCCGAGCGAGTGGAGGACTTGCAACTGCTATTGGAAATGCAGTGGTGGGTACTGAAGCTGTCTGGATCGCCGCCTCACTTTCAGACGCTGATAACCAAGCGGCACAAAATGGACTCATCGAATCAGAGGGATTTCGCCTTCGTTTATTGACCATCGACTCAAGCACCTACTCGGCCTATTACAACACCGTCGCAAACGGCACTCTTTGGTTCCTAAACCATGGACTCTTCGATGCTGCCCGCCGCCCACGATTCGACCGTCGCTGGCATAAAGCTTGGGAATCCTTTCGTGAAGTAAATGCCGCCTTTGCTCAAGCTGTTGCCGCTGAGGCACCGAAAGATGCGCTTGTGTTGGTCCACGACTATCACCTTTCCCTAATCGGAGCCGAGCTTTCTGCAGCAAGGCCCGATATCACCAGTGTCTATTTTCACCACACTCCATTTTGTGGACCCGATGCGCTCAACATGTTGCCCGACAACGTTTCGGCAGAACTGATGAATGGTTTGGCTGGGTTTGGTGCCTGCGGGTTTCACTCACCTCGATGGGCCAGAGCATTCGAAGCATGCGCCACGAAGGTAATCGGTTCTGCGCCCAAGACCTTTGTTTCACCGGCGGCTGGAGACGCCAAAGACCTCATCGACACGGTTGAGAATCCTGGATGTCAGGCTTCAATCAAACAAATCGGTGCCCAGGTTGGAACGCGTAAGTTGATCGTTCGAGTCGACCGAATAGAACTTTCCAAAAACTTACTGCGTGGATTTCTCGCCTTTGAAGACCTTCTCGAAACCCACCCTAAATGGCGTGAACAGGTGGTTTTCGTTGCCTTCGTCTACCCATCACGAGAAGGTCTGGTTGAATACCTTGCCTACCGCCTTGAAGTCGAAGGCTTAGTGAGACGCATAAACGACCGCTGGCGTACTCCCGATTGGGAGCCGATCATCTACGACGCTTCGGATAACTACCCCCGCTCAATTGCTGCGCTTTGTCTCTATGACGTTTTGTTAGTAAACCCCATTCGAGACGGGCTCAACCTCGTTGCCAAAGAAGGTCCGCTGGTCAATCAGAGCAACGGGGTGCTCATTCTCAGCAAAGAAGCTGGAGTCTGGGACGAATTGAGAGACGTTGCCATCGGAATCAATCCTTACGACATCGCTGGCACTTCTGACGCTTTGCACACAGCCCTATCTATGGAACCGGCTGATCGTGAACACCACGCCGCCTCCTTACGCCAACATGCCGGTGCCCGCACTCCCCATGATTGGTATCTCGATCAAATCCAAGCGCTTGACCATCACGAATAGAATTAAACCCAGTTCTACCTAAGGACCCGTAATGAAACAACTTGCGCAGCACATCACAAGTTTTCCTTGGTGGGGCTCACTATTCGGCCTCTGGCCGCCCAAGTTGTTTCATCTCAGGCCCTAGCTAGTGCTTCCAAAAAAGTGAGAGCGCCTTGAGGGCCATCGACTGATAAATCGGCTTGAGACAATAAGGCATCTGGGGTTTCAGGCGTTCTAACGGCTATGCGGACAACCCTCATGCCGTCTTCGCCAAGGCGGGTTAGAGCAGCAAATGCAGGAAGATCGCCACGGTCGTCGCCTAGGAAGCAAACGGTTTCTAAGCCCACGTGAGCCTGTAGCTTCGCCTCGATTACCGAACCTTTATCAGCAAGGACGGGTGGATGAAGCTCCATAGATGCCTTTGCTTCTCGAACTAGCAGTCCGCTTGATATGGCCACCTGATCGGCCCACTCACGAACCTCGGCCTCTCGTTCAGGAGCAGTACGAAAATGGATGGTCATCGACAAGCCCTTATCTTCGGCTATAAGTCCTGGCAGCGCTTCTCTTGTCGAATGCATGACCTCGCCAACCACACTTCGCCAAGGCAACGCTTCTTCCACCTCAACAATCTCACCGTCAATCATTGACTCAAGGCCATAGAGCCCCGACACCCAAAGGCCAGAGACCGTGAGATGTTGTGCCAAAAAAGAAACCGGACGACCCGACACCACACCGACTAATCCATATTTATGAGTTAACCGAGTCAAGGCCTCAACCGACCCTTCCAATAACCTGGCCTCGACTGGGTCATCGACCAATAAGGCCAGCGTTCCATCAAAATCGCTTAACACCGCAGTGCGCTCAGGGTGCTCCCGCAGCATCGTCAAGGCCACCTCAAAAGTCATATGGACACCTCTTGGCATGTGCCGACGCTACCCTCAGCTGAGATGAGAAAGCTCACAAAGTTCACATACTGCGCTGCAGTCATACTAATTGTTTGCTCCTTGTTAAGCGGTTGTAGCGAGAATGCTGTTCGTCTTTCCTATCGTCCAGAAGTTGGAACTAAATCGAGCTATCGCATAACCGTGCAAACAGAAACAACCGTGCAAATGGAGGGCGAAGAACCCCATCGCGAAAGTAGCGAAGCCGTTCTCACAACTCACCACACGGTCCTCGGCCCAGATGCGACCACGACCCACCCGACCACCCCCGATGGCGTTCAAGTTCAAGTTGTTGTGGAAGAAAAAGGCCAAGCTGACCGAACCTTTATTGTCCGCTTCGATCGGTCTGGCCAACCAGTCACTGTTGAATCAGAAGCTTCATCAGCAACTGACAGCGTTGCCAGCACCACACTTGGATTGCCTGAAATCTTTCCCGCAGCCCTAAGCGCCCCTCCCGATCGCTCACTGAGATCTGGTGACCAGTGGACCATTGACCGAGTTATCACTCTGCCCGGTTCCATCAAGCCAGCGTTCCTTGTCGGGAGTGGACGGCTCATAGAGTTTGGAATTGTCAACAACGAACGCATTGCTCGGGTAAGTGCGGCGGCAACCCTCCAACTGCAAAACACGCGCCCCGCATCCCAAGGGCTGATCCCATTGGGCGAAGTACGCCTAAATGGACACCAGACAACAAATTATCGAGCAACCCACAACCTCGACGATGGGACAATCTACTCAACGTCTTCAACGACAACCGGCAGTTATAAATTGCTGGTCTTTCCCCCAACGACAATCGGTGGAAACCCCGCTACAGGAACGATGAAAGTCATCATCCGCTCAGACGCTCAGCAGACTCTTTAAAGACCTACTTATGGAGCAGCGGCAAACCTAGGCGCTACGTCAGGACCAATAAGAACAAGAACATGAGACCCCGCAAGGTCAGCTACCGGAAGTGGGGTTGGCATGGCAATTGGAACGGCTGAAATTCCCACCTTCGTAGCAACCTGTTTCGCCATAGCTTCAAAACCAAGAGCGAAATAAACAATTGAAGTCGTTGGTTTAACTGTTGCGTCAGTAGGGGTAGCAACCTGAAACGCAGCAGCAGCAATCAGATCGGTTGCTCGTCGTGCAGCTCCCTTTACATCTGACCCATTTGCCACAAGCACCTTGGTCGTCGCTGGGGTTGCGGGTGGAATCGTCGTTGAGGCCACGGTCGACGCCGTAGAACCTGCTCCACCCTCGTTAGAGTCGGCTGCGACACTGGTGCTCACCTGGGCCAGATTTTCCTTTGCGCCTGACTTCGACTCAAACGTTTGTTCGTCGCCAGCGATCTTAAGAATGAAAAACCCCAGAGCCACGGCGGCCACTATCAGCAATATTCCGCGTCCCATTGCGCCCCCGGCCGATCGACCAAACGAGCCATCCCGCATAGCGTGCTGACCTCTACCCACAACTACCTCGGACTTCCTGCCGAATGCCCTTCGAAACGAGCACGGCGGTTTACCTTACGTCTTTTACGCCATCTTGTTACGACCAACGGGTCGTACGCCATGGCCTCGGGCGAATCAATAAGCGCATGAAGCACCTGATAATATCGAGTTGCAGACAACCCTAGTTGTTCGTGAATAGCCACTCGTTTCGAGCTGGCCGAAGTCCACCAAGTGCGTTCAAAATCAAGGATCTTCGTGTCACGACTCGATAATTCCATCAATGTAAGACTGGCCGCAGGGACTACGCGATGCAAGCATCCTCGGCGCTCACCTTCCACCACCCCATAAGGTCTAGCGCTCAGTGAACTCCAAGTAGTCACGGCGAGGGGCTCCAACATAGACCTGGCGCGGACGTCCGATTGGACTTTCCGTGACCAACATTTCCTTCCAGTGAGCAATCCAACCTGGCAGGCGTCCAATGGCGAACAGCACCGTGAACATGCTGGTAGGAAAGCCCATAGCCCGATAAATAAGTCCAGAATAGAAGTCGACGTTGGGATAAAGATTGCGCTCAATAAAGTACTCGTCGGCCCGAGCCGTTTCCTCTAATTCAAGAGCCAGGCCTAACAACGCATCTTCGCGTCCGAGCTTGGCCAACACATCTGAAGCAGCGGTCTTAATCACCTGAGCCCGAGGATCGTGGGTCTTGTAAATCCTATGGCCAAAACCCATCAAACGAACTCGTGAATGTGGGTCTTTAGCTGCCTCGACAAACTTCTTGACCCCGCCACCATCGTCGCGAATTGTTTCAAGCATCTCGATAACAGCCTGGTTTGCCCCACCATGCAGTGGGCCCCAAAGAGCATCAATACCAGCAGAAACCGAAGCGAAAAGGTTGGCGTGGCTCGACCCAACCATGCGGACAGTAGAAGTTGAACAATTCTGCTCGTGATCAGCGTGAAGAATCAACAACTTCTTCAATGCATCAACGACCACTGGGTCAAGCTCGTAGTCCTCAGCAGGTACTGCAAACATCATGCGCAAAAAGTTCTCGATCAAGTCAAGAGAATTGTCCGGATAAAGAAATGGCTGACCAATGGACTTCTTGTATGAATAAGCCGCAATCGTTGGCATCTTTGCGAGCAGTCGATAGGTCGAAACCTCTATCTGTCGTTCATCAAAGGGATCAAGGCAATCTTGATAGAAGGTCGACAAAGCGCTCACCACTGATGAAAGCATCGCCATTGGGTGTGCGTCTTTAGGAAAACCGTCAAAGAAACGCTTCACATCTTCATGCAACATGGTGTGACGACGAATGTTCTTTGAGAAAGCTGCAAGCTCATCGCGCGCAGGAAGTTCGCCATGAATCAACAGATAAGACGTTTCAAGAAACGAACCATGCTGAGCTAGCTGTTCAACCGGATAACCCCGATAAAGCAGCACTCCCTTTTCGCCATCTAGGTATGTGATGGCAGAACTGCATGATCCAGTATTCCCAAAACCTGGGTCATGGGTAATCAGACCAGTATCACGACGAAGCGAAGATATGTCGATTGCCGAATCACCCAACGTCCCCTCAACCATGGGTAACTTTGTAGTCACACCGCCAACGGTGATCTCTCCCTCGGTTGGCCTCGACAAACCTATCTCCTTCTCGTCAAACAACTAACGAAAGGAACCTTAGCGGGAACACAGATGGGTTCACCTTAGGACCCGAGACAAAACTACTTGCGCGGCCGAAAGCCGAAATTGAGTACACCACAAAGGCTATGCGTGTAAGCGCCGCGCAAGTAGTTTTGTCGCCAGTCCTTAGGGCCATAAAAATGTGGACAAACGGGGATGCCGTTGTAGGCAATAGGCTGGAAAACTGATTACCCGCCCGTGTAGCTCAGTTGGCCAGAGCAGGCGCCTTGTAAGCGTCAGGTCGTCGGTTCAAATCCGACCTCGGGCTCAAGGAAGAACGATGACTTCGCCACTCAATTCCAGCTCAAGGTCGAGATCAGTCTGAGCTTGGGTGCTGAAATGACTGTCGAGCTTGCGCTTAATGCGCTGCAACGCATTGTCGATCGACTTCACATGACGTCCGAGATGGTCACTGATCTCTTGATAGCTCTTGCCCGCTACATAAAGATTAAGCACGTCTACTTCAAGTACTGAAAGAGCTTCAGACATGGCGTCGCGCATGGCACCCATACGCTCACCCGAGATGACATGGTCAACTGGGTCAGGGGCATGATGATCATTGAGGAGACCTTCAACGCCACGTTCGTGTTGCTCGTCATCACCGGTAGGACTACCTGAGATCGAAACGTACTGATTTAGCGGACGATGCTTGAAACGGGTAGCTGTCTTGATGGCGGTAATGATTTGGCGAGTGATACAAAGTTCAGCGAAACCACGAAAAGACGCAAGGCGATCGGACTGGTAGTCACGCACTGCCTTGTAGAGACCAATCAGAGCCTCTTGTTCGATGTCATCAGCATCGCCACCCACTAGGAAGTATCCACGTGCCTTGGCCCGAGCGAAGCGTCGGTAACGCTCAATCAGGGTTTCTTGTGCCAACGAATCGCCGAGTTGAGCGAAAGTTGCTAGTTCATCATCGGAGAGTTCGGTGAGTACTGCGACACTGCCAAATCGTACGGTCAAGACGGGCTCCTGGGGTGTGGAGTTGAGTGTGACGTGGGCCCTGCGTACGCAACGTGCTTACGTGGGGTACTAGTTAGTAGTACCTACCTAACTAGCCCATGTCAACCACTTTCCGTAAGAAACTCACGGAAAGTTGTCCTAGTTTGCACCATATGTATTCGTTTGGGCAACTTACTTGGCTCATTTCTTTACTAGTTAGGACTAGTACGACCCGTTTCGCGGTGTCTGGCGACCTCATAACAGGCCAATGCACCGGCTACTCCGACATTTAGAGACGAAAGTGCACCCCAAAGTGGAATCGAAACCACGATGTCACACCGAGTGCGGGTGAGGCGGCTCAGCCCCTTTCCCTCCGCACCCAATACGAGCATGACCGGCTCATTGCCGACCGCAAGATCAAAAAGATTCACTTCGCCGTCAGCATCAAGTCCTACTGTCCAAACACCGAGTTCCTTGGCCCGCATCATCGCTGTTGGAAGTCCACTTACCAGTGACATGGGAAGGTGTTCGACGGCTCCAGCGCTTGCCTTGGTCACCGTTGGAGTGATGTGAGCAGCTCGATGACGTGGAAGCACAACCCCAGTGATGCCAGCGCATGCACCCGAACGAAGCAGCGCTCCAAGATTTTGTGGGTCAGTAACCCCATCTAAGGCAAGCAGGAAAGGGGGAGCGCCACTTAAGGCCCGACGTGTACATAAAGTGTCGAAGTCAATCGGCTCAATCGGAGCTGCGTGAGCAAGTACTCCTTGAGGGGCGTCCGAGCGAGCCTCTGCGTCGAGAGCGCCGCGGGTTACTCGTTTAATTGGCACCCGCATCTCACCTGCAAGCTCAGTGATGTCACCGATTACCGCAGACTGTTCGATGTCTTCGACAATCCAAACATCCATAACTCTACGAGCACCTGCCAACAAGAGTTCGCGGACTGCTTGGCGGCCCTCAACTTGTTTTCCATCAAGGTTTTGAGCTCGTGACGAAGCCGAACTAGACCCGGCGATCTGCCTTGGTGCGCCCTTGCCACGACTATGACCAGAGGTCCTACTTTGACTCTGTCGTGATGGTGGCTTACCTGCTGTTGGCTTACCTGCTGTTGGCTTACCTGCGACCCGTGTGCTCGATGTCCGGGCAGGGGCGGCAGGCTTAGCGTCACGCTTTGACTTCATCGGCTTGGCGTCTCGTTTGGATCGAGCAAGTTTAGACCGAGCCGGTTGACGTTTTGGACTACTCAAGATTGGCTCTCCTCAATTAGTGCAACAGCCCAACAAGCCACGCCTTCACCTCGGCCAAGAGCACCAAGGCCCTCGGGCCGTTTTGCTTTCACAGTTACATCTGCACCCACGGCCTCGCTTAAACGGCGCTGCATCTCCTCACGATGGGATGCAAGCTTGGGAGCATCGAGCACCACCGAACAATCAACATTGCCCGGCGCAAAGCCAGCTTGGCGAACCATTGCGACTGCTTTGGTCAACAACACCATGCTGTTGGCTCCAAGAAACGCTGGGTCAGTGTCGGGAAAGTGACTGCCAATATCTCCAAGGCCCGCCGCTCCCAACAGTGCATCAGTAACGGCATGAGCAATAACGTCAGCATCGCTATGGCCAACAAGGGGACGTTCGCCAACAAACACCACCCCTCCAAGTATCAACGGGCGGGGACTCTCTACGTTAGAAACTTCATCGCTATAGGGGTGCACGTCAAAGCCAAGACCCACCCTCATTGTTTCAAGCCCGACAACATGTCGAGATCTTGTTGCTCGGTCACTTTGAGGTTCTCCATTTCACCGGGGACGACCACGATCTTGCCAGCACATTGCTCAACCAGCGATGCGTCATCAGTAGCCTCTCCACCAGTACTGTGCGCTGTGCGCAAAATCTGGGCGCGAAATGCTTGAGGGGTCTGGACCGCAATAAGAGTAGAGCGATCAAGGGTCTCCGCTACTTCGTTGGTGCCAACTATGACCCGCTTGATCGTATCGACCACCGTAATACCAGGAACGGCGCCATCTGCACCTGCTCGAACTGCATCAACAACGGCCTGAAACAGCGCAGGGGTAGCCAATGGCCGAGCGGCATCATGTACGACAATAAGTTCAGCATCGACATCGACCACCTCAAGACCCGCACGCACTGAATCACAACGAGTCGCTCCGCCAGCGACCACAACATCAACGTTGGGCTCAAGCTCGTCTACACGTTCTGGGGGGACTACGAGTACCACATGGTCACAAACGGACCTGGCCGCATCAATCGACCAATCGACAATACGGCGGCCTCCGAGAGACTCGTACTGCTTGAGGCTTCCAAATCGAGTTCCTTGACCGGCCGCCACAACGACGGCCCAGACGCTCACGTCGTCAGCGTGGCGAAGAAGAGTCGGCCTTTCGGGGTCGGAATGCTCGAGGCAATCGTCACCTCGACCTCAGAACCAATCATCGTTGCTCCATCGCTCACAATGACCATTGTTCCATCTTCGAAGTAACCCACGCCCTGTCCAGGTTCGCGGCCAGCTTTTGTAAGCAATACCCGGTCAACATCACCAGGCAACAAAACGGCCTGAAGAGTTGTGGAGAGGCCGCCCAGATCAAGACAGGTAACGCCTTGAAGTTCAGCCACCTTACGCAGATTCATGTCAATCGTAAGCAGTAATGCGCCACTGCGACGAGCGAGTTCTACCAACTTTGCGTCGACCTCATCGCGTTCAGGAACCTCGTCATCAAGCATGATCAAAGACAACTCAGGGTCTGCATGCAACGCCTGAATTGCCTCTAGTGCGCGCCTACCCCGACGACGTCGATTTGGATCTGCTGCATCGGCCAAACCCTGCAACTCGTCGAGTACAAATCTTGGAACAGCTAAAACTCCAGGCAAAAAGCCACTAGATGCCAGCGGTATCAAGCGCCCATCAATCGCCGCGCTGGAATCGACCAACACCAGTGGCATGCCTTGCATGCGTTGATCTTGATCTCCGTCGACCTTTGAAAAGGTCGAGGCATACGAACGCTCTCGCAGACCATTTCCGCCATGAAACGAAAGGAGTTCAAGCAATTCCTCAGCCTTACGAGAGCCAATCTGGAAACCTACGTAGACCCCGACCCAGGCCAACACCCCAAGGATCGGCCAACCCCAACCTCCCGGGATCATTTTTGCAATTGGTAAACCCAGCAATGCTCCGAAGCCGCCCAAAATAATGCTGCCAAGAACACCCATGAACAACACATGCGCAGGAATGCGATCTACTGCTCGTTCAAATACCCCCATAAAGCGGCGAAGAAATCGTCCGACGATGCCGCCAATCACATAGCCCAGACATGCTCCGAGAACTGTGCCGAGAACGGCGGTCATCGGCGTGCTATCCGCTTTTTCGGTAAAGGTCAGGTTGTATCCGGCCATCGTGGTGGCACCGACAATCAACAGTCGCGCTATCTCGACAAAAACCTCAGAGGGAATATGAATTACAGGTAAAGCGCTGGGCGCGTCAGTGTCGGGCACCGAAACTGAAGGGTGGGGGGCACCAAAAACACTCATGTAGTTATATCGGCAGTAAACAGCTGACAATGAAGGCCAGCCGTTTAAAACGAGGTTTAAATGAGCGCCTCGTTTAGCTTTCCTTCGGCTTCTTCTTCACTAACGCCAATAGCGAAAGTCAGTTCAGAAACCAGGATCTGGCGAGCCTTGCTAAGCATTCGCTTTTCGCCAGCCGACAAACCCTTGTCCTTTTCACGAATTGAAAGGTTTCGAACTACTTCAGCTACTTGATAGATGTCACCAGACTTGAGCTTTTCAACGTGGTTCTTGAAGCGACGCGACCAGTTGGTAGGCATACGAGCCTCCTTCTTACGAAGAACAGCAAACACCTCTTCTACCTCTTCATCGTTGATGACCTCACGAAGACCGACTTCGTCGGTGTTATCGGCTGGCACCATGAGGGTGAGCTCACCGTAGGCAAGCTTTAGGACGAGATATTCTCTCTCTTCACCAAAGGCTTGTTTACGCTCTCGGCGTTCAATCACCGCCGCACCGTGGTGGGGATAAACAACTTTGTCACCAACATCGAACGACATGCGACTCCCGATCATTGAGAAACCTGCGAGTCACCATGGTACGGGTTATTAGTAGTTCTTGGCGAACTGGCACATATCAACCGATAAAGCACAGCGACCAACTAGCATCGCCGAGCGATGGTAGATCGCAGCCTAATTGCCGACGCAGACTTCTTCCGAGCCCTTAGTGATGAGGGTCTTGAAACCGTATTAAACATCATCGATAAGCGAACACTTCGCCGAGGTGACGTCGTTTTCGATGAAGGCCAAACAGCTGACGAGTTGTTTGTTGTGGAGTCCGGCCGTATTGCGATTGCCAACAAGTCAGCCGACGGTCGTTCCTCGCTCGTTGCATTAATGGAGCGGGGGGATCTCTTTGGCGAGATGAGCCTCTTCGATGAACTCGGACGATCGGCTGAGGCTCGTTCGCTTGAAGCCAGCACTATTTATGCCGTTCCGTATGCACCTTTGCGTGATTTGTTGCATACCCGTCCTGAGTTATTGTGGGGCGTCGTTGAGTTGTTGGCCCGCCGACTTCGTTCTATGGACGAGGTATTAGCCGACTCAGTCTTTCTCGATGTCACAGGCCGCACTGCTAAGCGTTTGCTCGAACTGGCTGGCGATGCTGAAGAGTTTCAGCTTCCGATTACCCAAGAAGAACTCGCAGGCATGGTGGGGGCATCTCGTGAACGGGTGAACAAGGCCATCGCCTCATTCATAACCTTGGGTTGGCTCGAACAAAGCGAGCGGCGTTACCGAATCACTGACAGAGCCCAGCTCGAAAATCGCTCTCGCTAAGTTCAACCCTCACCTCGCAGCACACTGATGGGTTCGAAGTCGCTTTGGCGCCGTCAACCCTATCCATCGTCAACCGAACCTCATGCCCCATCAGGCGCTGCCAACGTGATCCTGCCGTGCACGAGCCTCATCGACTGGGCCAACTGCGATCGGGCCGATTTGAAGTCACCGGTGAACTGCCCGGAGGGCCGCTCAACAGACGCATGCGCGTAGCCGATCGGGGTTCGATCATCGGGCGTTTGCGAAACGGCGAAGTCGAGCAAGCAAGCTTGCTCGACTGTGACGGAGAAGACGGGCTCGGGATCCTTCGAACCACCCATCGTGCCTACGTCAGCAGCGGAATCGCCAGCCTCGCGCAAGAAGCGCTCGACATACGTGGACATGCCATCGGGGTCGAAGCGCACGGCACCGGTTGCGGGGACCCAGCGTTCCAAGTCCGCGTGCCATTCGAGGAAGTCCGCTCGATTGATCACCCGCCGGAGCAGCGCATCGTCGGATGTGATGTCGCGTGGCTCGTTGTCATCGTCCACGACAGAGCTCAGTGGAGATCGGTCGCCATCCGGTGGAGAAGCGAGACGAGTTCGCCCTTGCGCTCGTCAAGCGATCCACTCCACGACTCGCCGGACTCGCGATCTTGTGCCCACACCCAGGTCTCCTCCATGCCGATCTCAACTTCAACGTCCCATCCCGTCTTGTGCCACACGAACTGAACGTGACCCTCCGTTGTCGGCACGACAGAGGGCGTGGGCGTGCTCGGGGGCAATAACCTGTTGGCCTCCTCAAGCGCCCGATTCAACACCGCCTGAGACGGAGCCGGTAAGTCCTCATCCGGATCGTCGACGAGAAGCGCCAGTTCGTTCAGGCGTTCGATTACGTAGCTCAGCCAGCGGGGCGCAGTTGCCGCTCTGGGCACGGTTACTTTGACCGGAGGCCGGCTAGTGCGGGAGAAGACCTCTGCCTCGGGCTCCACCACATCGAACTCGAAGGCAGTTGATCCAGCATTGATCAGAGTCATGCCTTTCGCCTCCATTGTTCGTGCATTGCCGGGGTGGTCAGGTCTGTGAATGTTCGCACAATCGCGTCCCTCCCAAGAATCAGAAACCCTGAAATGTCGGCTCGTAACTCCTCACTCACGGGTGCCCGGTATGTTAACGAAAGGCGATGGCCGCTGGTTCCACCGCTTCCGTCGAGCTGTCTGGCTGGCCGGCAGTCCACGTTCAAGCGAGCCGTGTCAACGTTTCCCCGCATAACCGGGTACAACGCAGTCCAGGTTTGTGCGAGAGGGAGCGGGCCGACCCCCTCGACGTCCACCCGGGCAGTTGTAGCGGGCCGAAAGAAGGTGGCCAGATCCTCTGTCCCGATCCAATTCACGTAGGTCACCTCGGCTTGTCTGGGCTGTGGGGCTGGGAGCCCTGAAGCGTCGAGGACCTCGCGAAACGTGTCGAAGCGTTGCCAGAATATATTAAGCAGCGTTTCGAATCGGGGGTACGGCCCGCCGCTGTGGCGCCAGTTGTGGATGAAGCGGTCATCCTGGACCTGAACAAGAAGCGAGTCGTCGGCGCTGACAAACCATGCCCGGTTGCTCGGTGGTGAGTCGAGCAATTCGATCTGGAAGGCCGGACCCTGCTCGGGCTCGTCGAGTGTCTGGATACCACCTTCCACGCGCGGATGATCTTGAGTCGTCGGATAGTCGGCTCGGATCGCCGACCAGAAGAGACCGAGATGACCCTGGCGAAATTCGCGGATCGGCTTGAACTGAACCGAGATCGCTACCTCAACAACCGGCGGATCCTCATAGTCCGGAAGGTCAGCTGGGCGATCGACCATCCTCGTCATACTACGCCGGTGCCTCCATGATGAGTTGACTCTAATGAACCAAGACACAGCCTAGGGGTCATTGCGTTAAGAGACTCTTGTGTCACCCCCCTTCCAGAGCGGGGTTTCGGGTTGAGGGGATCACCGCTGTTTCGACCGTTGACGACACGAGGATCGAGTACTTCAAGCACTTGGGGGTGTGGAGCACGCAGAACTTCGCGATTCGATACGGTCATCCTCAGGTGTAGCGGTCAAGAATGCTTGCCTCAGCGAGCCTGGACAGGCCTTCCTTGATGGCGCGAGCCCGAACAGCGCCTACGTCTTTGACTTCATCTAGGTCAGAGACTGTGGCCCGCATGATTTTTTGCAGATACCCGAATCGCTCGACAATACCGTCGATGACCGTCTCGGGCAGTCTCGGAACCTTTGACAAGAGCCGATACCCACGGGGCGAGAGGTTTGTTTCGAGATCGCTTTCTCCATCAGTTAGCCCGAGGGTTGAAGAGACAATACGAAGATCGAGTAATTCGTCAGTATCAAGTTTGGAAAGCGTTACTAGCGCCTTTTCAAGATTGCCAAGGGTGTCATCGATCTGCCAAGCAGCATCTTCGTGGAAGTAATCCCGCAATACAAGCCGACGATCGTCATCAACCCCACCCATAAGCTCTTCAAGTTGTAGCCGAACAAGTCGACCGTCAAGTCCTAGTTCGACAATATCGGCGTCGATTTCTTCGGCTATACGACGAACCATCTCGGTACGCTGCAAAACCGCAACCACATCACGCAGCGTTACCAGGTCTTCTATCTCTAATACGGATAACGAACTTGAGACGGCATCGAGGCGATTCTTATACCGCTCCAACGTCGAAAGTGCTTGATTGGCTCGGTTGAGCAATCGAGGAATGTCTTTAAGCGGATGCTTTTCATCATTTACATAAACGGCGATAACCGACTGATCTTCAGAAACCGAAATGACCGGCACTGCAATTGAGCGAGCTACTCGCTCGGCTGTGCGGTGACGGGTGCCTGTCTCAGATGTAGCGACGTTTGGATTTGGCACTAGATGGACATTTGCCCGAGCAATTCGACTCGCATCAGGCGCAAGAATGATTGCTCCGTCCATTTTGGCCAACTCAGAAAGTCTCTGCGGGCTAAAGGCAGCGTCTAGCAAAAAACCGCCTGAACAGATGTTGAGCACCTCGGGTCCATCACCGACTACAACCAAGGCCCCCATCTCGGCTTGCAAAATACGATCTAGCCCTTCGCGCAGGGGCGTGCCAGGTGCCACCGCTGCAAGAGCGTCCAGCATGGTCACGCTTCGGCGAGCTGACATCGTTTGAAGTGTAGTGGTCCGTCCTGCTTGTCGACTCGGAAATTGAGTCATCGAGCAGAATTAATATCAGCAAGTTCAATGGCCTCCGCCAGTGTCGATGCACGTAAGACTTCAACACCGGGCGGTGGGCTAGGCGATGAAGCTGGAACAATGGCTCGACGAAACCCCAATCGGCCTGCCTCAATCAATCGGCGTTCAGGTTGTGAGACCTGGCGCAGTTCGCCACCGAGACCGACTTCACCAAAGGCGACAAGGTCTTCAGACAGAGCTTCACCGGTTAATGAAGAAACCAGTGCAAGTGCAATGGCTAAATCGGCACCTGGCTCAATCACTCGAACGCCGCCCACTGCTGAGGCATGAACGTCGACACAGCCGAGAGTCATGCCAACACGTCGTTCTAACACTGCCAGTAGAAGTGAAAGCCGGCCGCTGTCGATGCCTTGAGCACAACGACGGGGTTGAGCCAAAGATGACGACGAGACAAGTGCTTGCATTTCAACAAGCAAAGGACGATGGCCCTCAACCGTTGGCACGACCACCGAACCAGCCACTCCTTCACGTCGATCAGCTAAGAAAAGACCACTTGGGTCAGGAACCCCAGTGAGACCAGCCTCAGTCATTTCGAACAAACCAAGCTCTTGGGTTGAGCCAAAGCGATGTTTGGTGGCACGCAATACTCGAAGCGCATAGTGCCGATCGCCTTCAAAACTCAAGACAGTATCAACGAGGTGTTCAAGCACCCGAGGCCCTGCGAGGGCGCCATCTTTGGTTACGTGGCCAACCAGAACAGTGGTGATCGTGCGTTCTTTGGCTTCTCGAACTAAGCGATGTGCACATTCTCTGACCTGACTCACTGACCCCGGCACCGAACCAAGATCTGGATCAAACAGGGTTTGGATGGAATCTATGACCACAACATCAGGTTGGAGGGCACCCAGATGAGCAAGGACATGGGGGAGGCTGGTCTCAGCAACAAGGTGGAGATTGGGTGATAACGCACCAAGTCGATCTGCTCGGATTCGTACCTGCTGGGTCGATTCCTCCGCTGTCACCAACAACGTACGAGCGCCTGCGTTGGCCATTGCGGCCAATGATTGGAGCAACAAGGTTGACTTGCCGATTCCTGGTTCGCCGCCAACCAGGGTGACCGAGCCGGGCACCAAACCCCCACTCAATACAAGATCGAGCTCACTAAGCCCAGTCGAGCGTGACGCCGAGTCGCGCAAATCAACATCGCCGATAGGAATGGGTCGACTAGATACCAACGGGCTCAGTGTGGCGTCACTAACTCGATCTGGACGATCGAGTTCTTCGACCAGGGTGTTCCATTCGCTACAAGTTGGACAACGCCCCAACCACTTAGGACTCGATCCCCCACACTCGCCACACCGATAAATCGCCTTCAGTTTTGTCACACGCCAATCGTAGAGAAGGACTATGACAAAGAAGATGACCCTTGATCTCGGGCCATCAAAGCGCGAGGCTGAGCCGAGGTACCCAACCCAAGGAGGAACGATGGAAGTTAATTCATACGAACACGGTGTTCCTTCTTGGGCAGACGTGAGTTCGCCGAACACCGACCGGGTGGCGGAGTTCTTCAGTGCACTGTTTGGCTGGACTTGTCCCGAAGCCAATCCTGACCTTGGGGGTTACCGCAACTGTTCGCTAAATGGACACAGCGTTGCGGGCATTACTGAGATAATGGATCCAAACATGCCGCCGAGTTGGACTACCTACATCAACGTGGACAACGCCCCAACCACTTAGGGCTCGATCCCCCACACTCGCCACACCGATAAATCGCCTTCAGTTTTGTCACGTCGCCAATCGTAGAGAAGACCTATGACAACGAAGATGACCCCTTGATGTTGAACTATCGGAAAGCGAGGC
>JBBSKG010000033.1:0-22668 GCA_038256565.1 Acidimicrobiales bacterium | reverse complement strand
CACGTCACTTACTTATCTTATCAAACGAACGCTGATGTAACGGTCAATGTTACGTCTATCGACGCAAATTATTATGGCCCCAACGCAAACGACTCCATGGTCTGGCTTCCGGTTCCCACGCCAATCGAGGGGTCCCGATTCCATCGTCTTACCTTTCGTGCGGGTTTTGATGGGCCATTCAGCCTCGAAGATGCTCCAGGAGGCGGCATGAATGCAAGGGTGATCTGGGCAAACGCTAGTGCACCTGGCTCGTGGCAAGATTCCGACGATTTCCTCGTATTTCCCGGTTGGCGTGAATACACCATCGAGATGGCTACAAATCCACCAACCGCAATCAACGAGCCCAACAGACCAAACAACCTCGGTTGGGCAGGTCAACAAATAACCGACTTACGTTGGGACCCACATGAAGACCCAGGAGGCCGAGCTTTTTCGATTGACGATATTCGTCTTGCAGAAGATGACAAGGGAATTGGTAGTTACCCAATCGAGTTCCAAGACAACAACTGGGAGCCCGGTACTAAAGCAGACATATACATCGACTCCGATAACAACAACTTCAACGGCACAAAAATAGCCAGCAACGTATCGGTTACCGCAGGTATCAACACTTACACCTGGACGGGAACAAACGTCCCCCCAGGTCGGTACTGGGTTTATATCGTCATGAAAGATGGCGCTAGTGAAGACGGCGCTTATTCGACCGGACCAGTACAAATGTCTCCGACTGAAACAGATGTCTATAAGGGCTTCATGGGCGGGGCAACCGTTGCATCAGGAGACCTCAACGGTGACGGTCGAGAAGAGTCGATTACCGGAGCAGGTCCCGGCGGTGGGCCTCATGTGCGAACCTTTGACAGCGCAGGTAACCCTGGTCACGGATTTTTCGCCTATGACCCAGGGTTTAGAGGGGGCGTCCACGTAGCTTCGGGTGACATCAACGGTGATGGTGTTGATGAGATCATCACAGGTGCTGGAGCTGGAGGCGGACCTCATATTCGAATCTTCTCCGGAGGAGGTGAGGACCTTGGCGGCTTCTTTGCCTTCGACCCTGCATTTAATGGTGGCGTGACGGTTGCTACCGCTGATGTCGATGGCAACGGGGTCGACGAAATCATCGTGGGTGCAGGCCCAGGTGGAGGCCCCCATGTCAGGGTGTTTAGGCGTGATGGAAGCGAGATCAACGGCTTCTTCCCCTTCCCTGAAGGTTTCCGCGGAGGCGTAAACGTTGCGGGCGGCGACCTTGACGGCGACGGCGATGGCGACATAATCGTCGGAGCAGGCCCAGGTGGAGGTCCACACGTACGCGGACTCACGATCGCTGGCGGTGATCTCTTGAGCTTCTACGCTTATCCAGAAGGCTTTACCGGAGGCGTTCACGTTGGAGCAGGCGACTTCGACAACGACGGACTAGACGACATCATCACGGGAGCAGGCGCTGGAGGCGGCGCACACGTCATTGTCCATGTCACTAATGGCGGGAAAGCCGGAGCATTCCCCTACTCGCATGCAGGCGGCGTTCGTGTAGCCGCTGGTGATGGCGACGGTGATGGAAGAGCTGAAGCACTTACGATGCCTGGCCCAGGAACGGAGCCCTACCTATACCGCTACCGACCTTTCTAAACGCCCTGTTACAACGTTCAGCACAAGAAGCGGGAGATGCCAATTTTGTGGCATCCCCCGCTTCTATGCTACTTATTCTCTTCAAGGAGCCGAGGGCAATGTTTAAACGTCACATGCGCCAGACATCAGTGCTTCTTGCATTGGCCCTCGCTGGGGGCCTCATCGCAAGTCATTCGCTTAATCCATCTGCTGTGGGCGCTGCGGGAACTTCCAATGGCACAAAAGTCGAGACCGTCGTGGTCGTCGATCAGGACAGCGTAAGGGCACAAGCCACTACTGGGCAGGGAATAGCCACACAACAAGTTGGCGTGGAACCATTCCGCCTTATTGGCGCCAGTTGGTCAGGTGGAGGCACAGCTCAGATGCGAACGCACGGAGCGCAGGGCTGGAGTGCCTGGCTCGATATCGAACTCGATGCCGGTGATGCTCCCGACTCAAATAGCACTGAAGGCCGAGGATCGCCTCTCTCAAGCAAACCAACTTGGGTCGGCATCGCAGATGGCTATGAGTTTCATTTTCCACTTTCTGCGACTCAAGCACAGATCTATTTAGTTAGAGATAGTGGCGAACAACGTGTGCAGGCTTCTGCTAATCCCAATCAGCCTGGCATTCATCCGCGTTCAGTCTGGGGAGCACGCGACCCCAAAGTGGCCCTTACCAATGCTCCTAAAATACAGATGGGCTTTGTCCATCACACCGTAAATGCCAATGGCTATGCAGCCGCCGACGTGCCAGCAATGCTCCGTTCGATCCAGGCATACCACATGGACAGCAACGGCTGGGATGATATTGGCTACAACTTCCTCGTCGATCGTTTCGGAACCGCTTGGGAAGGTAGGGCGGGAAGCCTCAACGGTCCCGTCATTGGGGCTCACACCGGGGGCTTCAACACTGGATCTGTTGGAGTAGCGATAATCGGCGACTTTCAAACAGTCGGACCCTCCCAAGAGTCAGTCGTTACTGCCAGTCGTGTACTCGGCTGGAAATTAGGTATTTCTGGCGTTGACCCAAACGGCACGGCAACCATGACTTCAAACGGTAACGACAAGTTCCCTGAAGGCGAAGTCGTCACCTTTCTAGCTGTTGCCGGTCACCGAGATGGAAAATCAACCTCTTGTCCAGGTCAACGTCTTTATGACCAACTTCCTGGAATACGCAATGCTGCGGCACTGACAGCAGCAGCCATTACTACTCCCATTGGCTCTTTAGACCTTGTGTCCATTGCCCCAGGTGGTATCAGGGTGGCGGGATGGAATCTTGACCCCGATACGGCTGCACCAATAGGTGTACATACTTACATCGATGGAAACCACGTTTCCAGCATTACCGCTAATACCGCCCGACACGACATTGCTGGAACCTTTGCTGGCTATGGGCCAGAGCATGGCTTTGACACCATCATTGGCGTCGGAGCAGGTGCTCACACTGTTTGTTCTTACAGCATCAACGTCGGCCCTGGCACCAACAGTCTGCTTGGCTGTCGAGGGGTAATGGTCACCGACACACCCATTGGTTCGCTAGATCTGGTCACCATGTCACCAGGTGGCATTCGAGTTGCCGGCTGGGCTCTCGACCCCAACGCAGCATCTCCTGTGGCTGTTCACATATACGTCGACGGCAACTTTTCTGGAAGCTTCACCGCCGATGCTCCTAGGTCTGACATTGCCTCGATCTTTCCCAGCTACGGTGCTGCCCACGGCTTTGATACCCTTGTTGGCGTTGGCCCTGGATACCATCAGGTCTGTACCTACTCCATCAATATCGGCCCCGGCGCTAACAGCCTTATTGGCTGTCGAGTCATCCCCACCTCAGATAATCCAATTGGTTCGCTCGATTTGGTAACCCCTGTTCCAGGAGGACTTCGAGTCGCTGGATGGACCCTTGACCCAAACGTGGCTGGATCTATCGACATTCACATATACGTCGACGGCAATTTTGCCGGAAGCTTCACTGCCAATACCCCCAGGTCTGACGTTGCCACAATCTTGCCAAGTTATGGTGCTGCGCATGGTTTCGATGCTCTTGTTGGCGTTGGGCCCGGGAGCCATCAGGTCTGCACCTATGCCATCAGTGTCGGCCCTGGCACGAACAGCTTTATTGGCTGTCGAAGCGTTTAAGGAGAAGCCGTGTCATCCAAGTTTTTCGCTCCCAATGCACTCGCCCGCGTACTCCTACCTGTGGTGATAGTTGGGGGTCTCCTAACGCCTGGCGTCGCCAACGCTAATGAAACTCGATCCGTCGTGGTCACCTTCGACACCCCCGGGCACGTGCGAAGTGCCCTCGAAGATGTGGCTGCTTTCTCAGATGGCCAAAAGATCGGTGCTCAGATAGTTGCACTTGAGGCTTCCAATGCAAAGGTCGCTGCCCTGGAGGCAACTCCCGGAGTGCAAGCTGTCGAGCCAAACCTGAAATACAAAGCTGCCGACTTACCAAACGACCCATGCATAACCTCACCGGCTGCATGTTCCGGTCTGACCTCCGCATATGTCGATCAAATCGATCTCGACGGAGCATGGAGCAATTCTCACGGCGCTGGCGTCACGATCGCCATACTCGACGGGGGCATCGCCCCTTCCAATTCAGACGTCGCTCCCAAGATGGTCGCATCCGAAGTTGATTATGTGGGCGATGGTGCATCTACCCATGGCACATCAGTTGCCGCACTAGCAGCAGCCGTTACTAACAATGGCGTAGGCACCGCTGGAGCAGGTTGGGACGCGAGGCTTCGCTCTTACAAGGTCCTCGATCAAAACGGAGGAGGGCTGTTATCTGATGTTGTCAACGCGATCACTGCTGCAACCGATAGTGGCGCACGAGTAATCAATATGGCCTTTGC
Source organism: Acidimicrobiales bacterium (assembly GCA_038256565.1). GTDB lineage: Bacteria > Actinomycetota > Acidimicrobiia > Acidimicrobiales > CADCSY01 > JACOTK01. The sequence goes on along the minus strand of JBBSKG010000033.1, from coordinate 18,209 downwards.
TGGCCCAGCTTCTGTCGCACTCGACAATACCATCAGCTACGCACGCAGCAAGGGAGTGGTAGTAGTGGCTGCTGCCGGCAACGGAGCCAGCGACCAGCCCGTCTACCCAGCAGCTAGCCCAGGCGTCATAGCTGTTGGGTCTGTAACGCCAAGCAATGCAATCGCTACGTTCTCAAACAGAGGACCATGGGTTGACCTGTATGCCCCAGGCGTCGACCTTCCCGCTCCTAACAACTCAGGCACCATCGAGAAATTTACTGGCACATCGGCCTCGACGCCGCTTGTCTCGGGAATTGTTGCTCTCATGCTTGCGCGCACTCCCGAACTGACAACCGACGCTGTAAGCAATCTATTGATATCAACAGCCACAGACCTCGGCAATGGCGCTTTGCTGGTTGATGCCGGAAGAGCGGTTTCAACTTGGTCGCCTTACAGGGGACTATCAAATGGCCTTCATATCGCTGGCGGCAATGTCGATTGGGATGGCGACCAAGAGGTAGTCACAGGAGCCAGACCTGGTGGCGGCCCTCATGTCATCGTGGCAGATCGCACAGGTCCAATATTGGGAAGCTTCTTTGCCTACGACCCTGCCTTTACGGGTGGAGTCGATGTTGCGACAGGCGATCTTGATGGCGACGGTCGTGACGAGATCATCACCGGCGCGGGGCCTGGCGGCGGACCGCACGTTCGTGCCTTTGGATTTGATGGGAGCCCACGCGAAAGCTTCTTTGCCTATGACCCTGCCTTCACAGGGGGTGTGAATGTTGCGACAGGCGATCTTGATGGCGACGGCCGTGACGAGATCATCACCGGTGCCGGCCCAGGCGGCGGACCGCACGTAACCGCTCGTCGAGCTGACGGAACCCTGATGGCCAGTTTCTTTGCATATACCCCTGCCTTTACGGGTGGAGTCGATGTTGCGACAGGCGATCTTGATGGCGACGGCCGTGACGAGATCATCACCGGTGCCGGCCCAGGCGGCGGGCCGCACGTTCGTGCCTTTGGCCTGGATGGAACCTCGCTAGCAAGTTTCTTTGCTTATGACCCAGCCTTTACGGGTGGAGTACGCGTAAGCAGCGTCGATATAGAGGGCGATGGACGAGATGAAATCGTCACTGGAGCAGCTTCTGCTGGAGGGCCCCATGTGACCATCAGACGGGCTGATTCCACCATCGTTCGCAGCCTTTACGCCTTGGACCCCGGCCATCATGGGGGCATAGACGTAGGAGCGTTTAGCAACGCCTTTCTAGTTGGTGCGATGGCTAATGCAGACACAGCTCGCATCCTCCCTGTCCGCTGATATCTCCTACCAAACGAGCCATGTGAACGGCAAAGTGAATAGACCAAGGCTTCCCGATTAGCGTGGAGTTGCTGTGACCAAACTCGCTGACTACGCGGATGCCCGCGAACTCACCATCAATCTGACGCTTCGTGAACTGCGCGGCAAATACAAACGATCGGTGATCGGGTGGTCGTGGTCGCTCATTAACCCACTTGCGACAGTGCTGATCTATAGCCTGGTATTCAGTTTTTTCCTCAAAGTCGAACCAGATCGAGGTTCACCGAGTGGCCTAAAAGTATTCGCAATATTTCTGCTCTGTGGGCTCTTACCTTGGAACTATCTCTCAAACGGCATGAACGGTGGAATGTCAGCGCTTGTGGGCAACTCCAATTTGATCAAGAAGGTATATTTCCCACGTGAAGTGCTCGTAGTTGCAAGTCTGGTATCTTGGCTGGTTTCCATGCTCATTGAAATGGGCGTACTTGCTGTCATTCTCCTGTTATTCGGGAACATGATTCTTCCCTGGATACCCGCAGTGCTGCTTCTCGTTCTGGTACAGAGCATTTTCATACTCGGACTTGGACTCATGCTTAGTGTACTCAATGTCTACTTTCGAGATGTGCAACATTTCATGGGAATAATCCTGCAAATCTGGTTCTATGCCACGCCGATCGTCTACCCAATCCGAGTGGTTGAGGAAGCTGCGACAAAGCACGACCTACAAATCTTTGGCCTAGGACTCGACGCCATCTATCGACTGAACCCAATGGTTGGATTTGTCGAGGCTTATCGTGACCTCCTCTACGACCTGCGCTTTCCTCCTGCAGGCGACATGCTCTACCTCGCTGCATGGAGCATTGTCACCATGACCGTAGGTCTCATCATCTTCAATCGGATGGCAGGAAACTTGGCGGAGGAACTTTGAGCAACGAACCCGCTGTTTCCGTTCGAGGCGTTTCTAAGCGTTATCGGCTTTACCATGAGCGAAACCAAACCCTCAAGGGCACCCTGTTGCAACGCAAACGAGTGGACTTCGAAGAGTTTTGGGCGCTACGAGATGTCTCCTTTGAGGTACCCCAAGGGGGGACCTTCGGCCTCATTGGTGAGAACGGTTCAGGAAAAAGCACGCTTCTCAAATGCATGGCCCGCATTCTCAATACCAACGAAGGAGCTATCACGGTTAATGGAAAAATGTCAGCGCTCCTAGAACTTGGAGCGGGCTTTCACCCTGAGCTTTCTGGACGTGAGAACGTCTTTTTGAACGGGTCAATTCTTGGCTTGAGCAAGCGTCAGATCGAAGAACGTTTTGACGAAATCGTTGACTTCGCTGGCCTCGAAAACTTCATCGACACGCCTGTTAAAAACTACTCATCAGGAATGTACGTTCGTCTCGGCTTCTCAGTAGCAATCAATGTCGACCCTGATGTTCTCTTAGTCGACGAGGTTCTCGCTGTTGGTGACGAACAGTTCCAACGTAAATGCTCCGAGAAGTTTGCTGAGTTAAAAGAGCGTGGCAAAACCATCGTCATCGTCTCTCATGCTCTTGGAGCAGTCCGTACCCTCTGCGACAAAGTGGCTTTGCTCGAACATGGCCACCTCAAAGCAATCGGCTCTCCGGGCCAAGTCATAGACACTTACCTAGATGCAGTCCATACCGACCGAGTGATCGATGGCGAACTCGGAACCCGCTGGGGTTCAGGCGAAGGGCGCATCGAACACATCGAACTGCTCAATGCTCAGGGCACACCTACTACTCAAGTTTCTACGGGTGAGTCGGTCACAATTCGTCTTCGGTACAACACATCCATTCCGATTCAAAAACCTGTGTTTGGCATATCTCTATTCACGCTTGAGGGCGTTCAAATAACCGGGCCCAACACACGCGATGCTTCAATGATCCCCGACGTAATCGAGGGTCAAGGGACGATAGACCTGAGAATCGAACGTTTGCTATTGCTCGCAGGGACTTACGATCTCTCGGCGACACTGTTGGATTTCACCTGTTCACACACTTACGACATGCGCCATCGGCCATTCCGTTTTGACGTCGAACATGGCATTCCATATGAGGACCAAGGAATCATCTCGCTTGGCGGCACTTGGGCTCAAGGCGATCAAGGAGGCTCGGGACAATGAAACCTAAAGGCCCCGGCAAAGTTTCAGTTGTCATCGTCAACTACCAGGGAACCAACGACACGTTGGCGTGCCTAGAAGGAATCAGCCAGCTCGACTGGCCTATCGAGGATCTTGAGGTAATCGTCGTTGACAACGCATCTGGCAACGACGATGACGGCACCGATGGCTTAAAAACAATCAGCGCTCGTTTCCCTACCGCGAAGATCATTGCGCTCAAAGAAAACACCGGTTTCGCAGGGGGGTGTAACCGTGGCGTAGATGCTGCAACTGGCAAGTTCGTTGCCTTTCTCAACAACGATGCGCGTCCCGACTCAGGCTGGCTACTCCACGCCATAACAGCGCTCGAAGCTGACCTAGAAGTTGGTTGTGTGGCAAGCAAGGTGCTCGATTGGGACGGCAACACAATCGACTTTGTCGACGCAGCTCTCTCGTTTTATGGGCATGGTTTCAAACTCCATGCAGGTATGCCACACGAAGATGGGCATGACGATGCTAAGGACATCCTGTTTGCATCTGGTGCAGCGATGGTCATGCGTCGTGAAACATTCCTGAACGTAGGGGGCTTTGACGAGCGCTACTTCATGTTCTTCGAAGATGTTGATCTTGGTTGGCGCTTATGGTTGTTGGGCCATCGCGTTCGTTATGTACCCAAGTCGTTGGTATTTCATCGCCATCACAGCACCATGGCTCGTTTCGCTAGCTGGCGTGAGCATTACCTTCTTGAACGAAATGCTCTCTTTACCATCTATAAAAACTACAGCGACGAGAACCTTGCCACAGCACTTCCAGCAGCCATGGCCCTTGCTATTAGAAGAGGCGTTGCTCTCGGAGGCAACGACCCCCATGCGCTCGATCTGCAACGCGGAGTCGTAGACGAACAGTCAAATGAAATCAGCATTTCCAAACAGACCATTGCCCCCGCCTATGCCATAGATGCCTTTGTAGAAGAAATACCTGGACTTCATGCAACACGAGTTGCTCTACAAGAAGCTCGGCAACGAACCGATGCCGAAATCACTCGCATGTTTCGTCTTCCACTGCACCCAAACATCGATCATCCATATTTCCTCGAAGGGTTCGCCTCGACTACTAAGGCCTTTGGCGTTGACAGACCCTTTTCGCCGCGGCGGAAAATCGTGGTCGCCACCGGTGACACCTTGCGTAAAAAAATGGCAGGCCCCGCAATTCGCGCTTGGCAAATTGCCTTGGCACTCTCACGGGAACACGAAGTTGAGCTAGTAACCACCCAGGTTTGCGAACTCAGCCATCCTGACTTCACGGTCAGACAAGTCAATGGACATGACCTACAAAAGCTCGAAGCTTGGTGTGACGTTTTGGTCTTTCAGGGTTTCCTCATGCACGAACACCCTGCGCTTCATCGTTCAAAAAAGGTCATCGTCGTTGACATTTATGATCCCTTCCATCTGGAACAACTAGAACAAGCCCGTGATTTAGGTGAAACCGATCGCAGGCTCACTGTTCGGTCTGCCACTGAAGTTCTCAATCAACAATTGACTCGTGGTGATTTCTTCTTATGCGCCAGCACCAAGCAGCGGGACTTTTGGCTTGGGCAACTTGCCGCGGTTGGTCGCATAAACCCACTTACCTATGACGACAGCGAAAATCTTGAAAAACTAATTACGTTGATGCCCTTTGGAGTTGCTGATACTCCCCCTGTTGCGACCAAGACAGCCATCAAGGGTGTCATTCCAGGTATCGGCCTAGATGACAAGGTCATCTTGTGGGGCGGAGGCATATACAACTGGTTCGACCCTCTCACGTTGTTGCATGCAGTCGACAAGCTACGTCGCCGGGTTCCTGAAGTGCGGCTTTACTTCTTAGGCCTCAAGCATCCGAACCCCTTCGTGCCTGAAATGCAGATGGCTCTTGATACCCGAGCACTGGCACAAGAACTTGACATGGTTAATACCCATGTCTTCTTCAACGAAGGTTGGGTGGCTTACGAAGATAGGCAGAACTATCTGTTGGAAGCCGATATTGGCGTTAGCACCCATCTTGACCATGTAGAAACAGCCTTCTCTTTCAGAACTCGAATTTTGGATTATCTCTGGGCATCACTTCCCGTCGTTGCCACCGCAGGAGACTCGCTTGCCGACCTGATTGAACATGCGAACGTGGGCCAAACCGTTCCGCCGGGAGACGTTGATGCGTTGGAAGAAGCGCTGTTTGTTCTTCTTAGTGATGAGTCACGCATCGCTGAATGCAAAGCGAATATGTCTGGACTCACCGACCAACTCCGCTGGTCGGTAACGCTTCAACCTTTAATCGAGTTCTGCCGAAACCCCCATAGGGCACCCGATCTTCTTGACCCTGATGTAGTCAAGATGATCAGTAGCCCCATGGAAGGCACGGTCTTTCCCCCCGTCGGGTGGCGTCAAGACGTTCGGCTTGTGACGTCTTATCTTCGAGAAGGCGGGCCAATGTTATTAGTCCGTCGAGTCTTTGGACGACTACGGCGACTCCGTTCTTCTTAAGTCATGTCCCAATCAGGCTTGTTAAGGGTTGGCTTCGATGCCACTCCATTGCTTGGAAACCCAACCGGCGTTGGAACATTTGCCACCCAGGCCCTGCGAGCCCTTGCAAGGAAAGACGACCTTGATTTTCATGCATATGGTCTGACTTGGCGAGGAAGCAAGCAGCTGGCTTCGTTGTTACCCAATCATGTCACGGCCTCTAAGTGGCCCATGGCGGCAAGACCTTTGCGGAAACTCTGGACTCGTTATGACATGCCGCCAATTGAATGGTGGACCGGCGCTGTCGACGTAGTTCACGGAACCAACTTCGTTGTTCCTCCAACCCGCCATGCAGGTTCTCTCGTGACTATCCACGACCTGACCTGTATGCGTTTCCCAGAAATGTGTACCCCTGACACTCTTGAATATCCGGCCTTGCTTCGTCATGCTTTAAAGCGAGGTGCACACGTACACGCCGTTTCACAATTCGTCGCCAATGAGGTCGTGGAGTTCTTGGGGGCGAGTCCTGATCGAGTGCATGTCGTGCACCACGGTCTGCCTGACGTTTTAGGTGGCGACCCCCAACGTGGCCACTCTTTAGTGGGGTCAAAACGCTACGTCTTGGCGCTTGGCACGGTAGAACCACGTAAAGATCTCTCTGGTCTCGTCAAAGCTTTTGATCAAGTCGCTGCTAACGATACGGATGTACACCTTGCAATTGCTGGCCCAGACGGCTGGGGTGCAGACGAGCTGCATACAACAATTGCGGTAGCGACACATCGTGATCGCATACACAGACTTGGCTGGGTCTCTGACGTCGATCGCTCGGCTCTGCTTGCTGGTGCCACCGTGTTTGCCTACCCGTCGCTCTACGAAGGCTTTGGTTTTCCTCCAATCGAAGCAATGTCGGCAGGGGTCCCAGTAGCAACAACTACCGCGGGAGCGTTGCCCGAGGTGCTCGGCGATGCCGCTCTCTTCTCGTCTCCTGGGTCAGTCGGCGACTTAACTGACTGTCTGACACAACTCCTAAGTGATGACGAACTCCGTAAAACCCTGAGCTCACGAGGAAAAGCCCAATGCGCTCGCTATGCATGGGAGACCTGCGCAACAGAGTTAACCCAGGTTTACAGATCAATCAGCGGATGTCCTAAGGACCAGTGATCTTTCGGATTTGAGCTTTAGCCGGCTCAGGTAGACGACTTGCCAAACGCCTAAACACTGGAGAAGCCTTAACTGAACGCGACACGTTCGTTAAAGGTGATGCGCCGTTGACCAAAGACCCTAGGTTCAAAGGATGAGGCTGGTCGCCAAAAGGAGTTCTGGGACCATAACGAGTTGTGCTCCATGACCTAGAAGGAGTTACAACCGGATGCGCCAAGTCTCGTCGGTACTCAATCTCGACTCCGAACTCATAGACGACGCCTTTGAGGTACTTAATCGCGAACTCAATTGGTAGGCCATAAGCATCAAGTTCAGCTTTGGTAGCAGGCGGCACAACATAATTAATCTGGTGCAATAGCCAACGACCAGCCAGCATCTCGGCGAAGAAATCTCGGTGCGATACACAAAAATGCATCCACGGTTCCTCGGTTAGGTAATGCAGGTGTCCGTAGAGAAAACCTTCATCACTGAACGCATAGGGAGTCCAAAACTCAATTCGCGCGCCGTCTTTGCATATGCGTCCGATCTCACCAAAAACATGATTTGGTGATTCGATGTGCTCGAGAAAGTGCGCAGAAAACACCTCATCAACTGACGCATCCTCAAATGGAAACTTCTCAGCGGTCAGGTCTACTACGTGGTCAACCTCTGGACCTTCTACAAAATCAAGACCGATGAAACCTTCACGTTTAGCGCTGCCACATCCAAGATCTATCCGAACCGGTCCGCTTCTCATAGCCGTAGAGTAGTCGCACTAGATCGCTGTACCTCAGTGGAGGCCCGATAGACCAAGATAGGACGATGACCATCAGAGTGGCGGTACACGCTGGCCAACTTATCCAGCCGTTTCCTGGGGGTATAGGTCGTTATGTACGCAAGCTTCTTGGTGCACTTCCAGATGCGGACGTCAGCCCAGTTCCATTTGCTGCAGGCCCTCCACCTGAGCCAATACCTGATTGGGTCAATCTAGGTTTTCCTCATGGCCGGTGGCGTTACGAGGCTTGGCATCGATTACGCCGTCCGGTGCTCGATGTCGGCCCTGACGTCGAGGTAGTTCATGCAACGAGTCTCGCCATACCACCGCCTGGGAAACGCCCACTTGTTGTTACGGTTCACGATTTAATCTTTCTCGATCACCCTGAGTGCCTTACCCCGAGGGGGGTTGCATTTCACCGGCGCGGCCTCAAGATCGCCTGTGACGAAGCATCAGCTTTTATCGTGCCTTCAGCTTGGGTGGCACAACGCCTTGAGGTTTGCGGCGTTGAGGCAAGTCGTATTCATGTAGCTCACCACGGGGTCGACACCTTCCCAGACAATTCAGTAAGAGGTTCAGCGGATAGGTCACCTTGTGCGAACAATACGACTCGTTTCACCAGTCTTCGCCTGGCGAAACACTGCCTGCATCCAATGGAGCCCCACCTATCCGCTGGGGCTCTAAATAGCGTAAAGAATGAGTCCATTAATCTGCCTGATTCGTTCATCCTCTTTGTTGGCACCATTGAGCCTCGCAAAGGTATTAACGACCTACTAGTTGCGCTCGACCAATCTCGACGAAAACATCCTGAACTCAACCTCGTCATCGCCGGACCTGCTGGCTGGGGTGAGCCTCCTGACTTCAGTGCACCTCATGTTCACTGGCTAGGGGCAGTGGAAGATTCAACTCTCGACCATCTCTATCGCAACGCACTGGGGTTGGTTCTGCCTTCCCGAGACGAAGGGTTCGGACTCCCCTTGCTTGAAGCCATGGCAAGAGGATGCCCAGTAATTTCCTCAGATGCCGCTTGCCTACCTGAAGTTGTCGGCGATGCTGGGGTGTTGGTCCCACTTGGCGACATAGAAGCTATTAGCAACGCCATCAATAATCTGACCGATACGAGCCAACATCGCCTGCTCGTAGAACGTGGTCTGGCACGAGCGGCAACCTTTACTTGGCAGGCCAGTGCGAAAGCCCATGCTGGCGCTTACCGCGCTGCGCTGACAAGGCAGTAGCGTCAGTTGATGCGCGTTGCCATTGATGTCTCTGCAATCCCCGACGATCCCGCAGGTGCAGGGGTATATGTATACGAACTCATAAAAGCATTAGGCAAGCTTTCACCCGCCACAGATCCAGAAACGAATCTAGATACGCATCTAGATCTACACTTAGTGGCTCGCAATGATGATGGTGAGCGCTGGCATTCCGTTGCTCCTACGGCAACCATTCATAGTGTTGTCCCGATCAGTCGACCGTCTCGACTTGCATGGGAACAAATGCTCGCTCCTCGCCTCGCCAAACAAATTGAAGCTGACGTATGGCATGGTCCTCATTACACAATTCCGCTAATGATGCCGCTGTCGAAACCCTCGCATCAGCGAAAGAACCCGGCGTCAGTCGTTACCATTCATGACCTCACGTTCTTTGATCATCCGGAATGGCATGAGCGCAGCAAGGTGGCCTATTTCCGGCCGATGATCCGTGCTGCTGCCAAAAGATCTCAAGTTCTTATTGGCGTTAGTGATTGGACCACCAAGCGCCTTATTGAAATAGTTGGCCCTAAGGCAGCGGTAGTAACCATCACTCATGGCGTGGACCATGCTCGCTTTTCCCCTTCAGATCGCCACCAAAGATCTAAAGACCTCTCCTTGTTGTCCGCTCTCGGAATCAGCGCACCTTTCATCGCTTTTGCGGGAACTATTGAGCCTCGCAAAAACATCACATCTCTGATTCGCAGTTTCGATGCAATTGCCGAGGATCAACTAAATCTGCAATTAGTTATCGCGGGTCAACCCGGCTGGGGTTCAGATGAAGTCAAAAAAGCACTATCAAATAGCCGACATCGCGATCGCATCATCTTGACGGGTTACGTCGAAACCGAAGTGATACCAGCGCTATTCCGACAAGCAACAGTGGTCGCATACCCCTCGCTTGAAGAAGGCTTTGGCCTCCCCGCTCTTGAGGCATTGGCATGCGGGGCACCGCTGGTCACAACAACCGGGTCGGCAATGGAAGATGTCGTTGGCGAGGCCGCAATACTGGTACCTCCAAACGATGATGCATCTCTGACTCAAGCTCTGTCGCATTTGATAGAACATTCCAAGCGTAGAGAAACATTGGCCAAAGCTGGCCCACCACAAGCAGCTTCTTTTACATGGCAACGCTGCGCCGATTTGCACCTAGACGCTTACCGCTTGGCTATGACACGAGCTAAAGACCCTGAAGGGAAACCTGAAGAATGAAACCAATCGCTACAAGCCCGATGACCCCACTCGTAGATCCACTTCTTGAGCAGTACGCCTTAGACCACTCGTCGCCCGAAGCCCCCCATCTAGTCGCTCTTGCTAAAGAAACGTTTGCATCAACCGCAGTTCCTTTCATGATGGTAGGACCGCTAGAAGGTGAATTACTTGCGCTACTAGTCGCCATTATCAAGCCTCGTTTGGTATTAGAGATAGGAACCTTTACCGGCTATTCCGCTCTCTCGATGGCTGCGGGTCTGCCCGCAGACGGCAAGATCATCACGTGTGAACTCGATGAACGCCACGCCGAAATTGCCCGCCGCCACATTGAAGCAAGCCCCTATTCATCGAGCATCGAAGTCCGACTTGGGCCAGCCGCCCAAACTGTTGCAGATCTTGACGGACCATTTGACTTTGTGTTCATTGACGCGGACAAGGCTTCTTACATTGACTACTACGAAGCCGTGCTCCCCAAACTGAGCCCTGATGGAGTCATTGCTATCGACAACGTGTGTTGGAGCGGAAAAGTAATAAACCCCGACCCCAGTGCAGATACCGCTGCCATCATTGCCTTCAACGACCATGTTCGTAATGATGAACGAGTTGAGAAAGTCATGTTGACAGTGCGCGATGGAGTCACGTTGATTCGCCGCCGTCGTCTTCATCACTCATGATCGCTGTCCTTGCAGGTGGCGTAGGGGCCGCTCGCTTGCTTGCTGGCTTGGTTCAAGTTCTCCCACCCAATGAGATCACCGCCATTGTCAACACTGCAGATGACGAGATCATCAACGGGCTTTCGATCAGCCCAGACCTCGACACAATCACCTACACCCTTGCTGGCGCTATTGACCCCCAGCGGGGTTGGGGCCTTGGGGGTGAATCGTGGGCAAGCATGGACGCTCTCGAGCGCTACCAACGCTCCAAGCCCGCTGGCTCTGAGGCAGCCAATACCTGGTTTCGTTTGGGTGATCGAGACATCGCAACACATCTATACCGCAGCGCCCGCTTCGCGGAAGGCGCAGACCTCACTACAGTCACCGAAGAAATAGCCTCTGCCTGGGGAGTTGATGTGCACCTGGTTCCAATGACCAATGACCGTGTTGCCACAAGGCTCACCTTGGCTCCCAATATGGTCAACCCAATCGATGGACCAATGGACATCAGCTTTCAAGAATACTTCGTTAAGCATCACCACAATGTTGCTGTTGCATCTCTTCGCTATGACGGTGCTGGCGAAGCTCGTGCCAACCCAGTAGCGCTTAATGCTCTTGATAACTCAAAACACATTGTTATCGCGCCATCCAACCCTCTGTTATCAATCGCCCCAATCCTTGCCATCAGCGAGCTGATGGAGCGCATGGTCGCACATCGCAGTGACGTTGTGGCTGTCTCGCCCATTGTCGATGGAGCTGCCATCAAGGGGCCCGCCGACCGGCTGTTGGTCGAGTTAGGCTGTGAACCATCGGTGGTTGGAGTTGCCCGTCTCTATGCAGAATTCGCATCAACACTCGTAATTGATGAAGTCGATGCGCACAGACGCACAGAGGTAGAGGCGTGCGGAATGAAGTGCGTTATTACCAAAACAGTCATGCACGGCCCCGACGAAGCCGCCGCACTTGCCCGTGTAGCCCTAGAGGGCCGGTAACAAGTGAGCACTCTGACAATAATCGGAGTAACCGACATACCCGAGATCGTCGACGGCGACGTGCTCAGTGTCATCATCGCAAAGACCGAGATCGGCTCATCTCTTCAAAACGGTGACGTGCTCGTTGTTACCCAAAAGATCGTCTCTAAAGCCGAAGGCCGCATGGTTCCGATTGACCCCGATGATCCGACATCACGTATGGCAATCATCGAAGGTGAATCGGTGCGCGTGCTGCGTCGACGCGACGAATTGCTCATCACCGAAACGAAGGCTGGCTTTGTGTGCGCAAACGCAGGAGTCGACCTATCAAATGTGGCTGATGGTTTTGCCGCCCTCTTGCCTGTTGACGCCGACCGCTCGGCCCGTCGAATTCGCGATGGACTAAAAGCTCATCTCGACGTATCGGTTGGTGTCATTATCTCCGACACCTTTGGTCGACCATGGCGCAATGGGGTGTGCGATGTAGCAATTGGGTGTGCGGGCATCGCAGGTGTGGTTGACCTACGCGGCACAACTGATGCTCATGGTCGAGAGCTGCAAGCAACCGAAGTGGCCGTTGCAGACGAACTCGCTTCTGCCGCTGAACTAGTCATGGGCAAAGCGAGCGGCGTACCAGTAGCGGTCATTCGAGGGGTGGAACCATCGTGGCTGCGAGAAGGGTCGGTCTCAGGTGAAATCGTGCGCCGTCCCAGTGAAGATCTATTTAGATAGGTTTTAGAGGCTCAGCGGATAGGTGCACCTTGTGTGTGCCAAAGATTCGTTATTCCAGTCATAGACTGGAATAACAGAGCCTGTATTTAATTGAGCACCGCCTATGGGCGGACACTCTTATTTAGCTCGGCCATTATTCGCAAACCAGTCGAGGACATTTCGTGTCCCTTGTTCAAGAGTCGTCCACGGCTCCCACCCGAGCTGCATCTGAGCACGGCCTGGGTCTAAGGCTGAGCGAGCAAGTTCACCTTGGCGAGCTGGGGCAAGCATTGGGCCTAAATCTGCCAAACCAGCCTGTGCTGCCATCACTTGGTATAGATCGAGCACTGAGGTTTCCTGACCAGTGCCGATGTTGCAGATCAACCCGCCCCCACGCTCTGCGCCACGCACAAAGGCATCTACGACGTCGTCCACATAAACGAAATCTCTAGTCTGTTGGCCGTCTCCAAAAATCATGCAGGTCTCACCAGCCAATAAAAGTCCAGCAAAAATAGCCACTACCCCAGCCTCGCCATGAGGGTCTTGGCGTGGGCCATAGACATTTGCAAGCGCCAAAGCAGTGAACTCAAGATCGTGCAAAACCCGGTAGGCATGCAGATAATCTCCAACTACCTTCTTCGCCACTCCATAGGGAGAGACCGGTTGTTGAGGATGAGACTCGCGCACAGGAAGATCGGCTGGATCTGGGTCGCCATAAATGGTTCCGCCGCTTGAAGCAAAAACCACCTTTCTGGCCCCACTCACACGAGCCCCTTCTAAGACGTTGAGGCTACCGATGATGTTTACCTCAGCATCGAAAACAGGCTTTGCAACCGAAACCCTAACGTCTGCCTGTGCAGCTAAATGAAAGATCACCTCAGGCTCAAGACGAGCAATGAGATCAACCACTTCGACAGAACGAATATCTACCTGATGCACCCGCAGATCATGAGATCGATCTGCACGTGCATCATTTAGGTTGCTAAGTGAACCAGTTGAAAGGTCATCAATAACATCGACCGGATGACCCTCGGCCAATAAACGATCAACGAGAGTCGATCCAATAAAACCTGCTCCCCCTGTAACTATTGTCTTCACCGCTCCACCTTTTCTTCATACGTTTCGGGAACCAATGCACCAACCAGATGAGCTTCTGATCCAGTTTCATATCCATGCCCCAAAATCGACATTGCCTCTACCACTGACCCAGAACCAACCACAGCACCTGCACCAACGACTGAACCGTGAACCGTCGAACGCGGACCAACAACCGCTCCCGCCAACAACACCGAGCCCTCAATGCTGGCACCGTCGCCAATCGAAACGTCATCACCGAGCACCGAATTCGCAACAACCGCACCTGCTGCTATTTCGACTCGCTCACCAAGAAGGACGGGAGCAACCAATTCACCAGTTACCTCAATGGTTCCAGAATTTTCAAGAGGTGCTTTTCGAACACCTGAAATTAAATCAAGCGAGGCCTGAAGATAACGCTGCGGCGTTCCAACATCGAGCCAGTAAGCGTGGTCGGCTCGGGCATACAAGGTCCCTTCTTCGACCATCGCCGGAAATATCTCACGCTCAATGTTGACCTTTTGTCCTGGAGTAATTCGATCAAGCACCGAAGGTTCGAGCACGTAAAACCCAGCATTGACCAAGTTGCTTGGTGCTTCTCCGGCTGCGGGCTTTTCAACAAAGGAATCGACTTTCCCCGCCTCGTCGATCACGACAACCCCAAAATGGGAAGGGTCATCAACCTGAGTCAGGGCAATGGTTCCCTCAGCTTTTGCACTGTCGTGCATTGCAACCAGGGCTCCGAGATCAAGGTCGGTAAGAACGTCACCATTAACAACAATAAATCGCTCGTTCACTCCAGCGGCATCCGCTGCAAAACGAATAGCGCCAGCTGTGTCTAGAGGCTCAGGCTCCACCACATAGACCAACCGCACCCCCGAACACTCGTTGTTCGGATAAGCATCAACAAACGCGTCAGGCCGATAGCCGAGTGACAACACCACCTCATCAACGCCATGGAGTGCCAAGTGGGAAAGCACTCGCTCGATCATGGGACGCCCAGCGACGTCCAACATCTGTTTAGGTACTGTCCAGGTCAGGGGTCGAAGCCGGGTGCCAAAACCCCCAACTAAAACAATCGCTCTCACGGGGCTGACGAGACAGGTGCATCAATGGGTAAGCCATCTGGACCAACAGGTTGAACGGCACCAGGTGGAACGGCACCAGGTGAAACGGCGCCAGGTGGAACGGCACCAGGTGAAACGGCGCCAGGTGGAACGGCACCAGGCACATCGCTAGGTATAGACCCAGTCGAAGGAGGTTTCTCTAACTTGGTTCCCTTAGGAACAAAACCAATCGTGACAATGCTGCCATCTTTAGGAGCATGTTTAGCAAAATCGCTCTTGAGCAAACGACCCGTTGGGTCAGCTGCGTTATCCCAAACCATCACCTGCACCTCACCTGATTTCCCATCTTTACCAGGACACTTGTCACCATTCTTGAGATTGTCTTTTGTGGGCACATCAAGCGAGGTATCGGTCAGCTTGGTATCGGTCGTGTCAGCAAATGCACCAAGGTTGGCCCCTAAGCCTGTATAGCGGGAACTAAAGGGGTGAATGTGGATCAAACCATCACCATGGGAATGAATACCTGAGGTATCACCTGCTTTTCCGTCGACTAGTCCAGGGATGAACTCACCACAAATATTGATGCCATATGCAGCATGCCAATGGTCATTGAGACGAGGCGGAACCGCCACAACCTGCTCAGGACGAGACATCACCACCAGGCCAGCCCCAAGCGCCACAATTGCAACGATTAAACCCCACCACCCCAAATTTTTAGGAGAACGAGTCCGTCCTGCGGTACGAGACGCTTTAGAAATTTTATTACGTGAAGATTTACCCATAGATCCCCGATCCTACTAGGGACGGCTGATGCCAATAGCGCGCTCCAACAGGCTGGCAAGAGAAGAGACCGTGATGGCGGCCGAGGTTGCCGAGCTTGGAAGGCCTCGACGAGTGACGATCTCTGGTTCAGTAACGCTTCGTTCAACGATGGCTGCCGGTGCAACCCGCGGGTTTGGATGCGAACTCGTTTGTACTGCCTAGGTGATACAATGTGAGCAATGAACGGTG
This sequence comes from Acidimicrobiales bacterium, assembly GCA_038256565.1. Lineage (GTDB taxonomy): Bacteria > Actinomycetota > Acidimicrobiia > Acidimicrobiales > CADCSY01 > JACOTK01. The sequence continues at coordinate 2,453 of JBBSKG010000033.1, read as the reverse complement.
ACTTGATGATGGCCTTCGTCCCGGTGTTGATCGCCGTGGTGGTGTTGTGGCGAGGATGGCGCCGTGTGGAAAGCGACTTCGTGTCGCGTTGGAAGGAGCGCTTCAACGTCGACGTGCCTCCCGACGAGAGGTCGTTCGTCGTCGAGCGACTGGAACGGGGACGTCGCGTGCGAGCCATCTGTGTCGCTGTCGGCCTGGTCATCGCGGGATTACCCACCTACATGAACCTTATCGATCCCGCTCTATCGGGGTCGTTTGCGAACCCACTGGTTGGTCATGCCTGGCTTTTCGCCGCAACACTCGGGGCGCTCTGCGCCGAGGTGCTGGTCATCCAGCGTCCACGCTACCGCAAGGCATCGCTCGTGGAGCGGCGCAGCCGTGACTACGTCGATCAACGATTCGTCACGGCTGTCCACGCACTCGGCGGGTCCACCCTGGCCCTCGCTGCACTCGCTACTGCGCTCGAGTGGTGGAATTGGGAAGAGGCCTGGATCGGGGTCGGAGCATCCGCTGTTGCGGTGGCGAGCGTCCATTTCGGCGTGCGAGCCATCCTTGAGCGACCCGCTATTGCCGTAGACGGGGCCATGCAGGACCTCGACGACGCACTGAGGTCCGACGGCGCGTTCCGCGTTGTCGGCGCAGCCGTCGCACTGGCTGCCTCAGGACTCACGACCATCGGCATCGGAAATGCACAGGGCATGCTCGCAATCCCGAGCCTACTGTTTGGACTTCTGGCGTACATCGGGCTTGGCCTGTGGTGGACTCTCGCCCGCGACGTGAAGTGGAGCGTGCGTCAGGCACGTTCGGTTCCGTGATCGCGATCGAGCTCAACGACATCTCGCCGGTCCCGCCCTTCGAGCAGGTCCGAGAACAACTCGAACGCCTCGTCACAAGTGGTGCCGTTCCCGCAGGGACCCGCCTTCCCACGGTCCGCCAACTTGCCTCGGACCTGTCTCTGGCGCCAAACACCGTTGCGCGCGCTTACCGAGAACTTGAGGCCGCAGGGCTCCTGGAAACCCACGGACGCCGAGGCACCATCGTCGGGAAGGTGGTCGTCTCCGAGTCGACAAGAAACCGGATGATCATTGATGCGGCTCGGCGATTCCATGACGAGGTGCTTCTCGTCGGCGGCACGATGGACGATGCCGTGCGCGCTCTTCGATCGATCGCCCGTGGAGTTGTCCCCCTCGGCGGGGGTTCCCGACGGATGGACAACGCCGACGAGTTGGCCTGAGTTGTCATAGGTTGCCGAGGCGAGGGTGAGCCCGTCGAGGCTCTGGGTGAGGGCATTCGCGCGTGTACCCTCGATCATGTGGAGCCTTTCTCGCCGCTTTCTGCTCGATCCACTCCGAAGGCGAAGACGCCGTCTACTACGCGAAGAAACGTACCGACGGCAAACGCCACAACGCCGCTGTCATCTGTCTAGCGAACCGTAAGACCCGCGCTCTGTTCCACATGCTCACGGGTCTGCTGCACGATCTGGTGACAGGTTGGTCAGGCCGCCTGATCGGCGGCGGGTTTGATAATGGCTTCGAACTCGATCGCCGTCAAGCGGCCGAGGGCTGCTTGACGGCGGCGGCGATGGTAGGTCCGTGCCCATGGCACCTCAACACCGCTAAATGATGCAGCTGAGGCAGCGGCAATAACCAAGGTGTTTGGCGCAAATGGGCCGCCTGTGGTTTCCACAAAGGGAGTTACGGGCCATGCACTTGGTGCAGCAGGCGCAATCGAAGCCGCTGCGGTGCTGTTGTCATTTGATCGCAAGCTCATTCCGCCCACAGCTGGCCTAAAAAATCTTGACCCGACAATCACGATCGATGTCGTTCGTGATTGTCCTCGTACATGGGAACCAAAGCCCGCTCTCTCAAATAGCTTTGGTTTCGGTGGCCACAACGGCTGCCTAGTCTTAGGACCACCAAGCTAAATATTTGTTCACTGCGTTTCGACCAGTTGTACAACGTCTAAAATTTGACGTCGACCAATGGTGCAACACGCTGCACGGCCGATTTCAATGACTCCTCGGGCCTGCGGCCCTCAACGACCATCCGGACCGCAGCATCACGAACTTCTAGATCATACGAACGTTGTTCTCTTGGCATAACCATCCTCCTTAGGACAAGCTAAAACCATGCACCAAACTCCACGCGATTCACGACCGGTCATTCATTAAGGAGATCCCGCCATTTAGCTGCCTTCTTGGCTCCGAGTGTCTCCGAGATTATGAACCACCGATCGGGGCACTTTATACGCGATTCGCTGTGATCAACACTACAAATAACATGCTCAAAGGCCTCGATAATTTCGTCGAGTTGTTCGCCAGATACTTCCAAGAATATTGATACTTTCTGTAGAGGCTGGTTGATATCGCTCATTTGACGACGTGTTGCAACTGAGGCACCAACTCAGGAAGCGGAATCATTGGGCGTTTAACGCCGTCCGCATGTTCCCAGCTT
>JBBSKG010000032.1:0-22891 GCA_038256565.1 Acidimicrobiales bacterium | reverse complement strand
ACTCCACTTCCACGGCGGGAACAGCAGCTGGCCCCAGGTCTTCTTCGGGTTCCGCTGGTGGTGTGACTATAGGAAGCTCAACTACAAAGCGAGCACCTGGAAGTCCATCAAGGCGATCTTCGACCCAGACGCGCCCTCCATGCAGGTTGACGTGTTCACGAACTAAAGCGAGCCCTAAGCCTGTGCCCTCGCCAGCGCCTCGCCGACCAGATGCGACATTTCCCCTTGCGAATCGTTCAAAGATTCGTAATCGATCTATTTCGGGTACGCCTCCGCCCTCGTCTTGTACGCAAATACGAACATGGTCTTCAGCTAATTCCACCGACACTTCAGTGGCGCCGCCGCCGTAGCGTGCGGCGTTGTCGATTAGGTTCGACATCACTTGCATCAATCTGCGTTTATCAACCTGAACGATTGAACCAGCAGCGTTCGATTCGATTGAAACCGGCGTGATTCCATTGCTAGATGCACTAACGGCGTGGACAACGAGTTCGCCAATACGCACGTCAGCTAGATCGAGATGTGCAGCTCCAGCATCGAAACGAGATATCTCTAACAGGTCTTCAACCATGGTTGTGAAACGAGTGACGTCAGCAGCGAGCAGGTCGAGCACGGCTTGGCCGCGTTCGGTCAGTTCTTCACGCCTGCCTTGCAGCACCTCTACCGATGCTGAGAGCGTTGTTAACGGTGAGCGCAGTTCGTGGCTGATATCCGAAGCAAAACGAGCATCTCGTTCGAATCGTTCTTGTAGAAACCGTGCCATGTCGTTGAAGGAGTTTACGAAACCAGCAAGGTCGGGGTCACTAACGAGTGCCACCCGTGTGTCGAGGCGTCCTCTTGAGATCGCCTGAGCTGCAGTACTGATTTCGGCCAAGGGTCGCAGTACTCGACGACTAGCGGTTGTGCCGAGCAGAGCGCCAGCGAGGGTAGTGACCACAGCGGTTAGTGTGAGAGAGATGGCGAGTGCATTGAGAGTGCTTTGCAGTTCGCTGAAAGAACTACTTTCGAAATATGCCCCATTGACCAAAGGAATCGGTATGCCCACGGCGAGCGAAGTTTCATTATCGAGGGTGTAGCGCATACGAGCCGGGGCACCATCGAGCACTGCGTTGCGAAGTTTGACTGGAAGGCTGTCTCGCCCATGAGTTATTTCAAGGGCGAACCACTCGCCTTCGTAGTAGAGAAGCGGACGTCCGCCTTTTTGGGTTTGAAGTGAGTCAAGCAGATCTCTAGCATTTGCATCGGCACTTCGTAGTCCATTGCGAAGTACCGATGCATTTAGATAAGCCTGACTAATGGCTGAACGCTCCCGTTGGCTGACCAGGTTGGTGCGTACCAAGCCGTAGGTAACGAGTGAGAGCAAAATAGAAATGATGAGTGAGCCAAATCCGAATGCAATCGTGAAACGAGCGCGTAGTCCAAAGCGTCTATAGGGACGAACTGATGAGGCCACTTGCCGGTAGCGTCGTGGACGCAGGCGAGTGAGAAACGTTGCCATGTGTCGGTACTAGACGGGCAGCTTGTAACCCATTCCCCGCACGGTTACGACGTGACGGGGGTGGGCTGGGTCAGATTCGACCTTGGTGCGGAGGCGTCTGATGTGTACATCAACAAGTCGACCGTCGCCGAAGTATCCATAGCCCCAGACGCGCTCTAACAATTGCTCACGACTGATGACTTGCCCAGGAATGGTGGCTAATTCACACAGCAGACGAAACTCTGTCTTTGTGAGGTGAACCTCTTCGCCGTTGCGACGAACAACGCCTTCACCGGGGATGATCTCAAGGTCTCCAAAGAGCAGATGTGTGCTTGCGTTATCGAGCGGTCTGGCACGACGGAGTAGCGCTCGAATGCGAGCCGAGAGTTCCTTTGGTTGAAACGGTTTTGTGACATAGTCGTCCGCTCCGGCCTCAAGGCCAGCTACAACGTCATGGGTGTCGGTTCGTGCAGTGACCATGATGATGGGCACGTCGCTGGATCGACGGATCGAGCGACAGACCTCGAAGCCGTCCATGTCTGGCAGCATCAGGTCGATGAGTACAACGTCAGATTTTTCAGCCGTGAAAGCAGCGAGCGCATCTTCACCGTTGCCAGCTTCTACAACGGTCCAGCCCTCATCTTCAAGGGCCATCCGTACAGCGGTGCGAATGCGTTCGTCATCTTCTACAGCAAGAATTCGAGTCCCCACATCTTAAGCATGCCTCACGAAGGGCCCTCAGGCTGGACATACTCCAGAAGAGACTTGAAAATTGTAGGCGCACTGGCGACGATGAGGTCGCCAGAAGGAGAGCCAATTTCATCCCAAAGCGTTGTAGCGCCTGCTTCTGCGGCGATCAAGAGGCCTGCGGCATGGTCCCATGGCTGAGATCCTCGTTCGAAGTAAGCATCAAGTCGTCCGCACGCAACCCAGCACAAATCAATTGCTGAAGCACCTACTCGACGAATGTCTCTAACGTTTGCCAGCAACTGGGCAACCATGGCCCCCTGTTGTTTGCGACGAGCTGGATCGTATCCAAAGCCGGTGCCTACCAATGCATTGCTTAACTCGGAAGTGTTGTTGCATGAGATGGATTGGTCATTGCGGGTAGCGCCGCTACCTCTGCGAGCCACGAACGTTTCATCATGAAATGGGTCAAGCACAACGCCAACTTCGGCCACTCCGTTTATTTCGACGCCAATGGAAACTGCGAAACTAGGCAGCCCATAGAGATAGTTGGTAGTGCCATCGAGCGGGTCGATGATCCAGCGCACCCCAGTCGTTCCTTCTTGGTTTGTTCCCTCTTCGCCGAGAATGGCGTCTTGAGGCCTAGCAACTTGAATGCCCCCAACAATCAACTTCTCTGACGCCCGGTCAACCTCAGAGACCATGTCGGTAGAAGAGGTCTTGGTGCCAATCCCCGTACGAACCTGTCCCAACCCCTCCAGGAGCAACTTGGCAGCATCACGAGCCAACCCAACAGCAAGTCGTTCAATGTCGTCAATGTCATTGCCGGGTGGGTTCACAAGGATGAATCTATCGTGTCGTTCTCACAGGGTGGCTTATCCGTTGAGCCTCTAAGGACTAGCTTGATCCGACATGGGTGAGCTGATTGAAGAGGTGCCAACTCGGGTGCTTGCTGTTTATGCGCACCCTGATGATCATGAGATGTCGTGCGGGGGGACGCTTGCTAAATGGGTAGCAGCTGGGTCTGTGGCTCATGTGGTGATTGGGAGTCGTGGCGAGAAGGGGTCGAGTAACCCAACGACCGACACCGACGATTTGGCTGATCAGCGAGCAAAGGAAGCCCAAGCGGCGGGCCAGGTGTTGGGGGTTGCGGCGGTCGAGATGTTTGGCGAACCTGATGGAGAGTTGCACAATACGCCTGACTTACGCCGCCGTATTGTTGAGGTGGTGCGCAGGGTGCGTCCCGATGTGGTGATCTGTCCTGACCCAACAGCAGTGTTTTTTGGGGATAGTTATGTCAATCATATTGATCATCGTGAGATTGGCTGGGCGACTCTCGATGCCGTTGCGCCAGCCGCATCTTCACCGTTGTATTTTCCAGAAACTGGCCCAGCACACCAGGTGTCTACGGTGTTGCTAACTGGTGTTTTGGAACCCACTGTGTGGGTCGACATCGAGGGAGCACTTCAGGCAAAGATCGACGCTCTCTTTTGTCACAAGAGCCAACTCAGTGCTGACGCGTCTGAGTGGCTAGAGCGTTTCGTGCGCCAACGTGCCGAAGACGAAGGAAAACGTGCAGGAGTACAACTAGCCGAAGGCTTCCGCCGCATTAGATTGCATTAGGGTCTTTAGTCCTGAACATCAACCTCTAGATCTTTGCGCCATTCGCCCATGGCTCGAAGGGTCATTACAGAAACTACGGCGATTCCTCCTGCGCCTATGACTGACCCTGTGATGGTGCCAGCGCCAATTATGAGTTTGCACCCAGAGTCACTGTCTTCGGATTGTGATGATGGTTCTGATATCGCTCTACCTACAATGACGACACGTTCGTTGCCGCCACATTGAAGGTCGGCAAATCGCCAGCCGACGAACATTCCGCACGCACCACCGATGATGATGGCCCCAAATGCCAGCATTCTTGCTAGCGGTGAGGGCAGAGCTGTTGGACTGTAGGCACGGGCACTAGCAGGCGCAGGGGTATGGGCGGGAGAGGTGGAATCAGACACGCGCGCATGGTAGGCGCTCGGGCTGGCAGAATCATTACAGTGCAACATTCCATGGTGACAAGTGACGAAATCGACGGGCGTCTTCCATCGATATTGCATCTAGATATGGATGCTTTCTTTGTTGCTGTAGAAGTGCTCGATGCACCGGATCTGAGAGGTTTGCCTGTAATCGTCGGAGGAACTGGTAAACGTGGTGTCGTTGCAGCTTCTTCATATGAAGCCCGAGCCTGGGGTGTGTATTCGGCTATGCCGACGGCAGTGGCACGACAGCGCTGCCCCCAAGCCATTTTCTTGCCTGGGCGTCACCACCGTTACCACGAGATGAGCCTTCAGGTGCACAACATTTTGAACCAGATGAGCCCACTGGTAGAAGGCATCGCACTTGATGAAGCATTTATTGACGTCCGCAGCGTGCGTCGTTTGTATGGCGATGGGCCCACTATTGCTCACGAACTGCGCCGCCGTATTAGCGAGGAGTTGGGATTGGCCTGTTCGGTCGGTGTAGCTCCTCGTAAACTTACCGCCAAACTTGCATCTGAGGCAGCGAAACCAACCGCATCGCACGAGGGGATCATTCTTGGGCCCGGGGTAGTTGTTGTTACCGAAGAGACTGAGTTGGCTTTCTTACACGCTCACCCCGTGGGAGCTTTGTGGGGTGTTGGTCCGGCAACTAAACGCCGCCTTGAGGGCTTGGGCGTTAAGACCGTGAGCGATCTGGCTGAAATTTCTGAGGCGGCTCTTGTGCGAACGCTTGGAGCATCGGCTGGTCGTCATCTCCATGCCTTGGCCTGGGCTCGCGATTTTCGTCCCGTCACATCAGGAGGCGCAGCTCGTTCGATCGGTCACGAGGAGACCTACCCAAATGACATTTATGTTCGTGACGATCTCGACCGAGAATTACTCCGTTTGTCTGATGCCGTTGCCTACCGAGTGAGGCGAGCGGGACTAACGGGTCGCACGGTGCAGCTCAAGGTTCGCTTCGCCGACTTTCATACAATTACTCGATCGATCACCCTCGACGAGCCGATTGATGACGGCCTAACTCTCGCCCGCTCTGTACGTCGATTGCTCGATGGGGTAGATATTGCATCGGGAGTAAGGCTTTTAGGAGTAAGTGTCTCTCAATTTCTTGATGGATCGGCTAGTCCTGCTTCGCATCAATTAACCCTTGGCGAAGAGCCAGCGCAATGGGAAGAGGCGACTGAAGTGATCGATCTCATACGCGATCGTTTCGGCGATAGTGCCATTGTTCCTGCGGCTCTCGCTCAAGGCAGCGACCCTGGGAGGCAGGGTAAGAAAAACGGAGGAATTCGTGTAGTTAGGCGGGGCGATCAGCAATGGGGGCCAGTATCAGAGGTGTAGGCATGGGACGTGATAATTCGGGGTACCATAAATTGAAGTAAGTCAGATCTAGGATTCAACAGAGATAGAGGTGGCGTGCCACTTTCAGAGGAAGAACAACGCATCCTTCAAGAGATCGAACAGCAGCTATACGCTTCCGATCCTGGGTTGGCTAGAGAAGTTAGCGACACGACCATCTATACCCATGCCGGTCGTAATCTCAAGCGCGCAACCTTTGGTTTCATTGTCGGTGTTGTTTTCATGGTGGTCACCTTGGCCGCATCGCCGGTTTTATCGTTTATTGGCTTTCTAGCGATGTTGGCTTCAGCCATTTTATTTGAGCGCAATCTCCGCAAAATGGGCCGCGCCGGCTGGCAAGAGTGGACAAGCTCTATGCGTAGAGCCGGCTTAGGCGACCAGATCGACTCGGCTCGCCAACGCCTCCAAGAACGGTTCAAGCGCGAAGAAGAGTAAGCGGATCAGCGGAAAGAGGAGAGCAAGGGGCGAGGGTCAACAAGAAGTTTGGCGCGATCGATTTTTGAAAGCGTCGAGATGACCTGGTGACGGATATGTTCACCGCTGTCCCAAGCCATTTGCACATCGAGGGACGTGCCCGTCTTTCCACCAGTTTCGCCAGCGCTATAACTAGCAGTAGTGGCGAGGGTTGCAAGGCCAATTACTCCACTAGGGTCAATGGTGGTCGTAGCTACCACTCGATGTGCATATTCGAGAGGCGTTTCCCAACCGTGGCGTCTTGTCGTGAGCCAAGACAATGATTCGCCCGCCTCTGCCCAGGCATTGAGCACTTGATTTTCTGGTGATAGGTCATCAGCACGTCGACGTTGTCTGCGTAGATGTGTCAGCGCCGCAATGCCACTTACCCATGAGGCGATAAGAACAACAGCAGCTGCAAAAATCATGATCGACATTCGCCATGGTGAGGGGATGTTTTTTTTCGGATTGGGGACAGTTGGCATGGTCGTGGGTGTTGTTTCGGTCACGTTTGGCGCTGTTGTAGTTGTGGTTGGGGCAAGTGTTGTGGCAGTTGAGGGCTCGCCGGACGATGCTTGTTGTTCGGGAACGCCTGTGTAACTCTCGCCATTTGGAATGCCCCGTCCTGGTGTGGGCTCAAACGCAACCCAGCCGTAACCAGCGAGATATACCTCGGGCCAAGCATGGCCATTGCTGCCTCTCACTAGAAAGGTTCCATCGCTGCTTTGTTCCCCAGGGGTAAAGCCAACAGCGACTCGTGCGGGTAGTCCAATAGAGCGGGCCATTGCCGCATAGACGCCAGCAAATTGTTCGCAGTAGCCACGGCGAGTTTCAAACACGAAGTTCTCCAACAGATTTCCTGTGTGGCCCGGTTGGACATCGAGATCGTAGGTAAATCTAGGTGATCGGAAGTAGTCCTGAAGTAGGCGAGCCTGGTCATAGGCAGTGGTGCCTTTTGCCACGATCTTTCGTGCCTCTGCTCGCAGTCGGGGGCTGAAGTTGTCAGGCAACATGAGGTAGGTCGTGTTAGCGGCCGAGGGGGTCGGTGGCGGTGAGGTTCTCAGATCGGCTTGATTCAAGGTCGTAAGCGTCGAAGTCACCTCGTAGCTCAACCCTTTTGTTGTTGTGCTATCTGTAAGAAGGCTTGAGGACGTCGGGTCGAAGCGGGCTTGAGTTCCTTTGATCGCCGTTGGCTGAAACGCCGCAGGTAGCCAGATGGAAGACAACTCAGCGATCGTGAACTGTTGAGTAACCGTCTTATCGGCGGTGGGTTCAGTGGGCGACATGGTAATGGGTAATTTGCCCGATGTTTTGTTGTAGCGACCTTCTGATGACCAGATCTGGCCATCGAAGCGCTCCAAAGAGGTAAGTCGCCAATAACTACGTGCCTCACTTTTTACAGAGAAGACTTCAAGATTTGACTGGTCTACAAGACGGGTTCTGATGTCGACTAAAGGGCTGACGGTTACACGAGAGTCCGGTTTATTAAGGTCTCCGTCACGCCAAGGAATGATGGCGTTGTTGTCCATTCCCGGAATTAAGGGACCGACGATCAATGCAAACGTAATGCTGGCGATGCCGATAAGCCCCCCTGTTATCAGCGTGGATTTAGAGGTGCTTTTGGTTTGGTCAATGCCCTGGTCAATAATTTGTTGCACCAGCCAATAGCTCACGAGTGCAATGAGAAACAGGGCCGTGGTAATGCGGTGCGTGCTGACATGGTTGGCTTGACCGAGCACGGCGCCGAAAACAAAGAGCGCTCCCGCTGGAGCAGCAGCTTCGATTGGAGCATTAGCCCTGAAGGCGGCGATATCGGCAACAAAAGCAATCAGCCATGCACCAACGACTATGGAGAGCACAAACCCAGGCAACATGGGAGCAGGGGCAACAACTAGCTGAAAAGTTTGCCATGCCCGTGACAACTCCTCGCCGGCTTGAGAGATAGTGGCAAGTGTTGGAATGCCTATGAAAGTTGTCGAGGGAAGCACCAGCCATGAGATTGCTAGAACTAGTCCAACTACTCCCACTGCCAACGTTGTAGGAACGGAAAGGTTCAACCGGCGAGTAGCTAGTGCGAGCACATGGGCTGTTATGGCTGCGGTAATTGTGACAACAAGATAAGAGTTAGAAGTAAAGAGGTGGGTCAGACCAATGACAGCGCTGAGGGTCAAGGCGGTCAAGCAAACCTCTGTTGCCAGAGTTGGATTGACGGCTGGGAGATGGCTTGTTTTCATCATGTACGTTGACCCATAGAAGTGCGCCACGCTTCTTCGAATGCTGTTGTCTCATTCACTATCACGATGTTGGGGTTGAGGCTTGTCTGGTCATAGCGACCATTTACGAATGCAAAGCCCATTACTTCAGATGAGAGCCGACCCAGTGCATTTGTTAGGGGAGTGAGGTCGTTGGTGTCGCCACCTAGGACCACGATTGATTGGATCATGTTGTTGTTTTGTGAGTGTTTATCAAGACCTGTCTGAATGCTGGAAAGAATTGCTGGCAGTGTTGCGGTTGGGTTTGGTTGCATGAGGGCAAGTTCGTCGAGCAACGATTCGGCAAAACGCAGGCCGGTGTTCGTGCCAGAGTCGAAAAGATTCACAGTGCTCGGGTTGGGGGTTGCCAGGCTCGAGGCGGTTTGGCTCGAGGTGATGAGCAGCCGTAGTCGCGACTCGTTTTTTGCACAGGAAACGAGAATGCTCGCCGTAGCGGCGAGTGCACGCTCGAAAGATGTATGGGTATGGGTGCTTGCGCGCGTGTCGAGAATGATCGTGGTCAGGTTGTCGGGTGGGTTTTCAAGTTGGCGCACGATGAGGTCGTCGTAACGCGCACTTGCTCGCCAATGAACATGACGAAGATCATCGCCAGCCTGATAGGGCCGTAGGCCGACGAGATCGCTTCCCGAAAAAGAGGGAGGAGTTGAGGAAAGGTGAGCCCCATCGTTGCCAGAACCCACAAGTCTTGGCGCTCCAATATGTGTAATGGCAGGCCAAACCAATAGTTCATTGGTAATCGATTCATGGACTGTTAGCGAGATGAGGTCAAAAGGGTCACTGGCTGCGATCTTGAGTGGACCAACGATTGTGATGCCGCGTTGTTCGCAGCGAACGACGTAGTGGGTTCTTGTGGCTTCACCTGGCTGAAGGGGCGGCACTGTTAACGACGTGGTACCCAGGTTTGATACGAAATCATGCAGTTGCAGTGCTGGTGTTGCCCGTCGCCCTCTGTTGGTGATTTCTAACTCGATGGTCACTGACGATCCGGCGTGTACTCGTTTGGGAGTTATCGTTCGCACCACATCGATTTTGACCTGCAATGCTCGCACCCAGATCGCCGCGGCCATCATGAGAGTTGCGCCAGCAGCACCAGAGAGGTGTAGTTCAGAAACTCCAAGGAGTCGACCTGAGGCGATCAGGCTAAGCGATGCGACTAGGACGGTCCGGCCCTGGCGGGTCAGCATTTGAGCCTCTTAAGAGCGTCCACTAGGCACGGGAACCCGTCGAAGCACATCTGCGACTATTTCTCTGGTGTCGAGGGCTTGGAGAGATGCTTGGCCAGAACGAATTAGGCGATGCGCTAACACGGGCTCGGCCAATGCCTTTACGTCATCTGGCACCATGTAGTTGCGTCCTAACGTCACTGCACGCGCACGAGATGCCTGCATGAGAGCAATGGTGGCTCGAGGTGACATTCCCAGATCTAATGCTGGGTGATTGCGGGTAGCTTCTGCGATGTCGACGATGTAGCCCTTTAGACCTGGCGCCACATGAGTTTCGCGGGCGACAGCGGCCATTGCTTTAATGTCTCGTGCCGAAGCTACCGGGCTCAGTGTCGTGAGGGTCTGGGAACTTTCAGGGGCATCGAGAATGGCAAGTTCTGCAGCCCTGTCTGGGTAACCAATGCCGACTCTTAATAGGAAACGGTCGAGTTGGCTTTCGGGTAGGGGATAGGTGCCGGTGTGTTCGATGGGGTTTTGTGTGGCGAGCACCATGAACGTTGATGGCAGCGGGTGACGTACCCCATCGACGGTTACTTGTCGTTCTTCCATTGCTTCAAGAAGTGCTGACTGCGTTTTTGGTGATGCTCGGTTGATCTCATCAGCGAGGACGAGGTTGGCGAAAATGGGTCCAGGGCGAAAGTCAAAGCTGGCTGCATCTCTGTCCCAAACGGTTCCACCCACCACGTCTGCAGGTAATAGGTCGGGTGTAAATTGCACTCGTCTCCAGGTGCAATCGAGCGAGGCCGCCAATGCTTTTGCCAGGCTGGTTTTTCCAACCCCTGGAACGTCTTCAATGAGCACGTGGCCTTGTGCGATCAAGGCAATGATCACTAGCTCAACTACTTCAGGCTTACCGTGAAGCACCTGCTCGACGTTCGCCGCAACAGCAGCAAAGCTTTCGGCAAAAGAGTTCCCCGTCATAGATGCAACTTCTGCTGTTCGTTGCCTAGCCACGATGCCTTGGGTCCTCTCCCCGTTTCTCTTCGTCCTTCCCTCAAGAGACGAAGTCTTCAGCGTACCCGTTAGACATCAACTCAACAGCCGCGCGCATTCTTATCTAGTGAACAGGGATCAATAATAAACCTCAAGCCGATTGATGCGTTTTACTATTGGTGTCTCAGGGACTGCGGTCGAGGAGGCGAAGGCCAAGGCCGTGTTCGTTCACGATTCGGCGCCATCCTTCAATTTCCTCGACGCGCTGGCGCAAACGGCGAATGTAGCCATCTAGATCCTGACTTCTTAATGCAAGCGAAGCTTCGAGTTTCCTGCGCGAGATGACGCGTGTCCCACTAAGCATGAGTGCTTCCATCAGGAGAAGCTCTCGCCCTTCTAGTTGGATTGACTCGGTTTCAATGTGAAGGACTTGGTGCTCTCGATCGAGCCTCATTCCGCCGAAGGAAAGAATTTTGTTGCCGGACGTAGATCGAGGTGGCGTTCTGCGCAGGAGCGCACGCACTCGCGCCAGAAACTCAAATTGGAGTATCGGCTCGATTATCACCACGTCGGCTCCAAGTTCGAGCAATTTTACCGAGTCGACGTCCTCTGTCGACACAAGCGCCATGATCGGGACCCCACCCCATGCCCGTATCGACGTGCACAACGTCAGTGCTTCCATGTCGGTGAAATCGGTGCCCATAATGACTAAGTCCGGATGATGTTGAGATAACTGCATCTCTATATCGGCCCCAGACATGCAGACGGTCGTCTGGAACCCTTCGGTGTTGAGCCACACTTCCATGGTCTGGAGTTGTTGCGTTGGATTATTGAAGAGCAGTACCTGCCCGAGACCGCGCTGCATCGCCTCGGGTAAACTTTCTGCACTACTCACTCTTGCTCCGTCTGTCAGGCCAGTTCTTGTCGCTTTCGGCAGGGTAGATTCGGTGAATGAACCTCAGGTGTCTAAAAGGTGACACCTGCTAGAACAACTGCCTAACAGTTCGCTAGAGGTTCAGCGGATAGGTTCACCTTGTGTGTGTCGAACGATTCGTTTGCCAGTCTTCGCCTGACAAAAACAGGGCCTGTATCTAATAGAGCCCCACCTATCCGCTGGGGCTCTTAGCACTCGTAGCGATAACCGATTCCCCGTATTGTCGTGATGACGCGAGGGTCAGATGGGTCTTCTTCAATTTTGGCCCTTAGGCGTTTGATGTGGACGTCGAGCGTTTTTGTGTCGCCGACGTAATGAGGCCCCCAAGCCTGGCGAATCAAGGCGTCACGGCTGAGGACCCGGCCAACGTTGCTCATTAGCATTTCGAGCAGGTTGAACTCCTTGAGGGGTAGGCCCACGACCGTTCCTTGAATGCTGACTTCATGGCACTCGGGGTCGAGGCGAACCTTTCCAACTTCGATGATTCCACCACCCGATTCGTTTTCATCGACTGAACGGCGTAGAAGAGCATGAATACGCGCTACTAGCTCACGCATGCTGTAGGGCTTAGTCACATAGTCGTCGGCACCAACCTCAAGTCCAACAACTAGGTCAATTTCGGCCGAGCGTGCGCTGAGCATGATGATGGGCACTGACGACCTTTTGCGGATGTTGCGACAAACGTCGATACCAGAGAGTCGCGGAAGCATGACATCAAGGAGCACCAAGTCAGGTCGTATGGAGTCGAAACGCTCAACGGCATCTAGGCCGTCCAAACACACCTTTACCATGAAGCCATGTTTGCTCAGGCTCACAGTGAGGGCTTCGACAAAGGCCTCGTTATCTTCAACGACCATCAGGGTTAGCGGCTCAGGCATGTGGGCTCCTTTCCTGCCTTTGTGTTGCGTTGGTTTGGCGCGAACGGTTTGAGAACTATGCCCGTTGCCATTGGTTGCCAACGTGGTTTATTAGCGTTGTTCCGTTGGTATTCACTAGGTGGTAACTGAGAGTTCACTTCGGCAACATGTTCCGAGTCGCCGCCGATATATTTCACCATCTGTTCAACAAGGCGTTACCAACGCTTTGTTACGTTGCCTGGCATGAGCCCTCCCTCTGTCATCTCGCCCACAGCTGTCTCTGCGGTATCTGGTGAAGGTCTGTACTCCATTACTAAATGGGCCGATGAACAGCGCGCTGAGCTTGCATATCTCGCCTCGGAATGCAGGGCACTACGGGCAGATGCCGATGCCGCCGAATACGAACTAACCCTTGAGACAAGCGATCTTTCGGCAGACCCTCCGCCAGACTTCATTGCTGCTATAGCCACCATGTTGGAAGCTGGAACAGCTCAGCTCGATGCCGATATTTGCAGGATCCGTGCAGACGCTGAATCTACGGTTAATCGTGCGAAGACTGAGGCCCAGAGGTTGCAGCAAGTCCCTTTGGACAGCACCGGGATCGACATTGACGCCTTTCTCGCACAGCCAACAGCTTGTGACGATGGGAAGTTCGATTTACGTGAGACCTTCTGGGGTGAGCTTTACAACCAGCAAGGATTCAGTCCGCTGCGACGCTTCGCCAGGAGTGAGCGGTGAACAGTGCTTCGATGGGTCAACCTGGACACAGCAGCAGTTCTTCCATCGGCGAAGAAGGTAAAGGTCCTAAAGGGCTTTCTTTAGAGAACGTCAGTTGGCAGCTCTCTTACGACCGAGCGAGCGTCGAGCGATTTGTAGCCGACGTGGAGGCCACACGTTCTTCTTTGGAGGCAGAGATTGACGACGCAAAGAGACGGTTGCTTCAGGCGCAGGAGGCCAAGGCAGAGCGTCAGTCAGACTTGCCGGCGGAGTTGGGTGCCCTGGTACTAGCTGCGCAGCGCGAGTTCGTAGAGCTGGAACGGAGCCATCTGGAGATGGTCAACTCGATCAAGGAAGCCGCCAGCCTTGAGGCTATGCGCATCCTAGAGACTGCACGCCTCGAAACTACTCAGCTGCAAGAAGCCGTAGATCGTTGGAGGCCAGATCGATGATCGCTGACTTTACGGCTCACATGAAGAGCAGGGCATTCGACGACGAGGAACTGCCGGTTTTGAGTCCAGTTGTAGTTGTCGCTGGAGCAGACGTTGAACATGTGTTCCAAGAAGCCAGGGCAAGTATTGCGATGTTGACGCTGGAATTGCGTGCGGCTATCAGCGACGCCGAGGAGGCAGGGGGCCACCAAGGGGTGATGGATCTAAAAGTGTTGGATCTAAACGTTGAGGAAAATGCGCAAGCGGTGCATGAGTGGCTACGGGTAACCATCAGCCGGAGCCTCGAGGTCAGCCGCGCCGAATTGGCGATCCGCTTGGACGAAGCACGTTGTGAAGCTGCTCGTATAGTCGCCGAAGCTCGGACTGAAGCGGCAGCGCTGGTTAAAGAGGCAAGAGAGCAGATGTTGTGTTTGCTCCTCGACAGAGCAGAGCCGATTTCCGTTCGGTCGGCAGACGCCGGCATGCGCACTGCGCCAAATGTCGACCATCTTTTGGCATACAGCAATGGTCATAAATCAACTTCGCTCAACGGTGCATCAGCGCGAATCAGCGGTGCATCAGCGGCGGTGCCCGTAGAAGAAGCCATCGAATCAGTGATTTCAGAGCCAGAGCTGATTAGGGCACCGGTTATTAATGCCGAGCCTTTTGTTGTCCCGGTGGCACCCGACGATGTCATCGAGTTGAGTGCCATTCTGCCTGCACTTGAACCAGTTGCACTTGAACCGACCAAACTTGAGCCAGCTGTACTTGAAGCAGATCGAAGGCGTCCGTACTGGGCCAAGATTTTCTACGTCGACGTATTGCTTCCTCTTACCGCCGTCTTCATCCTGATTGCTTTGCTTCTCGCCCTGGTCGGATGATGCGACGAACATGACCACAACAACCATCCCTCTCGCTGGTGAGTTGGCCCCCTCGCCTCCTCGGGTCATAGCCAAACGTCGTGACATGGGCGACCATGTGTTTTACGGCGTCATCACGATGTCAAGCCTTGTGGTGCTCGCCATTATGGCGGCGGTTGGGTTGTTTCTTTTGGTCGAGGCCCTACAGGCATTGAGTTCAAGCGGAGTTTCATTTCTCACTACATCTGAATGGCAGCCCGACCGAGGCGAGTTCGGTATAGCGGCAGTCATGACTGGCACGGTGGCCATAGCGATCGTTGCGGTGGGAATAGCGCTTCCGGTATCGATGGGTACGGCTCTTTTCGTCACCGAGATTGCACCGGTACGCCTGCGATCTATTTGTGTTTCCCTAGTTGATCTTATGGCAGCGGTTCCGAGCGTCGTGTACGGACTTTGGGGCCTTTTCTTGTTGCAGGGCCATGCCGTCGGTCTCTCTCGTTGGTTATCGACCTGGTTTTCGTTTATACCTTTCCTTGAGGTGCCAAGCGCCGATCCAAACAGTCCGCTGGCGAGCATGTCCGTATACACAGCCTCGACGTTCATCGCTGGCATTGTCGTTGCCATGATGGTGATGCCGATCCAGTGCGCGGTCATGCGGGAAGTGTTTTCTCAGGTGCCGAGCGGTGAGAGCGAGGGAGCATTTGCACTAGGAGCCACTCGCTGGGGAATGATACAGATTGTCTCGCTACCGTTTGGGCGCGCCGGGATAATCGGCGGGACCATGCTTGGGATGGGGCGTGCTCTTGGCGAAACAATTGCGGTGCTGTTGATCATCTCACCTCGGTTCGATATCAACCTCAATATCCTCGAGGCCGGTGGTAATTCGGTATCCAGCTTGATTGCCCTGCGTTCTGTCGAGGCTTCTGGATTCGGACTTTCCGCTCTTATGGCGGCTGGGTTGGTCCTGTTTGCCATGACGCTCCTTGTCAACTTCACAGCATCTATTTTCATTAGCAGGTCACGTTCGGGAGCGAGCAGCGCGGCATGAAAACCCTTGACCTGTCTGATCGATTCGATTTTCCGTCTGTGTCGAACCCTGTGTCGGTATCGACCACCGTTGTCAACCTTGTTGGTCCCGATCGTGTGCCATCACCTGTGGTGCGTTCGTTTCGATCGGTGTCGCGCGACGATCTATTAAATCTTGGGGGAGCACTCATAAGTGCGACATGCGTGTCGTTGCTTTTGTTCGGCCGTCTCACTTCATTGGCAGGCCCACTTGGTTTCGTTGTCGTTACCTACGCACTCTTTCTTGCTCTCTACTCGTTCTTGGTCTCCTTGACTGACGATCGGCCAGCGGTCATCGACAAGGTCATGACGGCGGTCTTAACGTCGTTGGCTGTTCTTGCATGTGGAGCTTTGTTGAGCGTGATCTTTTTCACTCTGTTGAAGGGTCTATCGGCACTGGCCAAGCTGAACCTTTACATGCAAGACATGAGTGCTGCAGGGCCCGCCGACCCGCTAACGACAGGCGGGATAGCCCATGCCATTGTTGGGACTCTAATAATTATTTCAGTCGCGATTATTCTGACAGTGCCGTTGGGGCTCTCATGTGCGGTGTTTCTGAATGAGTCAAGTGGTCGAGGGGCCCGGGTGGTCCGTACCGTAGTTGACGCTATGACGGCGCTGCCGTCGATCTTGGCCGGACTATTCATCTTTTCCACTTAGATTCTCATTTTGGGTTTTGAGCGTTCTGGGCTGGCTGCATCCATCGCTGTTGGCATCATGATGCTCCCAATCATTATCCGTTCCGCCGACGTCATCCTCCGTCTGGTCCCAAGTAATCTCCGAGAGGCGTCCTCGGCACTTGGAGCTCCACAGTGGCGGACGGTTTGGCACGTAGTTTTGCCGACAGCTCGCTCAGGACTTGCAACCTCGGTCATTCTTGGGGTGGCACGTGGCGTGGGGGAAACGGCACCAGTGTTGCTCACATCGGGCTTCACTGCATCGCTGAACGTCAACCCCCTGAAGAACTCGATGGTTTCCCTTCCACTTGCCACTTTCGAGTTCATACGGTCGCCGCAGCCAGCAATGGTGGCTCGAGGTTTTGCCACCGCTGCGGTGTTGATGATCCTCGTGCTGGTGCTATTTGCTCTTGCCCGCATGGCTGGAGGACGCCCGCCTGGGCATGTAACTTCTCGCCAAGCTCGCCGGGTCACCGCCCATTCAGTTAGGGACGTAGCTCGGTTCGACATGGTGCTGACGGAGGTAACTGATGAGCATAAGTAAAGCTCTTCGTTTCACGTTGGTGCTGTTCACCATGTGCTTGGTCCTGGGAGGGCTGACTCGACCTGCCATAGCCGTGAGTTATCAGCGGATCTCGGGCGAAGGGTCATCGTGGGCAGCAAATGCGATTGATGCGATGCGTGTGAACGTAAAGCAGTTCGGGATGACCGTTGACTACAACCCAAGTGGCTCGACAGCGGGCCGCAAGAACTTCTTGAACGGGACTGTCGATTTCGCAGCATCCGATATTCCGTTTCAGTTCAATCCAGATGATGGGTCAGCACCGGACAACCCGGCACCTGGTAGCTACGCCTACATTCCAGTCACGGCTGGCGGCACGTCATTTATGTACAACCTCAAGATCAACGGTCAGCGGGTCACCAACCTGCGTTTGTCAGGTGAGAACGTGGCCAAGATCTTCACTGGAGCGATTTCGCAGTGGAATGATCCAGCGCTTCAGGCCGATAATCCCGGACTGGTTTTGCCCAACCGTAGGGTTGTTCCGGTCGTCCGTTCTGATGGATCAGGATCGTCTGCCCAATTTACCGAGTGGATGATTCGCCAGCACCAGGCCATTTGGATGGCCTATTGCGAGCAGTCAGGCAGGGCACCGGCATGTGGGTCTACATCGTTTTATCCAACAATTCCGGGCATGATCGCTCAGTCGGGTGATCTTGGCGTGTCCGGCTATGTATCGCAGAGCTTTGCCGAAGGGGCGATCGGGTATATGAACTACTCGTATGCCCTCGGGGCGAATTTTCCGGTCGTCAAGGTATTAAATGCCGCTGGCTACTACACCGAGCCAACTCCTGAGAATGTGGCAGTGTCTTTACTTAAGGCCGGTATAAATAATGACCCGGGCTCCACTGAATATCTCACCCAACAACTTGATGGGGTCTACACAGATACCGATGCACGTAATTATCCGTTGTCGTCCTACTCCTATTTTATCTTGCCGACCAAGATCCAGGGGCAGTTCAACGAGGCCAAGGGCCGCACGCTGGGTGCATTCACTTATTACGCCATGTGTCAGGCTCAGGAGCAGTCGGCGTCGCTTGGCTACTCGCCATTGCCGATCAACCTCGTTCAGGCTGGCTTTGAACAGATTAAGAAGATTCCTGGCGTTGAGGTCCAGAACATTGATTTGCAAAAGTGCAAGAACCCGACCTTCTCGCCTGACGGCACAAACGTTCTTGCAGCAAATGCTCCGATGCCGGAATCATGTGACAAGAAGGGGTCCACGCAGTGTGTGACGGGTACGGGTGGGGCTAGGTCGACGAGGACAGGGTCGACTTCAGGTGCCACCGGATCAGCTGCAGGTGGCACCGCTGGTGCTGCGGGAGGCCAAGCGTCAGGTGCCGCTGGATCGGCAGCTGCTGCTACAGGAGGCCAAGGGTCAGGTGCAACTGGATCAGCTACGGGCGGCCAACGGGCAGGTGCATCTGCCTCCAACGGCGCGGTCGGAGCTTGCGACCTCGATACAGGGGTGTGCGGTGCAGCGAGCGGGGTCACAGATGGGTCAACTGGTGGGTCATCCTTATCAGAAGGCTCAGCGGGTTTGGGTAACCAGCAGGCGGTGGCTTCTCCGACAATGTTGCCAGCATCTTCGGGATGGTCAGCGTCCGAAACGATTGCCATGCTGGTGCTCCTCTTCACAGCGGTACTGATCATCGGACCGCCTTTGGCATGGCGTCGCTTCTCAGCACCTGTTGGAACTGGCGCTAAGCCATGACCACCAGTAAGCGAAAGACAACAACGTGGGTGAGAAACGCTTTCATTGGGCTGGCGGTTGCAGCGGTTGCAGCGATGCTCGTGATTCGACCCGCTACCGGTGAGTCGGTTGCCGGGAGCGCTGGAACCGATACGAGGCTTCCCACCACCGACTCACAGGTGACCGTGAGTGGTAGGGGTCTCTTTGAGAACCTCAAGATCACCGTCAACCAAACCAAAAACCTTGTCAATCAGGCGGTTTCGGTGACATGGACCGGTGGCAAGCCGACCAGGCAAGGCGGCGGCGCCATCTTTGGCGACAACTACTTGCAGATCATGCAGTGTTGGGGCGAAGACGATGGGAATGTCCCTGACAATCCCGGACCCCCGCCCGAACAGTGCGTGCAGGGTGCATCTGCCGCAACCAATGGAGGAGTTACGACGTTGCCGTTTCCTTCAGGTTCTTTTGCGATGCATCGGATCGTATCCAGTAAGGACTGGCCTGACGTCTTCGACCCGAGCGAAGGTACGCTCGATAAATCCACTGGATATGTGTGGAAGCCGTTTCGAGCAGTCGATGGCACGATTGTTGGTGTTCACATCGACAGCACGTGTTATCCCGATACAATCGGGTGTTCTTCCTGGTTGAACTCATATTTCAACATGGCTACAACCAACGAGATTCCTGCCGCACGGACCGGGTTAAACGGTGAGGGTGCCGAGTTGTTTGAGGTTGCGACGGGGGTCGAGTCGTCGGGGCTCGGTTGTGGTCAGTTACTTGAACCCGCAGGGGGAGGGACTCCCCGGGTCCCTAAGTGCTGGCTCGTTATCGTGCCTCGTGGCGATCTGGAGGTCGAGAATGCTGGCCTTCCCAATGGCGTTGGTGCCAATGGGGTCGTGATGTCGCCGTTGTCGGCTAGCGCCTGGGCGAATCGTGTGGCAATATCTCTTGACTTCAACCCGGTGGATTCACTTTGTGATTTTTCCGCAGACTCCCGCCAAATCGTTGGATCAGAGCTTGCGGTTCTTGCAGTGTCGAGTTGGCAGCCGAAGCTGTGTTCTACAGCGGGGGCCACTCCCTTTGTTTACGCCGGTGTTTCCGACGGGCGTGCCCGTAAGCAACTATTGGCGGGCACGTCAGGGAGTCCCGGCATGGCGGTCATCTCTCGGCCTATCGACCTTTCTCTCATCGACCCAAATAACCCGGTTGTTTATGCGCCACTTAGTCTTTCTGGCACTGTCATTGGGTTTAACTTCGAACGAAACCCTAGCCTCGAGGCCGACCGAGCCGAGAAGGACCTGGCGGGCGTCAGGGTGGCTGAGATAAATCTCACTCCACGGCTCGTGGCCAAGTTGTTGACCCAGTCGTACGGTCAACAAGTCAAGATCATCGAACCCCCACCGTATGAATGGGTTAAGAAGAACCCGTCACACCTAGGGAGTGACCCTGACTTTCTGCAGTTCAATCCGGAGTTTTCTCTTCTTCAGCATGCAAACCCTAAGAACTTCGGTGGGCTTATTATGCCTGCGGGAAACTTCGATCATGCTCGTCGACTCTGGGAGTACGTGTTAGCCGATCCCGAGGCCAGAGCTTGGTTGGATGGTCAAGAGGATCAATGGGGCATGAAAGTTAACCCGGTCTATGCCACCTCCGCGAGCGCCAATGTCAGCGGAGTTGCCTTTGGGGACCCCATACCAGAGTCGTTTCCAAAGAGTGATCCTTATTGCTATCAGGGGGCCCCACGTCCTGCTGGCGGTGTTGCAGAAAATCCTATGCTTACCCCGGTACCACTTTGCGGTACGGACTGGTTGCCATATTCCCAAAGTCTCCGTGATGCAGCGCGTCAGACTCGCCTCGCCGATGACAGCGCCAAGGTCGTCGAAGACGGCTTTGCGTACACGACCGATAAGATTTTCAAGAAAGATACCCCTCAACGGCTTGGGCTTCGCGAGATTCTCTCCATAACTGACTCGGCTTCGGCGTTTAGATTCGGCGTCCAGACCGCCAGGTTGAGTCGGGCAGGTGACAACGTTGGGGGCCGTGAGTTCATATCCGCAGACGTTGAGGCGATGACTAAAGCTGCGAATGATGCAATGGTACCCAAGCAAGGGCCTTGGGTGCTTGAGCCTGACCCAACACTGAAGGTGGCAGGTGCTTATCCGTTGGCCCACCTGACGTACGCCGCCGTCACGCCACTTTCGCTTCCTGACAAGCAGCGCCAGGAATATGCAGACTTCCTCGAATATGCTGCCGGTCCGGGCCAAGAGCCCGGCTCAGAGTTGGGGCAGCTTCCTATGGGTTATGCTCCGCTTCCGGATAATTTGCGATTTCAAGCTGCAATCGCTGCGCTTGTCATTCGGAGCCTCGAGGTAGTGCCACCTCAACCCCAACCCCAATCACCAGCGGTGCCAGGGTCGATAGCGCCGACAGTGGCCGCACCCACCACGATGCCTACGACCATTGACTTGCCCGATTCGGAGACAGCCCCTCTAGAGCGACTCGCACCTCTGGTGGGGCCTGGTGTGCAGCAGCCTTTGCCGCTGGTGTCAGAACCGGTAGCAATGACCAAGACACCCTCTGTCCCTACTGGGGCCACTGGCCTGGTTACGCCGATTCTTGACTTAGTCAAAAGTCGCTTTGCCCTTCCTGGCTTGGCTATCATCGCGCTTCTTTCAGCCTTCGTAGCAGTGGAAATCTCCAAGCGACAGCGTGATGCTGTTGGCGAACCCGCCCTGTCGGAAGATAAGAGCGTTGGAGCATCATGAACTGCCAAGCGCTAAGGGTTAGGCGCTTAACGGTACGGAGAGCGTCGGTTGTTGTGGCGTGCTGGGTCGTCGTCACTCAACTGGCGATGGTGTCAGCTCACGGAACAGGCCCACGGCTGGGCGATGCGGTTGTAGTTGCACACCCTGGATCGAACCAAAAGCTTGGGGGCGGCGGTAGTAGAACTTTGTTTTCGCTGAGGCTTCCGAACGGAGCATCTTGTCCCGGTGATAGCGCGAACGACGGATACCGCATCCAGGGCTTCATGGTGCCAGCGAACGACGATCCGGGGAAGTTGCGTTATGAGTATATTCAGCCTGAGGGAGAAGGTCGGTGGGGACTATTCGACGAGTACACGAATTCTTACGCTCAAATATTGACGGCTAAACAAGACGCACCCGGAGGTCCCGGCTTAGTTCTTGAGATTCCTCGGTTCACATTCGCAGTATTTCCGC
Organism: Acidimicrobiales bacterium; assembly: GCA_038256565.1. Lineage (GTDB taxonomy): Bacteria > Actinomycetota > Acidimicrobiia > Acidimicrobiales > CADCSY01 > JACOTK01. The sequence goes on along the minus strand of JBBSKG010000032.1, from coordinate 1,445 downwards.
CGGGCATGGTAAGGCCGGGCAACTACCGGATCGGAATCGCCTGCACCCTTTTGAACGAAACGGTCCATTACTGGGATAGCGAGTTCAGGATTAGTAGCGATGCGAGCGACGAACCCTCCGAGATCCACTGGAACGTAGTTGGATTCAAGGGCAATGAAGGACGTACCGTTTCGACCACGGTAACGATCGCGTTAGGGTCGGCAGCGATCGCACTGGTGGCACTTGGGCTTGGTGTTAGGGCTCTCAAGATCCGTAAGAAATCTGCAAATCATGCAGCGGGAAGCCCCGGGAATCTCCATGATCTTTAGTAGTTTCTCTTCTCGTCGTATCGCTGGCGTCGCCGTCCGAACTGGGGTAGCCGGTTCGGCCATCATGATCGTTACGACCTCCTGGGCCTTGTTGTCACCTCAGTTTTTGGGGGCGTCGTCCACCGCTAAACGGGGTGAGGCTCAGATTGTTACGCCCGATGATTCTCGAGACCCAAACGCTCGTACGCCATTAACTAGTGGCGCTGCTGGCACGCCGTTCACTCTCAAGCTGCCCTCAGGGGCGGGCTGTGCGGGCGACAGTGCTTCTGCTGGATATCGGGTGCAGAGTTATATGGTTTCGGACTCAACGGATCCCGGCACGTTGCAATTCGCATCGAACGGGCCAACACCATCGGCTACCGGTGCCAATTTTGCTCAGGGTCTCTTCGACGCCACATCTACTGCCTCTTACTCCAACGCTCAGACAGCAAAGGCTGATACCCCTGGTGGTCCTGGTCTTATTCTTATAGTCCCATCGTTCAACTTCGCTGTGTTTTCACCTGGCGATATCCTTCCGGGCACCTATAACATCGGACTTGCCTGCACGCTCGGTCCGGTTTCATCCACGCAGTTGAAGAATTACTGGAATACGCAGGTGCGCTTCGATGCCGACCCGGCTGGGATCAAGTGGACGACAGCATCATCGACTTCGTCCACTGTCCGAGAGGGAATCGCTGCCGCTGCAGTTTCAACGACACCGACAATTGCCATACCGACAACTGCCGTACCGACATCAACAACTTCGACAAGTGCGACACCGAATAACGCTTTAAACCTTAATGATCCAGAAGTTCCTGTTCGGCCTGAATCGTCGGTAGATAAAAAGGCCAACATCAGGGTCGACAACACAGCCAAGCTCGGGGGCGAGCCCACGTTCATGCCAATATTCGCAATTCTGGGCGAGGCTCCACGACCCGATGCCTCGATGAAGTCACTGCTCGTTTGGGTATTGCTCTTGGTGATCCTTGGCCGAATGGCTGTTTTGCTCGGACGACCTCGTCCGCTACTACCACCACTCTTTTGGAGGTTCCACAATGATTGCTACTCAGGTTAAAGGTCGTGCTGTTCGCTTTGCTGCTCGAACGGGAGCGGCAGGCTCAGCTGTGATGCTGGCGGTCTCTGTGTGGGGGACATGGT
>JBBSKG010000031.1:0-22905 GCA_038256565.1 Acidimicrobiales bacterium | reverse complement strand
TGTTTCTTATCCTCGGTCGCATCACAAGCAATTGCCTTGTAGCAAAGCTCGCTGAGCTTGATGCGCAGCTCTTCGGCAGCAATGCGATTGGGACCGTTTCCTACGATCGCCCAGTAACGCCGCGAAGGGGCGTGCTGTTGTGCCGCACTCGCAATCTCTGCTCGCAAGCCCAGCACGGTTTGCAAGGCATCAGGAAGACTGCGCACACCAGCTAACAATTCATGCACAACTTGGCTATCACTTCGGGTACCCGTGTTGTTTGCCACAAGGACTGATATGGCAGTCGCCAATAAAACCCCAGCTGCTACTTGGGCATAAAAAGCCTTGGTCGACGCGACGCTCATCTCTACGTCACGTCCGTCTGAGGTGTACAACACCCCGTCAGCCTTTTCGCAAAGGTCGCTGTTTCGACGGTTCACAATGGCGACGACAACAGCACCTCGGCTTCGTACCAAGTCAACCGTACGGTTCGTATCGGTAGTGGTACCCGATTGACTTATCGCCACAACCAAGGCATTGCTCATGTCGTCGTCAAGACCGAACCCCGATAGTTCAGTGGCAGGTAGAGCACTAACAACAAGCGAATCGCCCACCAACTCAGTCAACGTTGCCGCCATGCTTTGGCCAGCAACCGCAGCCGTTCCCTGGCCAATCACCAGGACCCGACGAATACCTCCATTAGTCAAGCGATCTCGTAAGTTAGGAGGGAGTACCTCGTCTGACAGGCTCGGCACGAGTCGTCCGTGATGATCGGAAATCCTGCCTCGAAGGGTCTTTAAAATCGACTGGGGCGCTTCAGAAATTTCCTTCAACAAGAAATGAGGCGCATTGCCACGATCAATATCTCTCGTGGTGATATCAGCAACCTGAATTTCCTCATCACTAATTGGCAGTGTCGTTCCGTCATATGCCATACGCGTGATGCCCGACAAGGTTCCTGCCCCATCGCGCGATAACACCACGACCTGCCCAGGTGCGCCGTCAACACCACCAGCGGTCTCGCCATCCATCCTCAAATAACGTGCAGTTTCCTCAACCACGCCGTAGGGCTCGCTTGCAACAACGAATGCGTCGTCGGCCAAGCCAATGTAAAGCGCTTGTCCACTTCCCCGCAGAGCAAAAAACAACTCGTCGGGTGCCTCAGCTGAACACGCGCCAATCGCTACCGAACCATCGAAGGTCTTAACCGTCGTAGCAAAAGCATCTGTAAGTTCAACACCTTCATCACGACGACGAGCTACCAGAGCAGGAATGACCTTTGCGTCTGTGGTTATCAGACCAGATATGTGCAATCCCTCTGCTTGGGAAAGCTCATAGTGATTGTCAACATCGCCATTGAGCACCGCCACAAGGTGTTGATCATTAGATTGGCCTGGGGATACTTCAGTGTTGTCGAGTGGGTGTGCATTTGGCTCGGAAATAACTCCCACGCTCGCCCAACGAGTATGGCCCAGCACCGAAACTTTTGCAGTCGAAGCCATCAAGGCTCGATGCAATAAGTCATCAGAAGAAATAGCGGCGCGCAATGCTGCAGTGTTGTCGCCAAGTTCACCAATCTCTGCCGCAGCCTTATAAACAAAACCCAGCCGTGACCCCGCAGCCCTCACCGCTCCTGAGGTAAATAACGGGTCGGCCCTGACATCTAAGAGTTTCTTGATCTCATCGGAAGCCAAATCAAGCCCATGGTCATCAACAAGAATGTGCAGTCCTGCTGAGTCACGCCCACGAACCTCCAAACGATCAAGCGATGACAAAGCCACCTGCACCGCATGAAACGCTGAAATCTTGGCAATGCCTGATTCAGCGGTTCCATCAATTCGGGCAAGGTCTCTTACTGCCTCAGCAGTCACCAAGCGATCTCGTCCAATGGCCCACACCTTGTCTTTAAGGCTGACCAAAGAAGCGTTGAGTATTTCAAGCGACTGACCATCGCCCGACACCTCACCTGCATCGAGCGCTACTTCAATCTCTTCAATGCGCTGAGCGATATCACTGACGCCATCTCTGATCGAACCAATCAGGCCAGGAGCGAACAAAAGAGTCATAACCCCCACTGGCCCTCGCAGTGCCAGATCAACAACATCTAAATGTCGTACGGCAAGCCCTATCGCTCTACTCGCTGCATCCATATCACCTAGCGATGAATTGGCGAGAAGCTCCGCGGCCTCGCCCATCTCACCAAGAATGGCTACTGGGTTCATAGGCGCACGATCAGGCGTACGCCCAATTACAGCAATAATTCCACACATGGTCTGGACTCTCTGGAGATGGCTAACGCAAGGAGATAAAGCAACTTCTAGTCTATGTGCTTCATTAATCGCAGACTCGCTGCACGGCTTCGATCAGCCGCTGAACGGCGTCTTGCGCCCTGGCCATAGTTGATGCCTCGGCCATCACTCGAACGACTGGTTCAGTTCCACTTGGACGAACTAACACCCTTCCTCGTTCGCCATTCATATTGAGATCAGCCTCAATTGCGCCGATCTCATCACGTAACTTATCAACCAGACCTGAGTGGCTATTTGCCACCGACACGTTGCGCAACACTTGAGGTAAACGAGTCATTGCCTCATCAGCTAGCTCAGCCAATGACCGACCGGTCCGACAGACCGCATCGAGCACCTGAACACCACTAAGTACACCATCGCCAGTTGTTGCCAAGTCTGAGAAAATCAGATGACCAGACTGCTCACCACCAAGTGAAAACCCACCCGCTTCGAGCGCTTCGAGCACATAACGATCGCCTACTTGGGTTTCAATAACCTCTAAGCCCCGCTCAATCATTGCGAGGCGAAAACCAAGATTCGTCATGACAGTAACCACCACCGTGTTGTCTCGCAGTAAACCACGACTTGCCATGTCGAGCGCAGAAATCGCAATGAGCTGATCACCATCGACCAACTCGCCACGATGATCTACAGCAACTACCCGATCGGCATCACCATCAAGTGCGAGCCCAAGATCAGCATGAAGCGACACGACCGCCCGCTGAAGATTTTCGGGATGGGTAGAACCACATGTCTCATTTATGTTGCACCCATCGGGGTTGGCCGCCAAGACTTCAACGGTCGCACCCAAGCCACGAAAGATGGCTGGTGCAACTTCACTTGCTGCCCCATTAGCGCAGTCCAACACGATGAAAAGATCATCTAGCCCACGATTGCCCAACGATGCCGCAACCGATTCGCCATAGCGATTGGCGACATCGGTTCTCTCGACAATGTCACCAACGTCTGCACCCGTCGGCACCTGCTTCACCCGCTGCCCACCGCTGCCGCTGCCGCTGCCATCTCCACTTTGAATCGTGGCAAGCTCAGACTCAAAGCGAGCCTCAAGGTCATCAGATAACTTGCGCCCGCCGGGAGCAAAGAACTTCACGCCGTTGTCACCAAACGAGTTGTGCGACGCCGAGATCATCACTCCTGGTACATCTTCAGTAGCAGAGAGCCAAGCAACGGCTGGGGTTGGCAAAATGCCCAGGCGCTCAACATGGCACCCTTCGCTCGCCAAACCAGCGCTAAGAGCTGCCTCAATGAGCATTCCCGAACGTCGCGTGTCTCTACCAATCACAAACCGACTGCCACCAAGTACCCGAGCAGCAGCTCTCCCGAGGGCAAGCGCAAGCTCAGGCGTCAACTCGGCATTAGCAACGCCGCGGACGCCATCGGTCCCAAATGACAGGGACACCGAAGACCTTTACCGCTTCGAGTACTGAGGAGCCTTGCGGGCCTTCTTGAGACCGTACTTCTTGCTTTCCTTTTCACGAGCGTCACGAGTCAACAAACCCGCACGCTTCAAAGGAATACGCTGCTCTCCATCAAGTTCAAGCAAAGCACGAGCAATACCCAGGCGAAGCGCGCCAGCCTGGCCCGAAGTTCCACCACCATCGAGAGTGGCGTCAACGTCATAGGTCTCTGTGGTCTCAGTGAGACGCAGTGGCTCGACAACGATCATTCGATGGGTCTCGGAAGGGAAATAATTTTCAATCGGACGCTTGTTAATCGTGATAACACCAGTGCCGGGACGAATACGAACCCGAGCAACAGCAGCCTTACGACGACCGGTGGACTGAACTAAAGGTTTTGTTGCCATAATGCCTGCTCCTTATCCCTCGACCCGGCGAGCCGACGGAATGTCGAGCGGCACGGGTCCCTGGGCGGCGTGGGGATGATTGGGACCGGCATAGACCTTGAGCTTGTGAAACATCGCTCGACCCAGACGATTCTTGGGGAGCATGCCCCGAACTGCACGGCGAACGGCTTCCTCAGGCTTGTTGGCCATCAGATCGGTATAAACAGTGCTACGTAGACCTCCGGGATAGCCCGAGTGGCGATAGGCAAGCTTCTTGCTTGCCTTATCAGCGGTAAGGACAATCTTGTCAGCGTTGATAACCACCACATGGTCACCAGTGTCCATGTGTGGTGCAAAGATTGGTTTGTGCTTGCCACGCAGCACCCGTGCTACCTCGGTGGCAAGTCTGCCAAGGACTAAACCCTCGGCATCGACAACGTGCCAGGCGCGCTGTATATCGTTACTGGTTGGAGAGAACGTAGGCACGGGACCTTCTTTGATACGTCGTTTGCGAGCTATCTGGCACGCACCCAAAATCAGGGCGGCTGCTAAGCATACGACGACCCTGGCCCAACTCACAACCTGCCCCAAATAATCTCTTCTGGCAGCCTGGCGATCTCTGCCTTAGGCTTCAGTTCGCACACCTCAAACAGGAGAGATCACCGTGGAAGAAGCAGTAATCGTCGCCACAGCGCGCAGCCCTATAGGACGAGCCAACAAAGGCTCATTGATCGATGTTCGAGCCGACCAACTTGTCGCTGACATCGTTCGAGCACTAGTCGCTAAAGTTCCCCAACTCGACCCAACAGATATCGACGACCTGATCTGCGGCAACGTTGCACAAGCTGGTGAGACCGGTTTCAACATCGCTCGAGTCGCTGGCCTTCTCGCTGGTCTGCCTCAAAGCGTGCCCGGCCACACCGTGCAGCGCTTTTGTGCATCGAGCCTTCAAGCCATCACCTCTGCCGCAAACTCCATCATGGTCGGCCAGGGTCATGTCTACATCGCAGCTGGCGTTGAAAAGGCATCTATTCCACCAGACGCTCCCAACAACATGGCAGCCATGATCGCTGGTGTTAATCCGAAACTCTTCGGCAGCACTGAGGGCCTGCCCAACATCTACATCCCTATGGGCATGACCGCCGAGAACGTCGTCGACAAGTACGGCGTCAAGCGTGAAGATATGGATGCCTTCGCAAAGTTGAGCCAAGACCGTGCGGTTGCAGCTCAGGCAAGCGGATTCTTCGAGCGTGAGATCACCCCAATCACCAAAGATGACGGCACCGTCGTCACCACCGATGATTGCCCACGCGCAGGTACCGAAGTTGAAAAACTTGCTCAGCTCAAGCCTTCATTCCGTCCCGATGGCAGCGTCACGGCTGGCAACTCGTGCCCACTAAACGACGGTGCTGCCGCAATCATGTTGATGAGCCGCACCAAGGCAAAACAGCTTGGACTCAAGCCTCTTGCTCGCATTGTTACCACTGCACAAAGCGGCAATGAGCCCGAACTCATGGGCGTCGCTCCTATCGATGCAATTCCTAAGGCACTCAAGCTCGCTGGCCTCACCATCGCCGACATCGGCGTGGTCGAGCTCAACGAAGCCTTTGCTGCTCAAGTGTTGCCTGTCTGCGAAATCACTGGCATTGACATCGAAAACCAGCTCAACCCCCATGGTGGTGCCATTGCACTTGGTCACCCATTCGGTTCAACCGGTGCTCGCATCATGACAACTCTCGTCAACGACCTTGAGACCCTCGACAAGACATTTGGCATGGAGACCATGTGTGCCGCAGGTGGAATGGCCATGGCCACAATCATCGAGCGCCTCTAAGGTTCACCCTCTAGCGAGGACGCTCTCGCTAAATCAACAGCCCTTTCCTACATCTGGGAAAGGGCTGTTGTTCGTTTTCACCCTCCATACAAAACCTCCCAAAGCACAAGTCCGTGCGGTGGGGCGATCTGACCAGCATGAACCCGATCTTGGCTATTCAAGATGCCGCGCATTTCACCCGCTCGTTTCTTACCCAAGCCCATGTCAACCAATGTGCCCACGATGCTGCGCACCATCTGTTGACAAAATGCACTGGCCTCAATATCGAAACGCAATAACCCATCTTCTAATTCATGCCAGCGGGCACTGACTACTCGGCGAACCATGGTTGGCTCCTCTGCATCAGCACCCACCTTTGGACACCGACAGAAGGCTGAGAAATCATGCATACCAATCAGCGGGTCACAGCCCAGCCTCAGGGCCGCTAGATCAAGTGGTGCCTCTATGCGCCATGCCCGATCTGCCAAGAAGGGGTCAGGCTCAGGGCGGTTCATAATCGTGTAGCGGTAGCGACGAGCAACGGCGCTGTGGCGAGCATCGAAGTCTTGCGAAACGATCGCCGCATCACGAACGGCAATAGCGGGCGCACACATCTTGTTAAGTGATCGGCTCAACCGAACAAGATCAAGACGTGGGTGATCGGTATCAAAACTGATTACTTGACCCCAAGCATGAACACCGGCATCTGTACGACCTGCAACGGCAAGAACTACTGGTTGGCTAAGAATCTGCTCTAAGGCTTTAACCAAGACCCCCCCAACGGTCCTTACCCCAGGGTTAATAGCAAAACCAGAAAATCCAGCCCCGTGATATGCAACCGTCATCCGAACGCGAACCGACGGGCCACGAGGGCCCGTCGGTTTCGTTCTATCCACTACATCACCCTCGCCAGACTCGTTAAATAACTCGTTAAATAATGAGATCTGTTCGAAGGAATAATCTGTAGGCTTTGCGCCACTCACTGCAAAAAATCAAACCAGCTCGATGCGAGCCATTGGTGCATTGTCACCTTGGCGCGGTCCAAGCTTCAAAATTCTGGTGTAGCCACCATTGCGATCGGCATAACGAGGACCGATCTCTTCAAAAAGCTTGTGAGTCATATCCTTGTCACCAAGAAAAGCCATCACTTGGCGATGCTGGTGCAAGCCACCCTTCTTAGCCTTTGTGATGATCTTCTCAGCTACCGGACGAATCGCCTTAGCCTTAGCTTCGGTTGTAACAATGCCTTCGGCAGCTACGAGTGAGGCCACGAGATTGGCAAACATCAACCTCTCATGAGAGGCCGAACCACCAAATCGTTTGCCCTTTGTTGGGGTACCCGGCTTAAGAGACATCGTCTAATCCCTGGTTCGCAGTGAAAGGCCGCGCTCGTCGAGCTTCTCGATGATCTCATCAAGAGACTTCTGACCAAAGTTCGTGATAGCCAACAGGTCGTCTACCGACTTACGCAGCAACTCGCCAATCGTGTTGATCTGTCCACGCTTTAGACAGTTCCGAGGACGCTCAGACAAGTCAAGGTCTTCAATAGGCATGTCGACATCAGGAGAACCCGTAGCTACGCCGATCACCTCACCGAGTTCAAGACCCACAGGGGCATCGCTCATATCAGCTACCAAGCCAACCAGTGAGCGCAGCGTGTCTCCCGCTGAAGCAAGCGCTTCTTTAGGGGTTATCGAACCATCGGTCTCGATATCAAGAACGAGACGATCAAAGTTCGTTGACTGCTCTACACGGGTGGGCTCAACGGTGAAAGTTACCCGTCGCACCGGCGAGAAAATCGAGTCAATCGGAATGACGCCAATTGTCGAAGGGCGATTAGTTCGGTCGGCCGAAACATAACCACGACCCTGCTCGATAGTGACATCAACAGCGAGGTGACCCTTGTCGTTCAATGTCGCCAAGACCAGATCTGGGTTAAGAATCTCTACGTCAGAAGTCAATGCAATCGAAGCCGCAGTCACCTGCCCTGCTCCCTTTGCATCAAGACGACATATGACTGGCTCATCGCTAGTTGAGACGATGACAAGATCCTTCAAGTTGAGGATGATGTCAGTCACGTCTTCGATCACGCCAGATATGGTCGAGAACTCATGGAGAGCTTCGTCAAAACGCACTTGCGTGACAGCCGCTCCAGGAATAGACGACAACAGTGTGCGTCGTAATGAATTACCTATGGTGTGCCCAAAGCCCGGCTCAAGTGGGCCGACTGCAAACCGCTGACGGTTTGCGACGGGCTCAGCCAAAGGCTCAATGGTTGGACGTTGGATGACCAGCATAAACAAGGTCCCCTTCAGCTTCGAGAGAGGTGATCAGAATACGGACCTGGGAGATACCCAGGGAATTGCTACTTGCTGTAAAGCTCAACAATCAGCTGCTCACGCACTGGAATGTCGATCTGTTCACGCATAGGGAGGTCGCGTACATTTACCAACGCACCCTCACCCACACGTTCTAGCCAGGCCGGAACCTGACGGTCAATAGTCTCAATGTTGTGACGGACAACAATCATTGACTTGGCCTTATCGCCAAGCTCTACGACCTCGCCTTTGCGCAACGTGTATGACGGAATAGTGACCCGGCGACCATTGACCTTGATGTGACCATGACGCACAAGCTGGCGAGCTTGTGCTCGACTCGCTCCCCACCCGGCACGAAAAGCAACGTTGTCAAGACGGAGTTCAAGCATTCGCAACAAGTTCTCGCCAGTCACGCCCTTTTGACGGTTGGCCTCACGATAAAGATTGCGGAACTGCTTTTCCATCAAGCCATAAATACGACGAGCCTTTTGCTTCTCACGAAGCTGAATCAAGTACTCGGAATCTTTCCGGCGCAACTGTGTGCGGCCGTGGTCACCTGGAGGATAAGGGCGACGCTCGATCGGGCACTTCATGGTGTCGCACTTTGAGCCCTTCAAAAAGAGCTTCATCTTTTCGCGACGACAGAGGCGGCAAACTGGACCTGTATAACGAGCCATGACTCAAACCCTCCGGCGCTTTGGTGGGCGACAACCGTTGTGTGGAACTGGAGTTACATCTTTGATGCCAGCAACTTCTATTCCGGCACTCATGATCGATCGAATGGCTGTCTCGCGCCCAGAACCTGGGCCCTTTACAACCACATCAACTTTGCGAACTCCATGCTCCATTGCTTGGCGTGCGCACTGATCAGCAGCCATCTGTGCCGCAAAGGGGGTCGACTTACGTGACCCTTTGAAGCCAACATTTCCAGCAGAAGACCAAGCAAGAACATTGCCCTCTTGATCGGTGATGCTGATGATGGTGTTGTTGAAAGAACTCTTAATGTGAGCCACCCCATAGGTGACGTTCTTGCGTTCCTTGCGGCGAGGACGACGCCCACCGGGCTTAGGCTTGGCCATTACTTGCGTACCTTCTTCTTACCGGCAACGGTCTTCTTCGGGCCCTTACGAGTGCGGGCGTTCGTATGGGTGCGCTGACCATGCACGGGCAAGCCCTTGCGATGACGCAACCCCTGATAGCAACCAATTTCCATCTTGCGCTTGATGTCTTGAGAGACTTCACGACGAAGATCGCCTTCGACCTGATAGTTCTCATCGACATATGAACGAATCTTGTTGACCTCGTCATCTGTGAGGTCACGAACTCGCGTGTTCTTATCAACTTCGACTGCCGTGCAAATCTTTTGTGCACGAGTAGGACCGATGCCAAATATATAAGTGAGTGAGATCTCCAACCGCTTCTCTCGCGGAATGTCGACTCCCGAAATTCTTGCCATATGCGTTTACCCCTGCCGCTGCTTGTGACGCGGATTTGTACAGATGACCTGAACGCGCCCGTGGCGGCGGATCACCTTGCACTTCTCGCAAATCTTTTTAACACTGGGACGGACTTTCATTGCATGTTCCTCGATACTAGGGAACCGGATAGCGGCTGAATATCAAGCCGTGTGGACTTATTTGTACCTATAGGTAATACGGCCTCGAGTGAGGTCATACGGCGTTAGCTCCACTTGAACACGATCGCCAGGCAAAATTCGAATGTAGTGCATTCGCATTTTTCCTGAGATGTGGGCGAGCACCTCGTGACCATTGTCCAGCTCGACCCTGAACATCGCATTTGGAAGAGACTCGGTGACCTTTCCTTCCAACACGATCGCATCTTCTTTGGGCTTCGGCAGTGTGATACCTCCTCGAGGAATCGAGTTCTTTGAGAGGGCCCACCGCGCGCGGTAAAACCCCTTCAGGGCAGAGGAAGAGCATAGCCTCCCAGAGGGCTGGTTCCAAAAGAGGCTTTTTCATGGGAGGGTCAGAACCTCTGGGCCGTCTTCGAGAATGGCAATTGTGTGCTCGAAATGGGCTGAAAGTGCACCATCGCTAGTGACTACCCCCCAACCGTCATCGAGAAGTCTTGTGCCTCGATCGCCAGCATTAACCATGGGCTCAACTGCAAAAACATTTCCTGGACGCAATTTCGGCCCTCGCCCTCCAGGCCCATAGTTGGGAACCTCGGGCTTTTCGTGCATCTCGGTACCAATTGCATGACCAACGTATTCTCGTACAACTGAAAACCCCGCAGCTTCAGCTACTTCTTGAACCGCTTGGCCAATATCAGAAATTCGATTGCCTTCTCGCATTTGAACGATGCCTGCTGTAAGGCTTTCTTCGGTCACGGTAATAAGGCGCTGAGCTTCGGGGGAGATGGAACCGACGCCAGCTGTAAACGCAGCGTCGCCATGGTACCCCTGGATGATGGCACCACAGTCGATAGAGATGATGTCGCCTTCAACCAAAATGACATCGTTGGGAATGCCGTGAACGATCATGTCATTTGGCGATGCACAAATGACGGCGGGAAAACCGTGATATCCAAGAAAGTTCGAACGTGCCCCACGACGTTCAATCACATCACGACCAATCCGGTCAAGATCGAGAGTCGTGACCCCAGGGCGAATGCCTGCCCTAATGCACTCATGCATCTCGGCAACGACCTTGCCAGCCTTACGCATCTTGGCAATCTCGTCAGCTGAACGACGCACGAAGACCTCCGCACAGTTTTATCATCAGCACAGTTTTCATTATCGGCCTTGCTCTTGGCGCTTATCGATGAGCATGAAAAGACGGGCACTGACCTCATCGGGGTCGCCTAAGCCGTCAACCACCTCAATAAGGTCTCGCTCCATAAACCACTTAGTGAGCGGTGCGGTCTCGCTTTCATATATAGCTAACCTCCGCTCAATGGCTTCGGTCGTATCGTCTGCACGTTGAATAACATCTCCGCGACATGCATCGCAAACCCACCCGTATTTAGGCGGACGTTCAACCGAATAATTGGCACCGCAGTCAGTGCAAACTCGCCGCCCTGCTATACGAGCAAGAACTATTTCGGTAGGAACGTCAAGGTCAATTACCAGATCAATTCCCCGAGGCGCTGTGATTTCCATCAAGGTACTCGCCTGGCCAACCGTGCGAGGAAACCCATCAAGAATGAACCCTCTAGCACGAGTATCATCACGCTCTAAGCGTTCGTTGATAATGCCAACAATCACATCGTCTGGAAGAAGATTTCCTTCTTGCATATAGGCCTTGGCCTTGAGACCAAACTGGGTCTGTTCACGGACGGCCGACCGAAGGATGTCTCCCGTAGAAATATGGGGGACCACATAGTGGTGAGACAAACGGATGCACTGAGTGCCCTTGCCTGCGCCCTGACGCCCAAGTAACACCAGCCTTGCGCCGGGAATCACCCATGCTCCATTGCACGTGCGATGCCTAAAGCTTCGACGACTAGAACTTCGACAACTAGAACCACTGCTACTTCAGGAAGCTCTCGTAGTTGCGCATCATGAGCTGGCTATCGATCTGCTTCATGGTCTCAAGTGCAACGCCTACGGCAATCAGCAAAGAGATACCGCCGAAACCACCAAAACGGGTGATCCCCCAAAGGGCCAGAATGAATGCGGGCAAAAGTGCCACCGATGCGATGAACAAAGCTCCGGGCAAAGTGATGCGTGAAACAATCTTTTGCAAATACTGCTCGGTCTGAGGTCCAGGGCGGATGCCTGGAATGAAGCCACCCTGCTTGCGCAAAGTGTCGGCCTGCTTCACGGGGTCGAAGGTGATAGCAGAATAGAAATATGCGAAAAACACGATCAACAAACCGTAAACAGTGATGTAAATGAAATTGTCTGGGACCGCCAGATTGTCGTTGATGAACTTACGGATGGAATCCCACAATCCACCTGTGGGCAAAATGTTCGACAACAACATAGGCAAGTAGAGAACCGAACTGGCGAAGATGATTGGAACCACGCCTGACTGGTTTACCTTCAGAGGAATGTAGCTACTTTGACCACTAGTCATACGACGCCCAACAACCCGTTTCGCAAATTGCACCGGGATTCGCCTCTGGCCTTGCTCAACCACGATAACCGCCACCATTACCGCTATCGCGAGCGCTATCAGGATTCCGAATATCAAGTTTCCCTCTTCGGCCCGTAATGCCGAACCCTCATAGGGGATACTGCTGACCACCGAAGCGAAGATCAACAGTGACATGCCGTTGCCGATTCCCCGTTGAGTTATCAACTCACCCATCCACATCAAAAGAGCTACGCCAGCCGTAAGGCTGAGCACAATCAACATGACCCTAGGAATTGTAAAGTCGGGTATTAGATCAATTGTCTGGTTACCAAACAAGCCGCCACCCCCGTTGTGGAACAAGAAGGTCAGCCCGGTGGCTTGCATCAATGCCAGAATTACCGTGAGGTAACGAGTCCATTGGGTGATCTTTTTTTGCCCAACCGCTCCCTGCTGCTGCCACTCCTCAAGCTTGGGAATAACAACCCCCATCACCTGCATGATGATTGAAGAAGTTATGTAAGGCATGATCCCTAGACCAAAGATGGCCATTCGGGTCAAACCACCACCTGAGAAAAGACTCAGGAACCCGAGAACTCCTCCCTGGCGAGCCTGTTCCTCAAGATCTTGAACCGCCTTGAAGTCGATACCGGGCGTTGGCACGTGAGACCCGAGGCGGTACAGGGCAATCATCAACAACGTGAAAATGATCTTGTTCCGCAGGTCAGGGACCTTGAACATATTCTTAACGGTCGAGAACAAGAGTCAACTCCTCGGACGAATTCAAACGACGTGATTAGAAAGCGACAAGCGTCGTTACCTGTTTGTCAGCGCGTTACCCTTCGCTGGTGGACGCCCGTTACCAAACGGTGGAGGCAGAACTTCAACACTACCTCCCGCTGCAACGATGGCCTGTTCGGCCGACTTAGAAAAGCCATGCGCCTTAACGGCCATAGAACGACTAAGCGTCCCCCGTCCCAAAATCTTGATCAGTTCGTTCTTGTGTACAAGGCCATCAGCAAACAATGTCTCAGGCGAAACGTCTTTACCTTCAAGTTCTTGAAGAGTGTCAAGATTTATTCCTACATAGGCAACACGGAAAGGGTTATTGAAGCCCTTTAGCTTGGGAATACGCCGCTGAAGGGGCATTTGGCCACCTTCAAAACCCATTGGGACAGTGTCGCGAGCGCCTTGGCCTTTAGTGCCTCGACCGGCAGTCTTGCCACCCTTGCCGCCAATGCCGCGGGCAACACGCCTACGACGTGTGTTTGAACCCGGAGCGGGATGGAGATCATGGATCTTCACGAAGTCACCTCAGTTTCCTCGACACTGACCAAATGTGGAACCCGGGCAATCATGCCCCTGATCTCTGCTCGGTCAGGCAAAATATTTGACTTACCAATTCGACCCAGACCCAACGCGCGCAAAGTTCCACGGTGTTTGGGCTTGGTTCCAATAGATGATTTCACCTGCGTTACTTTCAGCGCTGTAGCCATTACTGCACCTCAACAGGAGGAGGAACGTTACGGCCCGAAGTGCCCTGATAAGCCCGCAATAACCCAGCTGGAGTGACCTCTTCTGGGCTTTTTCCCCGAAGCTTCGCAATTACATCTGGGCGCTTGAGAGAAGCCAGGGCTTCAATCGTTGCACGAGCGACGTTGATGTGGTTTGAGCTCCCAAGTGACTTGCACAACACATCGTGCACTCCCGCTTCTTCGAGAATTACCCGAGCTGCACCGCCAGCAATCACTCCTGTGCCAGGCGCAGCAGGCTTTAGAAGCACACGAGCCGCGCCAAACTCACCAAGAACTGGGTGAATGATGGTTGAACCAGCGAGCGGAACGTCAAAAACGTTCTTCTTTGCATCTTCAGATGCCTTTTGAATTGCCAAGGGCACCTCTCGTGCCTTGCCGTAACCCAAACCAACCCGCCCAGCCCCATCGCCCATTACAACCAAAGCCGCAAACTGAAAGCGACGACCACCCTTTACAACCTTCGCAACTCGACGAGGCCTTGTGATTAAGCGCCCGTCACGTAGTTGAGCATCATTGTTCGTTGTCATTAAAACTCCAGTCCAGCCTGGCGAGCCGCATCAGCTACGGCAGCGATTCGACCGTGATAGATATAACCGCCGCGGTCAAACACAACCTGCGAAATTCCTGCTGCCTTTGCCCGCTCAGCAAGAAGGGTTCCGACTGCTTTGGCAGCCTCTACATTGCCTGTCTTGTTTCCAGATGATCGAATGGCTGGGTCAAGTGTTGAAGCCGCAACCATGGTTGATCCAGTACGGTCGTTGATCACCTGTGCAACCAAATGACGGTTTGAGCGAAATACTGCCAAGCGAGGACGATCGGCAGTACCACGAATCTTCTTGCGCAAACGATAATGACGACGCAAACGCGCTGCATGCTTTTGTTTGACGGAATAAGTCATTTCTTCGCTGCCTTTCCGGCCTTGCGCATAACGTGTTCGCCGGTATAGCGGACGCCCTTGCCCTTGTAAGGCTCGGGCTTGCGGATCTTTCGGATGTCTGCAGCCACCTGACCAACGACTTCCTTATCAATGCCCTCAACCACGATTTTGGTAGGCGAAGGAACTACAAAAGTAATGCCTTCGGGAGCTTGAACCGACACTGGATGGCTGAAACCTAGTGCCAAGTCGAGTTTGGCAGGCCCGGCAGCAGTTGCTCTATAACCAACGCCAACAATGTCAAGTTCCTTGGTGAAACCAGCACTTACACCCACGACCATGTTATTTATCAATGAGCGGCTAAGACCATGGAGAGCGCGACTGCGACGTTCGTCGTTAGGACGCTCCACCAATAAGGTGGCTTCTTCTTGGCGAACTGTTATGGGTTCAGGAAGATCACGCTCAAGAGTCCCCTTGGGGCCCTTGACCACAATATGCGCACCAGAGATGGTCACATCAACGCCTGAAGGAACAAGAATGGGAGAACGACCGATACGACTCACCCGTCAACCCTCCTCATCATCAACATTTTCATAAAACCGGCGACACCCTTACCAAACATAGAAAAGAACCTCGCCGCCCATACGACGCTTGCGCGCTTCTTGGTCGGTCATCATGCCCTGGCTCGTAGAGAGCACGGCAACACCAAGACCACCCAATACGCGAGGTAGTCCATCGGCTTTGCGATAAACCCTAAGACCAGGCTTTGAAACCCGTTTTATACCCGAAATGGTACGAACCCGTTCAGGTGAGTACTTCATCTGAACGGTAAGAACCTTGCCAGGACCAGTGGTGGAATCAACGACGTTCCAGCCACCGATATAGCCCTCACGTTCGAGAATGCGAGCCAAGGCTTCTTTTGACTTTGATGAAGGCATCCTGATTTCGTCATGATACGCGGTATTGCCGTTTCGTATCCGCGTCAACATGTCAGCAATGGGATCGGTCATCGTCATGAGCACACCTCCCCTTCGCCGCCGCTCACCAGCTGGCCTTTTTTACGCCGGGCACTTCGCCTGCATGCACCATCACACGAAGACATATCCGACAGAGTCCAAACTTGCGAAATACAGCGCGTGGTCGCCCACAACGCTGGCAACGGGTATAGCCCCGGACCTTAAACTTCGGCTTCTGTTGCTGTTTTTGAACAAGTGCTTTCTTAGCCATGCCTACTGTTGCCCTTCACGCTTGAATGGGAAGCCGAAAGCACTAAGCAATGCTTTGCCCTCGGCATCAGTACTTGCAGTAGTAACGATCGTGATATCCATGCCCCGAGCAATGTCGACCTTGTCATAGTCGATCTCAGGAAAGATAAGTTGTTCGTTAACACCGAAGGTGTAATTTCCCCGACCATCAAAGCTGTTGGCGGGAAGACCGCGGAAATCTCGAATACGTGGGATCGCCAGCGAGATAAGCCGGTCAAGAAACTCCCACATACGGTCGCCTCGAAGAGTCACCTTGGCGCCAATTGCTTGGCCCTCACGAAGCTTGAACCCTGCGATCGATTTCTTAGCCCGAGTTGTTAGAGGCTTTTGTCCTGTGATTATTTCAAGATCACGTAAAGCTCCATCGAGTAGGGAGGCTTGCCCAACAGCAGCACCTACCCCCATGTTGACGACGATCTTCTCGAAACTAGGAACCTGCATAATGTTTCCAAGCCCAAGCTCGCCCTGAAGACCAACTCGGATCTCGTCGTCATAACGACGTCTAAGACGTGGACGCACAGATACTTCAGTAGCCATTAGAGATCAGCTCCGGTCCGCTTACAGACGCGAATCTTGTTGCCATTGTCATCAAATCGGTACCCAACTCGAGTTGCCTTGCCATCTGATGGGCTGACGATGGCCACGTTTGAAACATCTAGAGGCATCAGCTTGTCGATGATTCCACCCTGTTGAGTAGCGCTTGTTGCTCGCTGGTGACGCTTAGCAACGTTGACTCCCTCGACAATGACCTTGCCGAGTTCAGGCAACGCCTGGGTCACAAGACCCTCTTTTCCACGGTCCTTACCGGTGAGCACCACAACCTTGTCGCCCTTTTTAATCTTCATGCCAGCCACTTAGAGCACCTCCGGCGCAAGAGAAACGATGCGCATAAACTTCTTGTCTCGCAGTTCACGACCGACTGGGCCAAAGATGCGAGTACCACGAGGCTGCATTTGATCGTTGATCAATACCGCAGCATTCTCATCGAAACGAATGTAAGACCCATCTGGGCGGCGCTTTTCTTTCTTGACCCGCACGACGACACACTTAACTACATCGCCCTTCTTTACTGCTGCGCCAGGAATAGCATCCTTGACTGTGGCGACAAAGACGTCGCCAATCGATGCATAGCGACGCCGTGTTCCACCAAGAACCTTGATGCACAAAACTTCTTTGGCACCTGAGTTGTCGGCAACGCGTAAGCGTGATTCTTGTTGAATCATCTAGCACGCTCCACAATCTCGACGAGCCGCCAGCGCTTTAGCTTTGACAATGGACGGGTTTCTTGTACTCGAACCCGATCGCCAACGCGAGCTTCATTCTCTTCGTCGTGTACATAAAGACGCTTGGTCCGCTGCACGGTCTTGCCATAACGGGCATGGCGAACACGATCGACGACTCTTACAACGACGGTCTTATTCATCGATGTCGAATCGACCAAGCCCTCACGAACCTTACGAGTTGGACGGGGCGTACCTTCAGAAGTTATTTCAGTCTCAGCCATTGGCATTGGCCTCCAAGGCCTCGGCGGCAGCAATTTCGCGCTCGCGCAACAACGTGGTCATTCGGGCAATCTCTCTACGCAACCAACCCAATCGAGAAGTGTTCTCGAGTTGGCCAGTAGCGTGACGGAATCTCAGTGTGAAAAGTTCTTGACGATTCTCTTCAAGTCGCGAGAGCAAGTCTTGATCAGACAAGCTGCGCAGATCATTCGTAGTAGCCATCATCAAATCTCCCCACTTGCGGCACGAGTAATGAAGCGGGCTTTAATCGGAAGTTTCTGAATAGCACGCTCCATTGCGGCACGAGCCAGTTCTTCGGAAACTCCAGACAGTTCAAAGAGAATTCTTCCTGGCTTCACGACGGCAACCCAATGTTCTGGGTTTCCCTTACCAGAACCCATGCGAGTTTCAGCAGGCTTTTGAGTTACGGGCTTATCAGGAAAGACGTTGATCCAAACCTTACCGCCGCGCTTTACGTGTCGGGTCATGGCAATACGAGCAGCCTCAATTTGGCGAGCCGTGATCCAACCTGGCTCTAAAGCCTGAATGGCGAATTCACCAAAAGAAATGGCGGTCCCACCCTTGGCAGCACCGGTCATGCGACCACGGTGTTGCTTGCGGTGTTTTACCTTACGGGGCATCAACATGGGTCAGTCCTCACCCGGACGGAAGTGCGGGGTTTCATGATGTTCACGAGTAAGTCGTTCGATCTCTTCTTCTTCCGCCAACAAACGCTCCAGCTCAGGATCAGCTTCTTTCAAAATTGGTTCGGCTTCGCCAATGTCGGTGCCTTCGTTTGACAACAAAGCGGAATCAATCGGCTCGACCTCATCAGACAGACGCTTCATGCCACCAGCCGAAACGACCTTACGGGGACGAGGTTCGCCCGATGGCTCACCAACGGCCATAGCCGCCTCACGCATTGCCTTGTCATCAGAAGAAGTCTTGTAAGGCAAGATGTCGCCTTTATACAGCCACACTTTTACGCCAATACGGCCATAGGTAGTGCGGGCCTCACGAAAGCCGTAATCAATATCGGCTCTAAGTGTGTGCAAAGGGACACGACCTTCGCGGTACCACTCAGTACGGCTCATTTCGGCTCCGTTGAGCCGGCCCGAACACTGAACGCGAACACCGAGCACCCCGGCCTTTTGAGCATTTTGCACTGCACGCTTCATGGCTCGACGAAAGTTGACTCGACCAACAAGCTGATCGGCAACACCTTGAGCAATAAGAACAGCATCTAGCTCAGGTTGTTTGATCTCTTGAATATTGAGTTGGACCTTGGCGTTACCAGTGATTTTTGTAAGACGATTGCGAATGCTGTCCGCCTCGGCTCCCCGCCGACCGATAACAATGCCAGGACGAGCTGTGTGAACGTCAACACGCACTCGATCTCGCGTACGCTCAACTTCAATACGGCTTATGGCTGCATGAGGAAGCTTCGTCATGAGGTCGTCACGAATCTTCCAGTCTTCGATCAGGTACTGAGTGTATTCACGCTCACTGAACCAACGGGACTTCCAGTCGGTGGTGATACCGAGCCGGAAACCGTAGGGATTTACCTTCTGGCCCATTAGTTCTCCTCACCCTGGCTGTCGCCAGGAGTACTTTCTGCGCTGTCTTTTACAACAGCTTCATCAACTTCGTCAGTCGCAACAGCTTCAGCTTCAACAGCTTCATCAGTGCCAACTTGGGCGACTTCAACAGCTTCGTCAGCAGCAACTTCTTCAGTCGCTACATCATCGACTGGCTCGTGATCGTGACCCTCATGATCAGCTGCCTGTGCAGCCTCACGGCTGGCACGAGTCCGACGCTTACGAGCTTCAGCGGCCTCTTGACCTGCACGACGAGCGGCACGACTTCCTGGTCGAGCTTCATCTTTAATGCGGCGCTTTTCGAGATCTTGTTCAGACATACGACTCACCACAATGGTGATGTGACAACTCCGCTTACGAATTCTCGAAGCACGACCACGCGCACGAGGGCGGAAACGTCGAGCCGTCTTTCCTTCATCTGCGAAACAGGCAGAGACGAACAGCTCTTCTGGATCTTGGCTGTCGTTGTGCTCAGCGTTAGCCATTGCCGAGTAGAGCGCTTTGCTAATGACATTTGCAGCGTCACGTTCGCAGAAGCGAAGTATCTCTTCCGCAGAACGCACGTCTTTGCCCCGGATCAAATCGAGGACTGCTCGTGCCTTGTAAGCAGAGATTGGGATGTAGCGAATAACTGCACGCGTTCCCGGACGTTCGTTGGTCTTTGGGCCAGTCAACGTCGTCCTCCCCGCTCCTGTCCGGCATGAAACCGGAAGGTTCGGGTTGGGGCGAACTCGCCGAGCTTGTGCCCAACCATTGATTCAGTGACATACACCGGAACGTGTTTACGCCCGTCGTGCACAGCGAGCGTATGGCCAACCATCTCGGGGATGATCGTTGATCGACGTGACCATGTCTTGATAACACGCTTCTCATTAGAGGTATTCAACGCGTCGACCTTCTTTAAAAGATGGTCGTCAACGAAGGGGCCTTTTTTGAGGCTGCGAGGCATTGGCCTTCCCTTCCCTTAACGCCGGGCGCCGCGGGTACGGCGGCGGCGCACGATGAGCTTGTCGGATTCTTTACGTTTGGACCGTGTGCGGCCTTCGGGTTTGCCCCATGGGGAAACCGGATGACGACCACCAGAGGTCTTACCCTCACCACCACCAAGTGGGTGGTCGACTGGGTTCATAGCAACACCGCGAGTTTGAGGACGAACGCCCTTCCAGCGGTTACGACCAGCCTTACCAATCGAAATCAGTTCGGCCTCAGCATTGCCAACTTCGCCCACCGTGGCCCGACAATCAATCGGAACACGACGCATTTCAGTGCTTGGAAGGCGCAAGGTGGCGAAATCGCCCTCCTTTGCCACAAGCTGAACACTGGTACCAGCACTGCGAGCCATCTTGCCGCCCGCTCCAGCCTTTAGTTCAACGTTATGAACCGTGGTACCAACAGGAATATAACGCATGGGCAGCGCATTGCCAGGGCGAATGTCAGCACCGTGACCATTTTGTAAAACGTCGCCAACCTTCACCTTTGCAGGGGCAAGGATGTATCGCTTCTCACCGTCATAGAAATGCAAAAGAGCAATACGACAGTTGCGGTTGGGGTCGTACTCAATGGCAGCAACCTTCGCCGGAACGCCATCTTTATTGCGCTTAAAATCAATAATTCTGTACTGCTGCTTGTGGCCTCCGCCGCGATGACGGGCGGTCTTTCGTCCATAGCTGTTACGCCCACCCGTACGGGGCTTTGGCTCCAACAGGGTCTTTTCTGGACGATCCTTTGTAATTTCCGAGAAATCGGAAACGGTCTGGAATCGACGACCGGGGCTGGTTGGGTTTCGTTTACGAAGAGGCATCGTGTCTCCGACTCAGCTCTGAAAGAGATCTATCCGGTCACCCGCTGCGAGGGTGACGATGGCACGTTTAGTAGATGGACGCTGCCCAAGAGTTGGGCTACGACGATTGCGGCGACGCTTGCCTTTGCGGTTAAGCGTGTTCACCTTAAGAACCTTGACTTCGAAGAGCGCCTCTATTGCTTGGCGAATTTCGATCTTGTTGGCATCAGGATGAACCTTGAAAGTGTAGGCATTGGTCTCGGCAAGCCCATAAGACTTCTCACTCACCACCGGTGCCAGAATCACATCTTGCGGAAGCATCAGGCCTCTCCCTCACTAGTCTCGGGAGCGCTGGTTTCGGGAGCTTCGGAAACAACGGGCTCAGATGCCTTAGGTTGTCCAGGCGCCTTGGGTTGTGCGGCCGCCTTGGTCTCACCAGCAGAAGCGGTGGGCAAAGTGTCAGGCGTAAATACAACCCAATCGCTGACCAACACGTCATAGGCGTTTAGCTGATCAGCCATGATGATATGAACATCGGTGAGGTTGCGGAAACTCTTGTAAGAGGCTTCATCGCCACGAGCCAGAACAACAAGAATCTTGCCGCTCACGCCAATTGCGTTAAGAACGGCTTTCGCATCTCTAGTCTTAGGTGCTTCTAGGCCCCAAGAAGAAACAACTACGATCTTTTCGGAAGAAGCTCTATCAGAAAGTGCTGACCAAAGGGCCAGACGAACCATCTTCTTAGGAGTGCGCTGGGCATATGAACGGGGCTTTGGTCCAAGAGCGACTCCGCCACCAACCCATTGAGGAGAACGAATAGAACCCTGACGAGCTCGACCGGTGCCCTTTTGCCTCCAAGGCTTTGCGCCACCACCGGCTACTTCGGAACGAGTCTTTGTCGACTGGGTTCCAGAGCGAGCTGCTGCCAACTGGGCGGTGACCACTTGGTGCATTACGGGCACGTTTGGCTGAACAGCGAAGATAGCGGGATCAAGATCAACTTTGCCAGCGTCAGCACCAGCCCGATCTTTCATCGTCAGACTCAGAGCCATTAGTTGCCACCCTTAACGGCATTACGAAGCAGAACCATGCCACCACGAGGGCCTGGAACGGAACCTCTGACGAGAATAATTTCTCGGTCGGCATCGGCCGTTACCACCTCAAGGTTGAGCGTGGTCACCTTCTCAGCACCCATGCGGCCCGCCATACGAGTTCCCTTGAACACGCGGGCAGGAGTGGCGCAAGCACCGATTGCTCCAGGGGCTCGGTGAACTCTGTGTGCACCGTGAGAAGCTGGTAGGCCCTTGAAATTGTGGCGCTTCATGCCACCAGCAAAACCCTTACCCTTGCTGATGGCAGTGACGTCGATCTTCTCGCCTGCGCTCAAAAGGCCTGCATCGATGACTTGGCCGACCTCAAAGTCGCTCACGTCCTCAAGACGCAGTTCAACAAGTCGCACACCAGGGTCAATAGATCCCTTGGCGAAATGGCCTTTCTCGGGCTTGATAAGTGACTTGTCCTTCTTCATGCCGTAGGTGATCTGCAAAGCAGCATACCCATCGCGCTCAACGTTCTTGACCTGGACCACCCGACAGGGTTGTACCCGCAGGACAGTCACGGGCACGACACGGTCTTGGTCATCCCAGACCTGGGTCATGCCCACCTTCTCACCTACGATCGCTTTCTTCGCCATGGAGGCTCTTCCCTCTGTGTGGCCTCTTACGGAGGCCGCTCACGCGAGCGCTCCGCACGGGGTTTCCCCCGGCGGAGCGCCAGTTCGGTTGTGCCATGTGGTATCCCAGGGCCTTTTGGGGCCCCAGTGGGACCGACATGGACATCGGTTCTCACTACTTAAATAAACTCTTTCTCTCATGCGCAGCCAAATAACTAAACTGCGCTTGAGAGGGCAATGTATCCTAGCCCTACCTTGCTTGACTAGCAACCGCCAGCCAAAGAAATGGGGTTAGACCTGTTGGATCTTGATCTCGATATCGACACCAGCTGGAAGATCGAGGCGCTGTAGCGAGTCAACCGTCTTAGCTGATGGTTCAAGGATGTCAAGCAGTCGCTTATGGATGCGCATCTCGAAATGCTCCCGCGAGTCTTTGTCCT
>JBBSKG010000030.1:0-22961 GCA_038256565.1 Acidimicrobiales bacterium | reverse complement strand
GTCGTCAAGAAAGCCGTCGTCAAGAAAGCCACTCCGGCAAAGAACGCCGTCGTCAAGAAAGCCACTCCGGCAAAGAAAGCCGTCGTCAAGAAAGCCACTCCGGCAAAGAAAGCCGTCGTCAAGAAAGCCACTCCGGCAAAGAAAGCCCCTGCAAAGAAAGCTCCAGCAAAAGTCGTGGCAACTAAGAAAACTCCTGCAAAGAAAGTCCCAGCAAAGAAAGCCCCTGCAAAAGTTGCGACAGCAAATAAGGCGACAGCAAAAGCAGTGACCCCACCAGCTGTTGTAGAGCCAGAAAAAGTTCTACCGGCACAGGTTGCTTCGGCAAAGCCAGCCGCACCAGTCAAAAAGCCAGTGCCACCGCCATTGCCAGCCAAGGTCCCGCCAATGAAGTCCTCGCCAGCAAATGACAAGTTCCTCGAAGAGCAGCGCAAGGTTTTGTTGGAAGAAAGGGAGAACTACCTTCGTCAAGCCGAGCTGTTGCGCGCCGAGGCCGAGCAGCTTGCTGCTGATCGCGAGCCTGGCGACGTTCAGTTCGATGAGGAATCTGGTCAAGGAGATTCCATGAATGTGGAGCGTGAGCGAGACCTTGTTCTTTCAGCTCAGGCAATGAGTTCTGTTGATGAAATAGATCAAGCCATGGTGAAGATCAAACTGCGTACGTATGGCGTCTGCGAACGTTGCCATGAGGAGATTCCAAAGGAGCGCATGCGAGCGCTTCCCTACGCATCCCTGTGCGTGCGTTGCAAGAGTGGGGGTATTGGGCGCTCACGTGGATAAACGTTCACGGTTATTAGTTGCTGGCATTGCTGGTGCAGTAGTGGCTGTGGATCAGCTGACGAAATGGTGGGCTCTTGAGGTTCTTGGTAATCGAACCATTGATGTTGTGTGGACGTTGCAATTTAGGCTTTTGTTTAACAAAGGCTCCGCTTTCGGATTTGGTTCGCGGTTCACTCCTTTGATCACTCTGATTGCAATCACAATTGTCGTGTTCTTTCTTCGCACGGGAAGTAAATACACCAGCGTTTGGCCGCGAGTGGCAATGGCGCTTGTGGTTGGCGGGGCACTGGGAAACTTGGTAGATCGACTTTTCCGTGATGGCAGCGGATTTTTAGGTGGAGCAGTAGTTGATTTTCTTGACTTGCAGTGGTGGCCGGTGTTCAACCTGGCAGACGTGGCTATTTCGTTTGGTGCCGTTTTGTTGGTGATCACATCCAGCTCTAGCTCCGAAGACGATAACGAGCCAGAAACGAGTGGTGTCGATGAAAAACGAGCTTCCTGATCAGTGGACTGAGAATATTCCAGAAGCCCTAAATGGCGAGAGGATCGATCGAGTCGTTTCTATGCTGATCGACTTATCTCGTGCTGAGGTCGCATACCTAGTTTCGGCGGGGGCAGTAAGTCTTGGGCAGAGCGTTGTAACGACTAGATCTACTCGAGTTGCAACCGGTGATGAACTGAGTGTCGACCTGTCGAAGCGAGTGCTTATCGACCATACGGTTGTAGGTGAGATCGATATTGAGGTTCCGGTCATTTACGACGATGACCAGATCATTGTTGTAAATAAACCTCCCCATCTGGTTGTGCATCCTGGAGCTGGAAACGATCACGGAACAATGATTCAAGGGCTATTGGCGAGGTATCCGGAGCTGGAAGGGGTAGGCGACCCGTTGCGTCCTGGGGTTGTGCATCGACTCGATCGAGGAACGTCTGGTTTGTTGGTGGTAGCTCGAACCCAAGAGGCCTACGAGTCGCTTGTGGGCCAGCTGGCTGCTCGTACGGTCGATCGGCGGTATCTCGCACTTGTGTGGGGCCATCTAGACCCCCCCAGGGGCATGGTTGACGCACCAATTGGTCGTTCACGGCGCGACCCCACACGAATGACCGTTTCAGCTCAGGGCAAAGAAGCCCGAACGACCTATGAGACCAGACAGGTTTTCACTGAACCAGTGGATATGACCCTGGTGGCTTGCAAACTCGATACCGGTCGTACGCACCAGATACGGGTACACATGGCCGCCATTGCGCGCTCAGTGGTAGGTGATCGTCGCTATGGGGGCGAACGTAAGACCTTCAGCGCTCCTCGCCCCTTCCTCCATGCTGCGGAATTGTCGTTTGATCATCCGGGCACGAATGAACGGGTTTCGTTCAGTGCTGCTTTGCCCGATGACCTCCAGGCGGTCCTCGCTCGTCTCAGCTAGAGCCCCAGCGACTCGGTGGGGCTCCATTAGATACAGGTCCTGTTTTGTCAGGCGAAGACTGGCAAAACGAATCGTTCTACGCCCACAAGGTGAACCTATCCGCTGAACCTCTTAGAACGTCCGCCGATAGGTGATTCGTCTCCACGTGCGGCAGCTACACAATCGGCAAGGGTGTAAGAGTCAAGGAATCGCCGCATGTGATCGCCCACGTCATCCCATATGCCCAACAAGACGCACTGGCCTTCGTGTTCGCAAGCGCCGTTCTCATGCGGACGGCCGAAGTCACCAGCGACGATTGGCCCGTCAACGGCGCTGACGATTTCGCCAAGCGTTATTTCCGCTGGCGAGCGGGCGAGAACGTAACCACCCCCCACTCCTCGTTTAGAGCGCACTAATCCAGCGCCTTTGAGAGCAAGTAGAATTTGTTCTAAATAGGGCTGAGGTAGACCCGTGCGTTCTGCGATGTCGCGAACTGATGTTGGGTTCGCCATAGTAGGTTGTTCGTTCGTGTGGAGGGTTAGCGATAATAGAGCTCTTGCTGCATAGTCTCCTCTGGTCGAAACCTTCACGTTGCCATGTTAGGACGGCGGGATGGACCTTGTGACCATGAGCACTTATCGCTGCTGGGCGCGCAATGCTAGAAGGTAGTCAATGGTGGCCGATAGGACAGTAATGAGTGATCTTGAACCGACTCTGCCTGATTATCACGGCGCTTGCTTAAGCAATGTTGTACCGGCGCTTCTTCAAGAGGGCGGGCCGCCACCCGTGTGGATGCCTGATCTAGTAGGTGGAGCGCGCCAGATTGTTTTGTTGGCCGTTGATGGTCTTGGGTCTCGCCAGCTTGGTACTCGTCATTCGCTTGCCCCAACGCTTGCATCTATGGAAGGCCAAGAGATCGTCACCGTTGCTCCGTCTACTACAGCAGCAGCGCTTACTTCCTTGGTAGTTGGTTGTCCGCCTGGTGAGCACGGCATTATCGGCTATCGCATGAACATGGACGGTGACGTACTAAATGTTTTGCGTTGGCAGGTTGCGTCTGGCGATGCGCGCAAGTTGATACTTCCTCAAGACGTGCAAATAAAGCCTGCCTTTGGGGGCAGAAAGCCTCCGGTGGTCACAAAGGCAGAATTCGCAAGCACAGGTTTTACCGATGCGCATTTGTCGAACATTCGCTTTCACGGTTGGCGACAGGTATCGACACTTGTTACCGAGGTGCGCCGTTTACTCGGTGCGGGCGAACCATTTGTCTATGCCTATTACGAAGGCTTGGACAAAGTGGCTCATGAATACGGGCTTGGCGAACACTTCGACGCCGAGTTGATTGCGGTCGATCGTCTTGTGGCAGATTTGGCTTCTGTTTTGCCTTCTGACGCTGTGTTGGTGGTTACTTCTGATCATGGACAAGTCCATGTTGGCGATGCGCTTGTGGCGATCGATGACGACGTGATGACTCATGTGTCATTGCTATCTGGAGAGGGTCGCTTCCGTTGGTTGCACGCAAAACCTGGAGCCGCCGATGACTTGTTCGAGGCAGCCAAAGTGGCGCATGGCCATCAAGCGTGGGTAGCAACTCGGGCGGAAACGATTGCTGATGAGTGGTTTGGACCCAAGGTCAGTGAAGCTGCTGCCAGTCGGCTAGGCGACGTCGTGATGGCCGCACGCGAGCCGTTGGCCTTTGTGGACCCAGCCGATTCCGGCCCATTCCAGTTGGTGAGCCGTCACGGTTCGTTGACTGCCGACGAGATGATGGTTCCGCTCCTCGCTCTTAAGGCCTGAGATTTTTGGCGGGTTCGCTAATGGTCATGGAGCTGGCAGGATAGGGCTATGGACGCGATGGAAAATGCAGATCAGTTGGGAAACGCAGATAAGCCGGGTGGTGCGGTTCCCGAGCGAGGTGAGTTGATTAATTCATCAAGCGATGGAGCTTCACAAAAAAACGACCAATCCACCTCGACAGAGACCATTGAGGAGCCAGCAAAGGTCATGCGCATTGGTGCCATGATCAAACAACTGTTGGACGAGGTTCATCATGCCCCTCTCGATGTTGAGGGTCGCGAACGATTGCGTGAGATCTACGAAGTGTCGATCAGTGAGTTGGCACAGGGACTATCTCCCGACTTGCGTGAAGAGTTGGCCCGTTTGGCAATTCCCTTTGGAGAGGCAACCCCATCAGAAGCCGAGTTACGTGTAGCAAAGGCTCAACTTGTTGGCTGGCTAGAGGGCCTGTTCCACGGCATTCAAGCCACTTTGTTCGCGCAGCAGATGGTTGCTCGACAACAGCTTGAAGAATTGCAACAACGTGGTCTCGCCCCTGGTGCGCCGCCTCAAGGTCAGGGCGACGGCCACCGTCCCGGCACTTATATCTAGACGCTCTGAGTCGTGAGTAGTTCTTTCACCCACCTCCACCTTCACACCGAATTCTCCATGCTCGATGGAGCTGCCCGAGTGGGCGAGGTAGTCGCCGCTGCCGTCGCCGATGGTCAGCCAGCGATTGGCATTACCGATCACGGAAACATGTATGGTGTGCTTGATTTCTACGCCGAATGTCACAAACAGGGCATAAACCCTGTGATAGGCACCGAGGCGTATATGGCTGGCGAAAGTCGTCACGAACGACCGCGTAGGCGAGGTCGAGTCGATGACACCGGTGGCGATGTCGATGGCGGCGAGAAGCTTTACTACCACCTCACACTGCTAGCTGAGAATACTCAGGGATATCGCAACCTGATGAAGCTTTCGAGCCGGGCTTATCTAGAGGGGTACTTTTACAAGCCTCGTCTCGATTGGGAGCTACTAGGCGAGCATCACGAGGGTATCATTGCCACAACGGGGTGTCTCGGTGGGGTCGTTCTTCAGGCATTGTTGCGTGGTGATGTTGAAGGGGCGACTGCCAGAGCAGCTCGAATGCAAGACATCTTTGGTCGTGATTCGCTCTTTATCGAGCTACAAGATCACGGGCTCGAAGCTCAACGCACCACGAACCCCCAGCTTCTTGAAATAGCTAAGCGCATCGGGGCTCCGCTGTTGGCCACAAACGACAGCCATTACACCCATCGCGATGATCACATTGCTCATGACGCGTTGCTATGTGTGCAAACGGGCAGCACCATTGATGACCCTAAGCGATTCAAATTTGAGAGTGATCAGCATTATTTGAAGTCGGCAGTAGAGATGCGAGCACTCTTCGCGGAGCTTCCCGAAGCGTGCGATAACACTCTTTGGATTGCCGAACGTGCAAAGGTCGAAATTGAGTTGGGGGCACCTAAGCTCCCGGTTTTCCCGCTTCCAGAAGGCTTCGATACCGATAGCGCCTACCTTCGTAGCCTTACTTATGAAGGGGCGCATCAACGCTGGGGCCAAACCCTGTTACCTGAGGTGACCGAGCGGCTCGACTATGAGCTTGGCGTTATTGATGAGATGGGGTTTTCGTCATATTTCTTAATTGTGTGGGATCTCATTGCTTACGCGCATGGTCGTGGCATCAGGGTGGGTCCTGGCCGGGGGAGTGCTGCAGGGTGTGCAGTTGCTTACAGCTTGCGGATAACTGATCTCGACCCGATTCACTATGACCTGTTGTTCGAGAGATTCTTGAACCCGGGTCGTCTCCAGATGCCTGACATCGACATGGACTTCGATGATCGTTATCGCGACGAGATGATTCGCTACGTGTCTGATCGTTACGGGCGCGATCATGTGGCTCAAATTGTTACCTTCTCAACCATCAAGGCCCGAGCTGCCGTGCGAGACGCGGCACGAGTGTTGGGCTATCCCTACATTGTTGGAGACAAGGTGGCTAAGGCCATGCCGCCGCTCATTATGGGACGAGACACACCGCTACGGGCATGTCTCGACCTGGTACCCGGCAACGAAGACGGCTACAAGATGGCGACTGAGTTGCGTGAGATGTATGCCAACGACCCCGATGCGCGCAAGGTGATCGATGTAGCTAAAGGCCTCGAAGGACTACGTCGCCAAGACGGAATCCATGCAGCAGCTGTGGTTATTACCGATTTGCCACTGACCGATTACTTGCCTATTCAGCGAAAGCCCGAGGCTGGTCAAGACCCTGATGATGCTCCGATTGTCACTCAGTACGAAATGCACGGTGTAGAAGACCTCGGTCTGCTCAAGATGGACTTTCTCGGGCTCCGAAACTTGTCGGTCATCGAGACGTCGCTTGATCTAGTCGAGGCTCATACTGGCGTACGCCCTGATATCGATCGTGTAGCGCTGGACGATGATGACACGTTGGCCATGTTGCGCAATGGCGATTCAATTGGGGTCTTCCAATTAGAGGGTGGACAAATGCGTTCGCTCATGCGTTCGCTAGCACCTACAAGCTTTGATGACATCGCCGCTCTCGTTGCTCTTTATCGACCAGGCCCGATGGCAGCCAACATGCATAACGATTACGCCGATCGCAAAAACGGCCGCAAGCCCATCGAATATTTGCACCCAGACCTTAAGGAAATTCTGAGCGACACATATGGGCTGATGATTTATCAGGAATCGGTAATGCGAGTCGCCCAGAGATTCGCTGGCTATTCGTTGGCTGAAGCTGACAACTTGCGTAAGGCATGCGGCAAGAAGATTCGTGAAATGATCGCCAAAGAGCGAGAGAAGTTTGTTGAGGGTTGTGTTGCCACGGACTATGGCGCTGCGCTTGGCACGAAGCTCTTCGACATTATTGAGCCCTTTGCTGACTATGCCTTTAATAAGAGCCACTCCTATGGCTATGGACTCGTTGCTTATCAAACCGCATGGCTTAAAGCGCATCACCCGGTGGAATACATGGCGGCGCTTTTGACCTCCGTGAAAGACAACCAAGATAAGTCGGCTGTCTATCTAAACGAATGTCGTCAGTTGCACATAGAGGTGTTGGTCCCCAACGTGAACATCTCAGGGTCTGATTTTACCGCTCGCTACAACGACGAGGGCGTTGGCTGTATTCCGTTTGGTATTTCAGCAGTACGAAATGTCGGTGAAGGTCTTGTCGGGCTAATTATTGAAGAGCGTGAAAGTAGCGGGCCTTTCGAAGATTTCTATGACTTTTGTGAACGCGTTGACCCGCAGGTACTAAACAAGCGCGCTCTCGATTCGCTGATTAAAGCCGGTGGTTTCGATGCCCTGGGTCACCAACGTCGTGGTTTGTTGGTTAGCTACGAACAGATTGTCGAGCGAACGCTTGCTCGGCGTCGTGAGCGTGATCAAGGGGTTATGAGCCTCTTTGATGAGGCGAACGAGGCTGCGGAATCAACCTTTGATGAGCGCGTGGTCATTCCTGATCTCAGCTTTGATAAGTCTCAACAGCTTGCTTTTGAGAAAGAGATGCTGGGTTTGTACGTAAGCGACCATCCGCTCATGGGTGTCGAACACCTGTTAGCCAAACGAGCTGAATGCACAATTGCTGAGCTTCGTGAGGCGAGCGAAACGCCTGGTGGTTCAAGCGGACAAGGTGGCTCAAGTGGCCAAGGCGGACAAAGTGAAATGCGCATGGTGGGTGGAGTGGTAACAAACCTCTCGCGCAAGTACACCAAGAAAGGCGACCTCATGGCTGTGTTTGTACTTGAAGATCTCCAATCGGCTATCGAGGTCATGGTGTTTCCAAAGACTATGGCTGACCATGGCTACAAGTTGGTGGAAGACGCCGTTGTGGTGTTGCGAGGTCGACTCGATACCCGTGACGATGTTCCCAAGATAATTTGCACCGAGATTACGCCAATAGAACTTGAGGAAGGTGGGTCTCCAGTCCGTCTTCACATGGCAGCACATGGCCTTGATGACGACAAAGTAGAGAGGCTAAAGAAGCTTCTTTTGCAACATCCTGGTGATTCGCCGGTCTTTCTTCATCTGGGCGAAACGGTGCTTCGCTTGCCTGTTTCCTTCAACGTAAACACCACAAAAGGGCTTGCTGGCGAGCTAAGAGTGATGCTCGGTGTCGACGGCGTTGAGCTCTGAGTTGCACGAACACCCCTTCACGCGGTGAACTAGTAGAGCCACAACCATTGGGTGTCGAGTGACGGGAAACATAAAAATGCCGATCGACGTCGAGACCAAAGATTGCACTTCACTAAGCGATGCAGAGCTTGCCGAGATGGGCGACATCTGCACCGACGGGCCTGCACGCTACGACATAGGCCTGTTGTCTAAGCAGGCTGAGGCTTGGGTGCTTGTAAGTATTGCCAGAAATAACGGCGTGCTACAGGGCTTTTCTTTCTGCACCCTTGAGCGCATCGGTGGTACCCCTGCTGTGGTAATCGGCATGGCTTCAATCAAGCGCACAGCAAAGCGCCAAGAGGTGCTCAAGGCTCTGATGGCTGATCAATTCCGCCGCTCGGTTATGGCGTTTCCTGATGAAGACGTATTGGTGGGCACCCGTTTCTTGAGTCCATCGGGTTTCGACGCTTTCAAGATCTTTATCAAGCTCGAAGACGTAGTGCCACGCCCAGGCCACAAGGCGACTGGTGAGGAGCGGGCATGGGGCCGACGTCTTGCCAAGCGATTTGGGGTTGACGGTGAGTATCTCGATCGAGAGTTCATCGCCCGTGGTGACGGTGGACCAGGCTGTGCGATTGATCACGAGAGCTTGAAATTCGACGCAATTGATGCAGACATTGTTGGGTTCTTCGATGATGTTAAGGCCGAGCGGGGCGACGCATTGGTTGCTTGCGGTTGGGCCATGGCGGAAGACCTGGCCAAGAAGGCCAAGCCCGCTATCTAAGATTTGGAACTCAGGGAGGCGCTTGCTCGTCGCCGTATGGTTCGAGCTTTTAGCTCTTTGCCTATCGAGCCAGATGTTCTTGATCGAGTGCTTCACGCTCTGTTTCGGGGGCCTTCGGCAGGTTTTACGCAAAGCCTTGAGGTGCTTGTGCTCGACACGCCTTCATCAATTGAGCGTTTCTGGTCACTTAGCTTTCCTGACTCACACAAGCGATCGATGTTTCGCTGGCAGGGATTGTTCGATGCCCCCGTGTTGTTGATCCCAGTGGTGTTGCCGAGCGCCTACAGCTTGCGTTACAGCGAAGCTGACAAGGTGGCCAGTGGGCTAGGAGCGTCCGCCGATAGGCGGCGCTCAATTAGATGCAGGTCCTGTTGTGCCAGGCGAAGGCTGGTGCAACGAATCTTTGGCACATACAAGGTGAAGCAAATAGCTGAACCTCTAGATGAATCTGCTTGGACGGTCCCGTATTGGTGGGTCGATGGCGGCATGGGGGTTATGGCCACTCTGTTGAGCATCGTCGATGAAAACCTGGCTGGCTTGTTCTTCGGGCTCTTCGATCGAGAACAAGCCATACTTGAAGCCTTCGGTGTGCCATCTGAATACCGAGTTCTTGGTGCGCTTGCTTTGGGGTATCCGGCCCCAGACGAACCTGGACACTCAGCCGCTACCCGGCCCCGCCGCCCTTATTCTGAGGTTATTCATCGAAATCAGTGGTAGGACCAAGCCACTATCGAACGAGGTCGGAACCTTCTCCCAAGAGGTCTATTTCTAGCTCTTCGTTTACGTCTTCAGCGTCTCCTTCGACATTGATAGTGGGCAAGAGACGGTCGAGCCAACGGGGAAGCCACCAGTTGCGGTCGCCGAGCAACTCCATGGTTGCCGGCACCAACAGCATGCGCACGATTGTGGCATCTAGCAGCACTGCGCTGGCAAGACCGACCCCCATGAGTTTGGGTATCCGGTCGGCTTCCAATAAAAAACTCCCGAAGACGAACACCATGATTGCGGCAGCCGCAGTGATGACCTTGGCTGTTGCAGCCAAACCATCAGCCACTGATTCACGACTGTCGCCGGTACGCACCCATTCTTCACGTATGCGCGACAGAAGGAAGACTTCGTAGTCCATCGACAAACCAAACACGATGGCAAAGAGCATCATGGGGATGAATGGCTCGATGGGGGCAGGTTCTATACCCGTTATGTCTCCTAGCCATCCCCATTGGAACAAGGCGATAACGAGTCCGTAGGATGCTCCGATTGACAAGAGGTTCATCACTACTGCCTTGAGTGGAACAAGCAGCGAGCGGAAAACTGCCATAAGCAAGAGAAACGAAAGACTCAAGACGGCCATAAAGAACCAAGGTAGACGTGACCCTAAATAGGATGAAAAGTCCACCCCTACTGGGACGCTTCCTGTCACAAAGACGTCAAGGCCAGTTCCGACTTCAACGGGTGGCAGCACTTCATTTCGGAGTCGAGAAACGAGCTGGGTCGTTGCTTCGTCTTGGGGTGCGGTCGTAGGAATCACTCGCCAAAGCACTGCAGTTGGATTAGTCGGGTCGTTTGGTACCGCTGGTGAGGCGAAGGCAATTCCCTTAGCACCGGAAAGGGCCTTGGTTATTTTGGCGAGTTCATTTGATTTTGCGCCGTTGGGCAGTTCGGTCACGACGAGGAATGGACCGTTAAAGCCTGGTCCGAAACCCTCTGCAAGGAGGTCATAAGCTTTACGGGTTGAGGACTCTTCAGGGGCATTTCCCTCGTCAGAGAAACCGAGCCGCAAGCTGAACACTGGGATCGCCATCACTACAAGAATTAGTACCCCGAGGAATACGGAAGCCCAGGAGTGATGCTGCACGAAACGGCTCCAACGGTATTGCGGGGTCTCGCGCACGGGTTTAACTTCTCGACGAGGAACTTCCTTTTTCAAGGGAGCGAATGCAACCCCAGCAACGATGACCACGACTGCCAGTGGAGCTCCAATGGTTAGTGGTTGAATCTTGAGTGCCACCCCGATGAGGGCAATAGAGGCCAGGCCTGCAGCGATGATCCCGCGCCACCTTGTGACCTCGACCCGGGTACCCACAAAACCAAGTAGGGCAGGCAACAACGTGAGTGACGCAGCCACTGTCACAAGGACGACCGTGGCTGCCGCTATTGCCATGCCTGTAACGAAGCCAACACCCATTACGACCATGCCCAACAAGCTGATGATCACTGTTACTCCAGCAAAAGCTACTGCTCGCCCTGAGGTGTCAATAGCGATTGCCACCGATTCGCCAACACTGTGGTTGTGGTGGAGACCCTCACGGAATCGAGTCACAATAAACAATGCGTAATCGATGCCTACTCCGAGACCTATCATCACGGCGATGATGCTGGCGAACTCAGGCATTGCCACGAGTTGGGACAATAAACCGATGATGATGACACCGATACCTATGCCAGCTAGTGCTACGCCGATGGGAAGACCCATGGCCATGACCGAACCAAAGGCAACGATCAAGATGAATATGGCAAAAGCAAGACCAAGCATTTCTGACGACGGCTGTTCAAACTCGGCGAGGATTACCCCACCCAGCTCGCTTTGAACGCCAGCCAGTTTAGGTTGGTCGGCAATTATGGCCTTTCTGATTTCCTGAGCATCTTCGAAACTCGTGTCATAAGGAACCTCAATGGCTGCAAAGGCGATTTCGCCTGCACGGGGCCCAGTCCGGGCGATTTGGAGACCGCCCTCTCTCGAATAGGGGCTTGTGACTTTGATGTCAGGAAGGGCATCTACCTTGGTGAACCAGGCCTGCATGGAAGCCTTTACTTTGGGGTCGTTTACCCCTTGATCTGCCAGGAAAACGATTGTCCCAGGCTGACCAGTCCCTTGGCCGCCAAAATCTTTTTCCAGAATGTCAAAGCCATCGCGACTCTCACTATCGGGAAGATTGAATTCATCGCGAAAGTCAGTTCCAACAAACGATGACACTCCGCCTAAGAGCATCAGACCAACTATCCACAAACCAACGACGATGCGGCGGTGATCATGACACCAACGGCCAAGGCGAGCGAACACTTAGGTACCTCCAGGGGGTGATAACACCCGTGATCCTACCGGAAGCGGATGCGCATGACCCCTGATTCGTTGATATTTCCATCCTCGGCGCTTGTAGTGAAAAAGACCAGTGTTCCATACGCTTCGGTAGGCTCCGAGAAGGTGATTTCACCATTGAAAGGACCAAGATCAGCCCCTCCATTTCCCGTTACAAATCCTTTGCCGATTGGTGTTTTTGAACCGTCTTGGCGGACTTCGACGTCGACAGTCCCCTCAAAGGCTGAGGCTTGGCCGCTGACGCGAATAGGCGAGGTGATAAGAGCACCAGTGGCAGGTTTGTCCACGACAATATTGGAAGTCGTCGAACTCAATACCCACCACGTGTCGTCACTCATCTGTCGAACGAACACGGTCGTTGGTGCGGAAATCTTGGTTCTAATTTCGACTTCACCCGAACGCTCATCGCCTTGGTTAAACGCACCTACGGCTGGATTTTTGAACCCAACAAACTCGGTGGCGAAACTTCGCGCTGCATCAAGAGGGTCGGTGTAACGAGTGGTGCTGTTAGCAAAAGGCCACACAGCGGTAGATGTGTCGGTTATAGATGTCGGGGTCGAACTCGTTGAGGTGGAACTGGTCGATGATGCAGAGCCCGACGAGACCGCTTGGCCTTCATCGTCGTTGTTGTCACCAACGACATAGCCAATTCCGAGTGCTGCTATTACCAATACCATGACCAGACTGATCCTAAGGACAGGACGAGACGAGCCTGAACGACGATGTTGTGGCATGCGGTTCCTTTTGTTATGAAGAGACGGTTTAATTACGAGACTAATAGTGAGCTATTTATAGATGGAACACTACCCACTACCCACTACCCACTGTCCACGACCTTGATCCTTGCGTCCGTGAAAAAGACATGGAGTCATTTTGAGGAAGGGATGACGTGAGGGTTAGGGTCGTTCCGACATTTAGATGGGGGTCTTTTGACCTGCTGCCACAGAGACAAGATTGCTCAGAGTGGTTTCAGCTATGCGTTGCATGGCTTCGCGGGTGAAGAACCCTTGGTGTCCAGTGATAAGCACATTCGGAAATGTAAGTAGTCGAGCGAAGGTGTCATCTTGCAGCACTTCTTCCGAGTGGTCCTGGAAGAAGAGATCACCTTCCTCTTCATAGACGTCGAGGCCGAGCGAGCCAACGAGGCCACTCTTCAGCCCTTCGATGACGGCGAGGGTGTCGATGAGCGCT
The DNA here is from genome assembly GCA_038256565.1 of Acidimicrobiales bacterium. Taxonomy (GTDB): domain Bacteria; phylum Actinomycetota; class Acidimicrobiia; order Acidimicrobiales; family CADCSY01; genus JACOTK01. The sequence goes on along the minus strand of JBBSKG010000030.1, from coordinate 9,754 downwards.
CCTCGTCCGGTGTTTATGAGCATCACGCCGGGTTTCGTCATCGAGAGTGCTCGCTGGTCAATGAGGTGGTAGGTCTCAGGGGTCAAGGGGCAGTGCAGGCTCACGAGGTCAGCAGTGGCGAGGAGATCGTCGAGAGCCGTGAGCTTGGCCCCTGCTGCGAGGCAATCAGGGTTGGGATCGGGGTCGGCAACGAGAACATCACACTCGAAGGCAAGCAACAGACGTGTGACCACGCTGCCGATCGCCCCCGTTCCAACCACCCCGGCAGTTTTCCCCTGGAGATCGAAACCGAGGAGATGTTGCAAGGAGAAGTTCCCCTCTCGTACGCGGTTGTAGGCCCGATGGATGTTGCGGTCGAGACAGAGAATGAGCGCCATCGTGTGTTCGGCCACCGCATGTGGCGAATACGTCGGCACACGTGTCACTCCGATGCCAAGGCGATCAGCCGCCTCAATGTCTACGTTGTTGAAACCGGCACAACGTAGGGCAATGGTTCGGATGCCGCCGTTCGCGAGTTGCCCAATAGTGGGGGCGTCGAGAATGTCGTTCACAAAGACGCAAACCCCGTCGTATCCGGCTGCAAGTGGTGCCGTCGCCGCATTCAGCCGAGTTTCAAACCAGGACAACTCGATACCATGGTTGCCGTTTCGGTTGGCTTCGCTGAGAAATTCCCGGTCGTAGGACATGGTGCTGAAAACGGCAACGCGCATGGGCCCTCACTTTGGTTGAATTCTGGTTCGTCATCTCAATTGTTATCAAGGTTCCCCATCGGCGGCCGGGTCATTGGACCTCAATGTGAGGGCTTTTGACCCTGGAGCATCTTCTCTGTGCTCGCCCATCCCGAGTAGGATTTCCACCAAGGTGAGGCCAACAGTAGGAGGCATGATGGGTCAGATTGTCGTTGGGGTCGATGGGTCTGCAAGTTCGCTGGCTGCCTTGGCATGGGCAATTGATGAGGCCAAGGCCCGTCAGGCGACCGTTCTTGCCGTCCACGCGTGGTTGGCGTATTCCCAGGTGTCGCCGCTTGAGTCGATGTCGCCTGTCTTCCTGCCCGGTGAGGGTGAGAACATTGCCGGTGACATCTTGGCCGAGGCGGTGAGGAAGGTCGTTGGTGATAGCGCTGGTGATGTCGTGATCGAGCAACGGGTGATCGGTGGTCACCCTGCATCGGCACTCATCGATTCTTCCCATGACGCTGACATGTTGGTGGTTGGGTCACGGGGTCACGGCGGGTTTCTCGGCTTGCTGCTCGGGTCGGTGAGCAACCAATGCGTCCATCATGCGCTCTGCCCTGTAGTGGTCGTTCGCGACCAGGACCAGGACGAGGGCAAGTGATGAGCGCCATTGCCGCCCCTGAATGTCTGCTCTAGGCCTCATTCCGTGTAGCGGATGCGAGAAGTGCCAAGATGCCACGGTGACTTCGGGAGTTCGAGGAGGCCGTCGACGAGGCGTGGAATACCTGGCTGTCGCTTTTGGCGGTGTCCTGGGTGTGCTGGCCCGCTACGGGCTCGCTCAATGGATCGACACAGGAAAGCGAACCTTTCCCTGGCCGACATTCGCGGCCAACGTTTCGGGTGCGTTTGTGCTGGGCTGTTTTCTCGCAGTCATGAGCCGGCGTTCTTCCGATGCTCGCGTGCCCAAGGCGTTCGTGGCCGGCGGCTTGCTCGGCTCGTTCACCACGTTCTCCGCTGTCGCGGTCGAGACGAGTCTGCTTGTCGGTGATGATTCGCCTCTCTTGGCAATGGGTTATGTGGTGGCCACCATGCTCACCGGATTGGTCGCAGTAGCGGTGGGGGCGGCCTTAGGTCGTCGTGGGCTTTGGCGCGTTGCGAACCAACGATGAGGGTATGGCTTGAACTGGCTCTTGCCGGAGCGATTGGCGCTCCGTTGCGCATGTACCTGATCGATCTCGTTGACATCTCTCCTCGCCGGGGTCGGATAGGCGTGTCGATACCCGCTGGCACCTTGGTGGTGAACGCGGTCGGTTCGCTTATGGCGGGCTTTCTTGCCGGGCTCGTTCGCTACCAGGGCTTGTCCGTCTCGACCCAAGTGGTGTTGGGTGCAGGGTTTTGCGGTGCGTTCACCACCTTTTCAACTTTCGCCTTTGAGACGGTTCGCTTCATCGAGCAGGGCCAGCCGTGGAACGCGACCAAGAACACCACGGCAAGCCTTGCGTGCGGGGCACTCGCCGCGTCCGTCGGCATGGCCGCCGCCTCGCTCCTGTGAGCAGAGCGACGGGATCAGCCTCATTTGATCTGGACCTTGTGCGATCTGGCATCGGCCTTGTTGATTGGGATCTGAACCTCGAGGATGCAGTCTTTTCCGGGTCGGTCCGTCAGGGCCGAGGGTCCCCACATCATGGGTAGTTTGACCCTGGGCCGATACTGGAGCAGGTCAATAGCCTCTCAATAGCCAGAGTGACCGGGGAGGAGTGAGCACACCAGTGACATGGAAGATCATCGAGAAGAGACTTTCGGTCGGTGGCATTCCCCCGAGCCTGATCGATTACGAGCAGGCTCGGGCTTTGTTCTCCTGGCAAACGGCTCGCGATGCGCTTGACGGATTACCCGACGGCCAAGGGCTCAACATGGCTTACGAGGCGGTTGACCGTCATGTCGCCCACGGACGAGGTCACCATGTGGCGCTTCGATGTCTCGATCGAGGGGGCAATGTCCATGACCTGACCTACCTCGATCTTCAGGACCAGACCAATCGCTTTGCGAGTGCCTTGCGTCAGCTAGGGGTAGCTCAGGGTGAGCGCGTGTTTGTGTTGGCTGGGCGAATTCCTGAGGTGTATGTGAGCGTCCTTGGAGCGCTTAAAGCGGGTTGCGTCGTCTCGCCGTTATTTTCGGCGTTCGGACCCGAACCGATCCGCCAACGTCTGTCCCTGGGTGACGCCCGGGTGTTGGTGACCACTGAGGGGCTTTACAACAAGAAGGTCGTCAAGCTCCGTGACTCGTTACCCGGCCTGGCCCATGTGCTGGTCGTCGGCCAAGGGCCGGACGCCGACCGATCGGGCACGCTCGACTTTCACACACAGCTTGATGCTGGCGACCCTTTGTTCGAGATCGCTCCAACCGAGCCTGAGGACATGGCCTTGTTGCACTTCACAAGCGGCACGACCGGTGCCCCGAAAGGGGCCATCCACGTGCATGATGCCGTCGTCTCTCATCACATGACGGGAACCTATGCCCTTGATTTCCGTCCCGACGATGTTTTCTGGTGCACGGCGGACCCCGGTTGGGTGACTGGCACTTCCTACGGCATCATCTCACCACTCACTCATGGTGTGACCTGCGTCATCGACGAGGCGGAGTTCGATGCCGAGCGGTGGTACCGCATCCTCGCTGACCACAAGGTAACGGTTTGGTACACAGCGCCGACTGCTGTGCGCATGCTCATGCGAGCCGGGAGTGATCTCGCTCGTCAGGTCGATCTGTCTGCTCTGCGTTTTGTTGCCAGTGTGGGCGAACCCCTCAACCCTGAGGCGGTGGTTTGGAGTCAGGATGCGTTGGGCTTGCCCATCCACGACAACTGGTGGCAGACCGAGACGGGAGGGATCATGATCGCCAACTTCGCTGCGATGGACATTCGCCCCGGCTCCATGGGACGTCCGTTGCCGGGTATCGAAGTTGGCGTACTGGCCCAAGGCGACGATGGTCGGGCCAAGGTCGCCGACGACGGCACGGTCGAGGTTGTCGATAAGCCCGGTGTCGAGGGGGAGCTGGCAATCAGGCCGGGCTGGCCCTCGATGTTTCGGGGTTATCTAAATGACGACGAGCGCTACCGGGCTTGTTTTGCGGGGGGCTGGTACCTGACCGGTGATGTCGTCCGATTCGATGATGATGGTTATTTCTGGTTCGTAGGTCGGGCGGATGACGTAATCAAGTCATCTGGACATCTTATTGGGCCCTTTGAGGTGGAGAGCATCTTGATGGAACACCCAGCGGTCGTTGAAGCTGGCGTCATTGGCAAGCCTGATGCAGTTGCCGGATCAATCGTTAAGGCATTCGTCTCTCTGCGGGAGGGCTTTGAGCCCACCGATGATTTGCGCCTTGAGCTGATTGGTTTCGCCCGTACTCGACTTGGGTCAGCTGTGGCCCCCCGAGAGCTTGATTTCGATCAGCATCTGCCAAAGACCAAGAGTGGCAAAATTATGCGTCGCCTGCTCAAGGCCCGAGAGATGGGGCTTCCCGAAGGAGACCTTTCCACCCTCGAGAGCGACGCATGACCGCGAACTTGCCTGACCGGGCTCACGGGCAAAGGCTGTTGCGTGAAATGCTGCGCATTCGCCGCTTCGAGGATGCGTGTGTCGAGCTCTACAGCGCTGCCAAGATCCGTGGGTTCCTGCACCTGTACATCGGCGAGGAAGCTGTCGCCGTTGGCGTGTCCCAGGCGCTGCAAGCCGACGATGCCGTCGTTTCCACCTATCGCGATCATGGCCACGCGCTGACCAGAGGTATCTCTGCGGCAGCGATCATGGCCGAGATGTTCGGTAAGGTCGAAGGCTGCAGCCGCGGGCGCGGAGGCTCGATGCATCTCTTTGATGTGGAGCGTCACTTCTATGGAGGAAACGCCATCGTGGCTGCCGGCCTGCCGGTGGCAGTTGGGCTGGCATTGGCCGATCACCTGCAGCATCGCCCACTGGTAACTACTTGTTTCTTCGGCGAGGGCGCTGTGGCCGAAGGTGAGTTTCATGAGTCCATGAACCTCGCGGCGCTGTGGAGGCTCCCGGTGTTGTTCTGTTGCGAGAACAACCTCTATGCCATGGGAACAGCGCTTGCTCGATCGGAGGCCGAGACCAATCTCGCCGTGAAGGCGGCCAGTTACGAGATGCCCGCCTGGTCGGTTGACGGCATGGACGTGTTGGCCGTCGAGTCGGCTGCCCGCGGTGCCGTTGAGGCCATCCGCGCCGGCGGCGGTCCGCACTTCCTGGAGCTGCGCACCTATCGTTTTCGGGCCCACTCCATGTACGACCCCGAGCGCTACCGAGACAAGAGCGAGGTCGAGACCTGGAAGCTACGCGACCCGATCACCACCTTCACCGAAACGCTACAGGGGGCAGGTCTTCTTGAGGCTAACGGGCTCGAAGCCATGGAGCACGAGATTGCAGCCGAGCTGAGTGCCGCCATCGAGGCGGCAGAGGCGGGAACCTTGGAGCCGGTGGATCAACTAACCCGATTCGTCCATTCCGACCCGACCCAACCTAGCGAGTTCGTGTCGTGAGAAGCGCTGAATCGAGCACTGCCGAATTGAGCACTGCTGAATCGAGCAAGGCTGAGGGACGGACGATTACCTATCGTGAAGCGATGCGCGAGGCAATGCATGATGCACTCACTCGTGACGAACGGGTATTTCTCATGGGCGAGGACGTGGGTAGATATGGAGGGTGCTTTGCCGTGAGCATGGGACTGCTTGAGGAATTCGGGCCCGAGCGCATCCGTGACACTCCATTGTCCGAGTCGGCGTTCGTGGGCGCAGGAATCGGTGCCGCTCTTGGGGGAATGCGGCCGATCGTCGAGATCATGACTGTGAACTTCAGCTTACTGGCACTAGACCAGATCATGAACAACGCGGCCACGCTGCAACACATGTCCGGCGGGCAGTGTCATGTCCCATTGGTCATCCGCATGACGACCGGTGCTGGCCGCCAACTCGCTGCTCAGCATTCCCACAGTTTGGAGGGCTGGTACGCACACATCCCCGGCATCAAGGTGCTCACCCCCGCAACGGTGACCGACGCCCGCTGGATGTTGTGGACGGCGCTGGAGGACCCCGACCCGGTGCTCATCTTTGAGCATGGCGCGCTTTACAACGAGAAGGGTCTGTTGCCCGATGGGATCGAGTCGGTCGATATCGACAAAGCGGCTGTGCGTCGGGTGGGAGGTGATGTCAGCATCGTGACCTACGGAGGCTCGCTGGGCAAGGCCATGCAAGCGGCGGAGGAGTTGGCCAGCGAAGGAGTGGATGCCGAGGTCATCGACCTGCGTACGCTGCGGCCGCTCGACACGGCGACGATCCTCGCCTCGGTGACCAAGACCCATCGGATGGTTATTGTCGACGAGGGGTGGCGGAGCGGAAGCATCTCGGCAGAGATCAGCGCTCGGGTTGTCGAGGAGGCCTTCTACGACCTGGCCGCCCCCGTTGCTCGTGTGTGCACGGCTGAGGTTCCCATTCCCTATGCCCGTCACATGGAGGAGGCGGCCCTCCCGCAGGTCCCCGGCATCGTGGCCGCTGCCCGAGCGGTCATGGCGGCTCCAGACTGATGGGGGAGTTCCGTATGCCCTCGCTCGGAGCTGACATGGAGTCGGGAACCATCGTCGAATGGCACGTGAAGCCCGGTGACACGGTGCAGCGTGGCGACATCATCGCCTTGGTCGCCACCGAGAAGTCCGACATCGAGGTGGAGGTTTTCGATAACGGTGCCGTTCGGGAGATCCTCGTCCCCGTTGGCCAAGAGGTGGCGGTGGGGACCGTCTTGGCGCGGCTCGGTGACAGCGCCGAACCGTCTGTTGGCCCATCTTCGCCCCCCGATTCCTCGCCCCCCGTTGTCCCGCCTTCGACCCCTGCACCGGTGATTCCTGCCCCTCGACCGCAGCCGACCGAGCGACGAGTGATCTCACCACTGATTCGTCACCGCGCCGAGGAGCTCGGCGTTGATATTGATCATGTGGTCGGGAGCGGCCAGGGTGGAGCGGTTCATCGATCGGACGTTGAGAGCGCGGCCGCGACCGGCAAGCTGGCGTCAGGGTTTGTTCGCGCGTCACCGCGTGCTCGGCGACGGGCATCTGAACTCGGCATCGATCTTGCCGGACTGGTCGGAAGCGGTCCGGACGACTCGATCACGGAGGCGGACGTTGAGCGAACGGTTCCCTCAGAGGTCGCACAGCCGACGGTTGAACCGCTGGCCAAGCCGGATATTCGGGGCGATGGCAACCAGAAGGCGGCGATGCGGCGGGCCATCGCCTCACTGATGGAGCGGGCGAATCGGGAGATCCCGCACTACTACCTGAACACGACCATTGATCTTCAGCCGGCTTTAGATTGGTTGGCCGCCACGAACATCGAGCGACCCGTGGCAGAGCGGATCATTCCCACGGCCATGTTGCTCAAGGCAACGGCGCGAGCGGCCCGAGAGGTGCCCGACCTCAATGGATTTTGGGTGGAGGACCACGTCGAGCAAAGCGGGTCCGTACATCTGGGCGTGGCCATCTCGCTTCGAGGCGGAGGCCTGATTGCACCCGCCATCCTTGATGCCGACAAGTGCACGTTGGTCGAATTGATGGTGCGTTTGCGTGATCTCGTAAGCCGCGCTCGCAGCGGAGTGTTGCGCGCATCGGAGATGTCGGCACCAACGATCACCGTCTCCAATCTGGGCGACCAGGGGGCCGAAGCGGTCTACGGTGTGATCTACCCGCCGCAAGTTGCCCTGATTGGTTTCGGCAAGATTGTGGAACGCCCCTGGGCGCATGAGGGAATGCTCGGGGTTCGGCCGGTGGTGACTGCCACCGTTGCTGGCGATCATCGGGCAAGTGACGGCCATGTTGGTGGTCTCTTCCTGGCGGCGGTTGATCGACTGCTTCAGCGACCCGAGGAACTTTGAGAACCGTGACATTGTGAGGGGGAAAACGTAATGAACGAGAAAGAGGTAATCGAGGTGATCGGCGCTGTCCTGCATCGGATTGCCCCTGAAGCCGACTTGGCGCTGGTTGATCCCGACAGTGAGCTTCAGGAACAGCTCGACATCGACTCTATGGATTTTTTGAACGTGGTGATCGGTCTGCATGAGCGCACCGGCATTGATATTCCGGAGCGGGATTACCGACAGGTCTCGACGCTGCACGGTCTCGTTGGCTACATCGTTGCAAGGAGCGACTGAGCATGGGGTGGTTCTCGCGACAGTCGGAGTCCTCGACCGACACGCATCCGGACGGGGCTCATCGACCCGCCAACGGTGAGCCCATCTTGGTTGCCGAGTCGGTGACGAAGATTTACCGGTCGGAGGCCGGGGATGTGCCGGCATTGCGATCGGTAAATCTTCTCGTGCGCCAAGGTGAGATGATCGCGGTCATGGGGCCGTCCGGTTCGGGTAAGACCACGTTGTTGAATTGCTTCTCCGGGCTCGACGACATCGACGAGGGGAGGGTGATGGTCGATGGCCACAGCATCCACGAGATGGTCGATGCCGATCGCACTCGCTATCGCAGTGAATCCATGGGGTTCATCTTCCAGGCATTCAATCTGATCCCGGTGTTCACGGCGACCGAAAATGTGGAACTGCCATTGTTGTTGGCCGGGGTTGCGCCGAGTGAGGCACGCAAACAGGCACGTCACACGCTTGAGCGTGTCGGGCTTGGACACTGTCTCGACCGACGCCCCCTGGAGCTGTCCGGTGGCGAGCAACAACGGGTCGCTGTGGCGCGGGCACTCGCTGGCAACCCTGCACTGGTCTGGGCCGATGAACCCACCGGAAACCTCGACTCCGAAACGGCGGGCCAGGTCATGGGCCTGCTCCATGAGCTCAATGCCGAGGGCTTAACCATCGTGATCGTCACCCACGACGCCGGGATCGGTGCCGCCGCAAAACGGTTGGTGTTCATGCGCGATGGCCAGATTGTGAGTGATCAGCCCCAGCAGCATCTCGAGCCTGGGTCAGCAGGGTAATGACCTTTACACTCTTCCTCGTTGCCTTGTTTACACCGTTTCTTTGGCTGATGGCACGCGAGCCGATCGTGCGCCGCCTTGCGCTTCGCAACCCTTCCCGGCGTCGGGGCGAGAGTGCTCTTGTCATACTCGGGGCGATGTTCGGCACGGCGATGATCACCGGCGCGCTCGTGGTGGGCGACACGCTCGATTTCTCGATTCGCCGAGCTGCTCACGAGCAGCTCGGTCCCATTGATGAAATTGTCAGCACCTACCGACCTGACCAGTGGACCCAGATGCAGGCCCGCCTGTCCGGGCTTGAGGATGACCCAGGCGGGGCCGTCGATGGCGTTTTGTCGATGGTCACCTTGCAGGCATCGGCAACATCGGGGGAGGGTTCATCGGTTCAAGTGTCGCCTCGTACGCAGTTGCTCGAAGTTGATTTCGAGGCTGCACGAGCCTTTGGTGATGACCCTGACGCCACCGGGATGGAAGGTTCGACGCCTGAGGCCGGTCGAGCGGTCATCTCGCGTGACGCAGCCGATCTGCTCAAGGTTGGATCAGACGATGTCATCTCGGTTTTTGTCTATGGAAAAGCGATCACGCTCATCGTTGATCGTATTTTGGATCAACGAGGCGTCGCGGGCTTCTGGCGCAACCAGGGGACACGGGCAGCGAATGTCTTTGTCGCTCCCGGCACCGTCGATCCGTTGGCGCTCGCGGCGTTTTCATCGACCGCCGAACCACGCTTCGTTCCCCCTGCACGTATTCTTGCCATCTCGAACAGCGGTGGGGTCGAGGAAGGAGCTCGATTCACCGATCAGGTACGGAAGGAGCTCGATCGTCGGCTCGGGGACCTCGGTGTCCAAGTCCTCCCGGTCAAACGCGACGTTCTCGACACGGCAGCTGATTCCTCCAAACGCTACGGCGATCTCTTTGCGGCAATGGGGGCCTTCGGCGCCCTCGCCGGGGTTCTGCTCGTGGTCAACCTGTTTGTCATGCTCGCCGAGGAGCGAAAGCCCGAGATGGGCATGTTGCGGGCGTTGGGAATGCGCCGTGCGGTCCTGGTGCGGGTGTTCACTGCCGAGGGTTGGCTCTATGCCGTCAGCGG
>JBBSKG010000029.1:0-23547 GCA_038256565.1 Acidimicrobiales bacterium | reverse complement strand
CTGATGGCAGGGTTGACTTTAGCGCTGTCTGCCTGCGCGAAGAATGCTCCTCAGGACACCCTTGAACCTGCGGGGCCTTTAGCTCGCACCATAGACAATCTTTTCATTCCGGTTTTTTGGATTGCAGTAGTCGTCTTCTTCCTCGTTCAAGGCGTAATTCTCTTTGCCATGATCAAGTTCCGGCGACGTTCTGATGACGATGAATTGCCTAGCCAAACTCATGGCAACACGCTCTTAGAAGTGGGCTGGACCGCACTTCCTGCGGTAATTCTTTTGGTTGTCGGCGTGTTAACACTGCCTGTGATTTTTGAGTTGAACGAAAAACCAGCTAAGGCTCTTCAGGTTAAAGTTGTTGCCCAGAAGTACTGGTGGGCCTACGAGTACCCCCAGGCTTCTGAAGAGTTCCCCAATCAGGGCAGCTTTGGCCTAGACGGAGCAAAGCCAATAGTTACGGCCAACGAGTTGCATGTGCCTGCAGGCCAAAGGGTGCTTCTCACGCTTACTTCGACTGACGTCATTCATTCCTTTTGGGCTCCACGCCTTAATGGCAAGCGAGACGTTGTGCCGGGGCGTACACATACTTGGATGATTGAGGCAGATGAGCCTGGTGTTTATGCAGGCCAGTGTGCAGAGTTCTGTGGCACCTCACATGCAAATATGCGCCTTAAGGTCGTAGCTCATGACCCCGACGCATGGCAGGACTGGTTAGACGGCCAAATTCCTGATGCCAAAAAGCCACCTTCGGGCCTGGCGGCTGATGGCTATGAACTCTTTGGCCAACAATGCGCCATGTGTCACAAGGTCGAAGGTTCCTACGATCAGGTGCAGGCCACATCGCCTTCAGCGCCCAACCTGACTCATTTGTTCAGTCGCGATTGTTTTGCAGGCTGTCTCTATGATTTGAATGACCGGAACGAACTCAAGGCTTGGCTGCGCAACCCACAGCGTAAGGCCGGTTCTTTGATGGTGATACCGAAACTTTCTGAGGACGACATCAACAAACTTGTCGCCTACCTCGAGACTTTGGACTGACGGAAAGACTGCGATTATGGCTCTCGTTAATATTGAACCAGCTAATTTTGAACCTGCGCACGATGGCGGGCGTGCGACTCCACTCCTTGGCGTTTTTAAACGCCCAAGTACTACATCAGGTTGGCGTTCGTGGTTGACAACTGTCGATCATAAAAAGATCGGCATCATGTACGGAGCATCGGCTCTGACGTTTTTTGGCATTGGCGGTCTTGAGGCCCTGCTAATTCGGGCACAGCTTGCCCAGCCTGAGGGTCAGGTTCTGACCCCCGAGCAGTACAACCAAGCGTTCACCATGCACGCAACCACCATGGTCTTCCTGGTTGTAATGCCGATGTTGGCGGCTTTCGCTAACTACTTGATCCCAATCATGATTGGTGCTCGTGACGTTGCTTTTCCTCGACTGAATGCGCTCAGTTTCTGGGTCTTCATCGTGGGTGGGCTCTTTCTGTATTCGAGCTTCTTGTTTGGCGGAGCTCCTGATGGTGGTTGGTTTGCTTATCTTCCAAACACTGGGCCGGTCTACTCGCCTGGTGCGGGCATGGACTTTTGGGTGCTTGGTTTACAGATCACTGGTATCGCATCTCTGGTAGGTGCCATCAACCTGATCGTTACTTGTTTGAACATGCGTGCGCCGGGCATGACGCTCATGCGAATGCCGATGTTCGTATGGATGTCATTGGTGGCACAGTTCCTGTTGCTCTTCGCTATTCCAGTTATCACCGCAGCGTTGTTCTTGTTGATGTTCGATCGCAGCTTTGATGCCAACTTCTTCAATGTCGAAGCAGGCGCAGATCCGTTGTTGTGGCAGCACCTCTTTTGGATCTTCGGACACCCCGAGGTCTATATATTGATTCTCCCGGCGTTCGGAATTATTTCCGAGATCATTCCGGTGTTCGCTCGAAAGCCACTTTTTGGTTATTCGTTCATGGTGGCTTCTGGTGTTGCTATTGGTTTCATGGGTTGGGGTGTGTGGGTTCACCACATGTTCGTCTCTGGAGTTGGCCCAGTAACTGTCGCCGCATTTTCTCTTTCCACCATGTTCATTGCGGTGCCAACTGGAGTGAAAATCTTCAACTGGGTGGCGACTATTTGGGGAGGAAAACTCAAGTTCTCCGTGCCCATGCTGTTTGCAATCGGCGTGGTTTCTCAGTTCACAATCGGCGGGCTCTCAGGTGTGACCCATGCAATCTCGCCTGCTGATACCCAACAAACCGATACCTATTACATCGTGGCGCACTTTCACTACGTGCTCTTTGGCGGTTCCCTGTTTGGAATATTCGGTGGCCTTTACTTCTGGTGGCCAAAGGTGTTTGGGCGCAAGCTCTCCGAAGGCGTCGGAAAGCTTCATTTCGTGCTCATGATGATCGGCCTCACATTGGCGTTTGGCCCAATGCACATCTTGGGTCTGCAGGGGATGATTCGTCGATCGGCGACTTACCCAGAAGGCATGGGTTGGGATGTGATGAACATGATCTCAACTATTGGTGCCTTCGCTATTGCCCTTTCTTTCCTCGTATTCATCTTCAACGTGGTGAAGAGTTGGAACAACGTCACTACCGATCCTGATCCCTGGGATGGCCGGTCTTTGGAGTGGTCCATTGCGTCGCCTACTCCAGCGCATAACTTCGATATTGAGCCGGTGGTTACTAGCCAAGACCACTGGTGGCACCAGAAATACAGCGAAGACGATCAAGGTCGTCTCGTTCCCCGTGACCCCGACACCATTCCATGGCTCAGCTCCGTGCCTGGCAAGCCTTCCGGCATTGATCCAGCAAGTATTCATCTTCCATCGCCTTCTTATTGGCCTTTGATCGTGGCACTGGGCCTCCCTCTTATTGGGTACGGCATCATCTTTACGCTTTGGCTAGCCGCTCTTGGTGGTGTGTTGTTGGTTGGGGGTATTTATGGCTGGTCATTGGAGCCCTCGGTTGACCCCGATGCCGGCCATGGTTCTGATCATGGAGACGACAGCCACGGCGGCTCTGAGGCTGAACCGGTAGCTGCACTCGTAGGGGCACCAGAGGAACAGGCATGAGTATGACCGACGTTGCAAAGTCTGAAACGACCGTTGACCACGCAGGTGGGCATCAAACCACTACAGGCGTGTCTAACGAGAAGATGGCCATGTGGGTCTTCTTGGGCTCAGAGTGTCTGCTCTTTGGAGCGTTCATCTCGACGTTCCTGTTGTATCGAGATCGTTCTGTCAAAGTAGGGCCAGAGGTCGCAGACCTCTATGACATTCCATTTACTTCTGTCAGCTCGTTTGTGTTGCTTATGAGTTCGCTGACCATGGTGTTGGCGTTGTCTGGCATTCAGCGTGGCGATCATCATCGGGCCCGCACCTGGTTGCTCACTACCGGACTGCTGGGGGCGACTTTCGTTGCTGGTCAGGTTTATGAGTTCACCACCTTCTATAAGGAAGGTCTGGGCTTCACCACTAACTTGCAGAGCTCAGCGTTCTATACCCTGACCGGTTTCCACGGTGTCCACGTGACCATTGGCGTGCTTATGCTCATCAGCCTTTATGTCATGTCATTACGTGGAAAGCTTCCGACAGAACGGGCCGAGACTGTCGAGATCGTTGGTTTGTACTGGCACTTTGTCGACGTAGTGTGGATCTTGATTTTCACGATCGTTTATCTCATCAAATAGGGGCATCATGAGCGCAGCCGTTGATCAACACGACGTACACAACAGCCATGACGGCCACGAGGCCGCACACGAACACCCCAGTGATGCGAAGTACATTCAGATCGCTCTCATCTTGGGTGTGATTACTGCGGTGGAAGTAGCCGCTTTTTATATCGAAGACACGCTCGGTGGACTCCTTATGCCCTCGCTCTTGGTCATGATGGCTATGAAGTTCTTCATCGTTGTTGCCTGGTTTATGCACCTCCGTTTCGACATTAAAGTTTTCACCATCTTGTTGGTGTCGGGTTTAATACTTGCTGTTGGGGTGTACTCAGCAGCGATGTCGACGTTTGAGTTCTTTGCCTGATCTAGCGTTTTTAGCCTTACAAGAGGCCAACTCTGACCCCTGGCGTTGGCAGCCGCATCCAGAGATTTGGCTACTTGTTATTTCTCTTACGGTCCTTTATGTATATGCGATTCGTAACATTGGGCCAACTGCGACTCGAACAGGTGAAAAGGTAGTCAGCCGCTCACAGATTGCCTGGTTTTCGGGGGCAATGGCTCTGTTGTGGCTGGCTACTGACTGGCCTGTTCATGACATTGCCGAGGAGTACCTCTACAGCGTTCACATGAGCCAACACGTGCTTTTGTCGCTGGTTATTCCGCCGATGATGTTGTTGGCGACCCCCACCTGGCTCGCCCGCATGGTAATTGGTTCGGGAGTTGTCTATAAAGCGCTGCGTCTTATCGCTCGGCCAATTCCTGCAACGTTTTTCTTCAACGCCGTTGTTGTGTTGAGTCATTGGCCGGTGGTCGTTAACAGCGCAGTAAGCAACGGACTATTGCATTACGCCATGCATGTTTTGGTGGTTTCATCGGCATTATTGATGTGGCTTCCAGTGGCTGGCCCACTTCCTGAGCTGCGTTTCTCATTGCCTGTGCAGATGATTTATTTATTCATCCAGTCGATTATTCCGACGGTACCAGCGGGTTGGCTTACCTTCGCCGAAGGGGCTGTATATCGCTCATATGATCATTCTGTAAGGGTTTTTGGCATATCGGTGGCATATGACCAGCAGTTTGCCGGAATGATAATGAAGCTCGTCGGAGGTACCTATTTGTGGGTGGTCATCTTCACATTGTTTGCGAAGTTTGCTGCTGCATCAGGTGAAGACGATCGAGCATCTGGCATGGCGCTTGACCGTCGCGCTCCGATTGGTACGGGTCCAGATGGCGATGTTTTGACTTGGGAACAGGTAGAACGCGAATTGGCTGATCTTGGCTCTAGTGGTCCCAGCGAAAATAGCGAGCAGCAAGAGCTGGAGCCATAACCGCCCAAGCAGTAAGAACCAGCCAGGGTTGACTGATAAGACCTCCAGTGCCATCGAGCGCACCTGTGAGTGCTTCGGAGAAGGCAGCAGCAGGAAGAAGTTTGGCAACTGCCTCAAGTGCATCGGGCAGTTCCTCAAGAGGAAAGACCATGCCACCAATTAGCAACAAGATCAGGTACAAACCGTTTGCTGTTGCCAGGGTCATAAGGCCACTGAGTCTTCCGGCAATTAACAGTCCTATGCCAGCAAAGGCGACTGAGGCCACCAACATCGCGGCAAGTGCGAGTAGGGGGTTTCCTCTTGGTTGCCACCCGAGGCCCAGGGATACGGCACTCAAGACGATTATCTGGACAACCTCGATGGCCACGATGACCAAGGTTTTAGAGACGAGAAGGGCAGGTCTTCCGAGCGGAGTCGCTCCAAGACGTTTAAGCACCCCATATTGACGCTCAAACCCGGTTCCAATGGCCAAGCTGACCATTGAAGAAGACATGATGGCCAGAGCGAGAATGCCAGGTACGAGGCTGTCAATGGGCTTACTAACCCCCTCTGCCCGTGGCAACAGGTCAACTTGTGAGAAGAAGACCAAAAGAATTAACGGAATGGCCATGGTGAGTAACAACACTTCACCTTGGCGAGATATCAGGGTTAGCTCAGCTCGAGTTTGTGCAAAAACTGCCCGACGGCTCATGACGACAACCCCGATGATGGGTCGTTGCCTGTGAGGCGTAGAAAAACATCTTCAAGAGAGTGGCGACCGGCCCGTAGATCAGCGAGGGGAAAATTCTGCTCGGCAAGCCAGGCAGTTAGATCTGCGATGGTTTGAGGGGAAGGGGGGCAATCTATGTGGTATTCACCGGGGCTAACCTCAGTGACCGAGGCGCTGAGTGCTTGGGTTAGTGCAGCAACGTCAAGATTGGGTGATGCACCAAATCGAATGCCGTTGCCTTCGTTGGCGTTCATCAACTCTGTTGGTGAACCGGTTGCAACGACACGTCCGTGATCAATGATGACCACCCGATCGGCAAGTCTCTGGGCTTCATCTAATTCGTGGGTGGTTAACAAAACGGCGACACCTTGATCGCGCAAAGTTTTAATGACTTGGCGAACGATGTGGCGTCCTGAAACATCGAGCCCAGAAGTCGGCTCGTCGAGAAAGGCAACCTTGGGTCTTCCTATAAGGGCCAGTGCGAGTGACAGTCGTTGTTGTTCACCACCAGAAAGTTGCCGCCAGGTTGAACGGGCAAGGTTGTTAAGGCCCATATTCTCAAGGAGAACAAGGGGTTCGATGGAGTCAGGATAAAAGCTTGCATATAGACGCAGGGCCTCGAGTACTCGCATGCCTGGATGCACTCCGCCTTGTTGCAGCATGACCCCTACGTGGGACATGAGTGCGTGGTGGTCTGCAATGGGGTCGAGACCAAGCACTCGAACTTGGCCTGAAGTCACCTTGCGGTAGCCCTCAAGCGTCTCAACGGTTGAAGTCTTGCCAGCTCCATTTGGACCAAGTAACACAAGCACTTCACCGGGTTCGACCTGGAAGCTCACACCATCAACCGCTCGTACGGACTCGTGATCACGGTGGTAATGAACCGTAAGTTCCTCGACGGTGATGGCAGCCATCTTGGCACGATACAGGTCGAGTCTTCGACAATAGGAAGCCGGTCTCGTCAAAGCAGCACGGGCGGGCGAGTGGCGACTACCGTCACCTCATGCTTGATATGAGACGACTGCGTACCGATCTTGCCGCAGTTCGAGCGGGTTTGATTCGCAAAGGTGCCGATGTCGACGATCTGACTAGTGCGATTGCTTTAGATGAGAAGCGTAGAGAGATTGGCGAACGACTCGATGAGATGCGCGCCAAGATTAAAGATCTTTCACGCCAAGTTGGCGAGCTGCGCCGTGATGGACGAGCCGATGAAGCCGAGACGCTCATGGCTGAGAGTCGCCAACTTGGTGATGCTGAACGAGACTTGTCGGCAGAGGTCGATACGGTCGCTGCTGATCTACGATCTCTGCTTTTGGGTGTTCCAAATGAGCCAGCCGATGATGCCCCTGAAGGTACGAGTGAACATGACAATGTGATTACTCGTGTTGAGGGAGATGATCGGGTTTGGCAAGAGCATCAACGCGTTCCGCATTGGGAGATTGGTGAGTCGCTCGGCCTGCTTGACCTCGAGCGTGGAGCGAAACTTTCTGGTTCGATGTTTGTCGTTTACCGAGGTGCGGGTGCTCGCTTGGTGCGCGCTCTTTGTCAGTTTGCTCTCGATAATAATCTCGACGCTTTCGAGGAAATACGCCCGCCAACATTGGTAAAGACCGAGACCATGATCTCGACTGGGCATCTTCCTAAGTTTGCCGACGACGCCTATCACCTTGAACGTGATGACCTATGGGCCGTGCCAACAGCAGAGGTCCCACTTACCTCGATGGCTCGTGACGAAATTCTTGACGAGGCAGTGTTGCCGGTAAGGCTTATGGCCCATACGTCATGTTTTCGCCGTGAGGCGGGTTCGGCGGGCCGTGATACCCGAGGATTGTTGCGGGTGCATGAGTTCGACAAAGTCGAGATTCTTGCTTACACGACACCAGATCAGGCACCAGCCATGCACCTCGATATGGTCGCACGCGCGGAAGCTTGTCTCGTTGCCTTGGGGTTGACATACCGAGTGGTTGACATTTGTGCGGGAGACCTCAGTTTTTCAGCGAAACGTTGCTTTGATCTTGAGGTTTATGCCCCAGGATGTGATCAATGGTTGGAAGTTTCCTCAATTTCTTGGTTCGGTGATTTTCAAGCTCGACGGGCAAATATTCGATATAGACAAACCGAAGATCGCAAAGTGGCACCAGTGCATACGCTAAATGGCTCGGCTCTAGCCGTTCCACGCGTGTGGGCAGCACTTGTAGAGGTTTATCGTCAAGCTGATGGCACCATTGAAGTGCCCGAGGTGTTGCGACCCTATTTTGGTGGCGCAACAACCCTGGCCGGGTCTGAACCTCTTAAGTAGTCCTCTAATAGGCGCCCCTTGTGTGTGCCAAAGATGTCATCCCAGTCACAGACTGGGATGACAGGGCCTGTATTTAATTGAGCACCGCCTGTCGGCGGACGCTCTTAATAGGTCGGGTTGGGCGCTCTAAGGCGTCGGGGGGTAGATTGTCCGACCGTGACGACTGCACAGACGCTTTTCAGCATTGCTCTCGGGTCGGTCGCGCTTCTCATCACAGGTTTTGCTCTCCATGTGTCTGCTTCGACCATGTGGGGTAACCGTTGGTATAGGAGGCGCTAGATGGCTGAGGTACAACAACGGCCGGTGGAATCGTCCATCCGCCCCGATCAAATTGTGTACAAGGGCAAAACCGGACAGTGGGCATTTATCACCCACCGGGTTACTGGCTTCCTTGTATTCATGTTCTTGTTGTTGCATATCGTCGACGTTTCGCTCGTCAACATCGATGCAGAGTTGTATGACGAGGTCCATGAGCTTTACGGCAATATCTTGTTGCGTCTCTTTGAGGTTGGCCTGTTGTTTGCTTTGGTCTTTCATGCGCTAAACGGTTTACGAATTGTTGTGCTGGACTTCTTCCCAGGCTCGATTCGCAATGAGCAGAAGATGACTTTGATGGTCGTAGTGGTGACTATCGCAGCAGTTATTCCCGGTGGCTACATCATCATCAAACCCTGGCTGGAAGGGACTTTCTGATGTCCGCCTCCGTTACTGAATCATCTGAAAACGTCGTTAAGACCCCAGCCCGCCCGGGTCGAGGTAGGCGGCCAAATCAAAATCTC
Organism: Acidimicrobiales bacterium; assembly: GCA_038256565.1. Classification (GTDB taxonomy): domain Bacteria; phylum Actinomycetota; class Acidimicrobiia; order Acidimicrobiales; family CADCSY01; genus JACOTK01. Next base: position 14,766 of record JBBSKG010000029.1, on the reverse strand, counting down.
GAAACCTGGACTTGGTTCTTTATGCGAGTTTCAGGGTTGATACTGATCTTTCTCTCGCTTTCACATTTTGCGATTACCCACATCATCAATGATGTGGTCGAGACCGACGCAGCCTTTGTGGCAGAGCGTTGGGAAAACCCGTTGTGGCGTCTGTTTGATTGGACCTTGTTGGTGCTTGCGCTTGCTCACGGGCTAAACGGTGTGCGTTGGAGCATTGATGACTACGTAACGTCAAAGGCCAAGAGAGCGACAATTAAGGCAACGATTTATGGAACCACTGGCGTTCTTTTCGCCTACGGAACCATCACGATCTTGACTTACTGAGAGCCCCAGCGACTCGGTGGGGCTCCATCAGATACAGGCCCTGTTTTGTCAGGCGGAGACTGGCAAAACGAATCGTTCTACACGCACAGGGTGAACCTATCCGCTGAGCCTCTAAGAACTTTTATTCGGAACAGTTCGGCGACGGCGTAGCGCAATTGTGAGCCCAGCGAGTACTACGGGAACTGCGAAGATGACACCGAGGGAAACTCCGCCGTCAACGAGCCAGACTTGGGCTGAGGCTGCCAGATCAGCAATCGCCGATATTGGACTTGTGCCCACGAGTTCTGAGGGGTCACGTCGAAGATTGTCCACCCAGTAATAGACGAGATAGGCGCCTACGCTCACCAATAGAGCGCCAGCAACCCGATCGGTGTATTTCAACATCTGGCGCATGCGTCGCACTATTGATTCACGAGCAAGTGCGAGTGCCAACGAGAGCACCATCAATACAAGGCTCATGCCCAACCCATAGGCGAGAAACGCCACAAGGCCTGACAACACGTTCTCTCGTGTCGTGGTACCTACGACCATGACAAGAAAGATCGGCAGTGTGCACGAGAGTGAAGCAATGGCATATGACATGCCAAAGAGCACCATTGAGCGCCATTGACGACTATTGCCTCCCTTGTCTAAACGGGGTAGCGAAATTTTGAGTCGATAGTTTCCGAACATGGAGATGCCCAACATGGAAAGACCCAGCACAATCATGACTAAGCCAATCAAAATGCTCATCCATGGCATGAAGCGATAGATCGAGTCGATACCGGCATTGATTGGTATGCCAAGTACTAAGAACACCACGAGAAAGCCCACAGAAACGGCTCCAGCGGCGCTTAAGGCACGGGGTACTCGTCCGTTGGTATCAGCGTCCTCATCGTCAATCCCAATGAAATAGGATAGGTAAGCCGGCAGCATGGGAAAGCCACACGGGTTGACTGTGGCGACCATCCCGGCGGTGAAGGCCAAAGCCAGGGGAGCCTCGATCATTTCGTTAGTTTTTTGATCTTGGCTCGAAGCTCATCTGCATTTATGGCTCCAGGTACTGAATCGATGATCTTGCCGTCAGGAGAAACGAAGAAGGTAGAAGGCATGTTGATGACTCCCAAGGCGTTAGCGAGGTCGCCACTGGGGTCTCGCACAATGTCGTAGGTGACTTTGGTGCGCTTAACCAGCCCCTGTGCATCCTCAGCGCTTTCCCTCAAGGAGACCCCCACAAAACTGACTTTGTCACCCAGCTCTTGATGAATTGCTTCGAAGTCAGGCATTTCTTTGATGCAGGGTGGGCAAGTTGTAGCAAAGAAGTTGATTACCAGGGGCTTACCTAGATAGCCCGCAAAAGTTGTCGTTCCACCTTCGAGGCGGGCGAATGCTCGCGTGGGAAGGGCTTCGCCCACGGTGTCTTTACCTACTAACGGCGTCGGTTCTTTATCTTTGGCGCTAAAGAGCAGAGGAGGGGCAGACAGTTCGGGTTCAACGGGCGTTTTGTCGGTCAGCGCCGAGGTGATGAAACCGGCCAGGAGTGCCATCACAAGACTGATAATTGCTATGACTACGCCCCGTACCAAGTAACGCCGTCTGGCGCTTGAGATGATGGTTTTGTCCGTCAGTTCCGTATTCATAGCTACTCAATTCAGGCTACACACGTTCTGGCTCATGCACGCGAGAGGGACGACCCCGACGGCGCTTATAGGCGATGATCCGACCGTTAGAGATCAACTCACCACCCCAAACGCCGTTTGGCTCTCGCCGATCAATAGCGCTACTCAGACAGTCCGAGCGCAGAGGGCATCCCTGACAGATGTGCTTGGCACGAGCTATCGAGACGGGGTCTTCTGAGAAGAACAGTTCAGTCATGGTGCCGTTAGCGGTGCTACACGCTGCATTCGACCAGTTGATGTCCTCGTTTTCGATTGTGAGGGTTGCGCATATGGACATGATGTTCGCTGCCTTTCAGTGGTAGCTGTAGGTAGGGCTGGGTTGTAGGGGGAAAAGAAAGAGGCCGCCGGGTTGTCCCGACGGCCTTGGCGTTTCCTGTGAGCTGTTGTCAGCTCAGGATGCGGGCTCGTCGGGTGGGTGCCATACCTTGATTGCCGGGCAATGTGGCATTTCGACGGCAATGGAAGCGAGGGGCGTGAAATAAAACGCGCTTTGAGAAGCTACGACGTTTGACTTTAATTTTGTCACGTTGCTTCTCATCGAAGAGCCTCTCTCCTTATCGTCGGTCCAATGAACTGACCAAAGGACCCGGATCCTAAAGGTGCCTCTCTATCGCAGCACGACTTTAGGAAAGCGTCAACTGATTTAAATGACTGATTGTCGAGCAGGTGCGGAGGAGGCCGAAACTCGCAGTGTTGTGGCTAGGGCAGCGCCTACGATGATGAGGCCTCCCATGACGAGAAAAAGGGTCGGGAAACCGCTTATTTGCACGGTTATACCACCTAACAGCGCACCTACAGATATGGCTGACCAGGTTGCTAGATGGAATGAGCGAAGAGCCTCGTCGCCAACAGACTTACCAACAGCCACGTGAGTTGTCTGGAACATCGCCCGCAAAAGAATTCCAGCGCACATGGCCGTACCGCTGGTGGCGATAAGTGGAATCAATGGAAGCAGCGATGATTGGCCGGCGAGTAGTGAAGTGATGACATAGCCGATACCCGTGGTCGCAAGCGCTGCACTGATGCTTTGGGCTATACCGAAACGTTCTCCCACCCAAGGCGCTAGTTGTCCACCCATGTAAGAACTAGCGGCAAAAGCAGCCAATAGAAGCCCATAGGTTGGGGCGTCAACAGTGAGTATGGTTGTTGCATAGAGAACGAATACACCCATGACGGCACTTGTTGCCACTGCTGTAATGGAAGCGATAAGTACTACTGGTCGTGCTCCATGAGGTAGGCCTTGAGTTTCTAAAACTTCTCGTGACTTGGAACTAAGAGCGCCTGTTGGCTTGATTGCCGTTTTTACAAACAATGCTGAAAGCGCTGCTAAGGAATAGGCGACCATTGCAACCATGAACGGAGCGGGTGAGGCAATGCCGTAGAGCAATCCTCCCATTGGGAGTCCTATGAGGGCAAGTGTTGTCATGCCTCGTGAGCGTAGGGTTGAGTGCGCGTCGGCTGGTATTGCGCCTTCAAGCAATATGTCGAGGGTTTCGTCCTCTGCTTCGTCGGTGAGGGCCTCGCCAATCCCCAATATCAGTGCGGCTACGTAGAGCATGACGATGGACTCGTCATGTTGAACAGATAACCCCCCAAGCGTTACTGCGACGAGTGCTCGCAACGTATTTGTGAGCCCAACGATGGTTCGTCGGTCGGCCTGAATTCTCAGACCTTGTCCTGCGTACTCGGCAAGTACCCAAGGGAGATGTTGGATTGCCATGACGCCAGCGATCGCCAGTGGATTTGAGGTGAGCCCGGCAGCTAGCAGTGGAAGGGCTACAGCGATCATGCCGTCTGCAGCACCGGTCAATGCAGAAGCTCGACGGAGGCGTCGGTAGTCAATGACGAAGTGGGTTGAGGCCACTGCGGAAGGCTAGGCGAGGTTGACAGACAAGACGTCCTCGGTAGAGGCTCTGACAGCACTGGGGACATGGAGACAGCAAATTTTGATCTTGCCATTCATAGGAAAAGGGGATTGTGATGGCGAAAGAAAACGGCATGAACAAGGTGTCTAAGACGCTTATCGGAGGCTTCGCCTTGGTGGGCTTAAATCGTCTCTATGAGAGCCTTACTATTCGCGGATGGGGTCGTTATGTTAATCGGCTCGAACATGATGTTGAATACGACGACATGCAGTTTTGTAAAGACGGCGAGCCACTGTTTCTTGTAGACCCTAGTTACACCAGCACAATATTTTTTGTAGATGGGTTTCGTATTCGCCCAGCTGTGGGAATGAATCGTGAGTGGCTAACCGCAATGCACCACGACTTAAAGGTCAATATCGTTGCACCGATTGTCGGCCTACAGAGCATGCCTTATTGGTTGCGTAGCAAAGAGTGGTCTTACATCGAAGAAGTCCGACAGGCAATACAGATTTATGACGCATACGTCGGAGCACGGGAACCCGAACACAAGATGGTGCCAGTTGCATTCTCGTATGGTTCGGTTGCAGTCATGACTATTGCAGCCAAGCGCAACCCTGCTGAAGTTGTGCTGATATCACCGGTTCCGGCTCAGCTTGCACTTCCCGAACAGCAGATAGATCGACTCCCCACATGGATTCGTGAATTAGCTCGCACGGTGCTTGGGGCCGCGCTAAATGAAGACGGTCATTTCCGAGGGCGACGTTGGGGCTGGATTCAATATATTTTGCCTATTTATATACGGCCCGGCAAAGCAAGCGGTGGCTGGGACGTTGCTGATCGAACATGTCGTGCAGAAGTCAACGCAAGGATTCATAACGGTCAAGAGTTGCGGTTACGCGATCTCTTGGAGCTTTACGACGCAATGAGGTTCATTCGCTTTGACCTACTTCCTGATATTGCTGATAGCAATATCACGCTCTTAAGCGGCCGCAAAGATTCGATTATGACTCACGAGACCGCTGACCTTTTTGCTAGCCAACTTCGTGAGTCGGGCAGCAACGTTGAGCATTTGATTTATGAACGGTCTGCTCACAATTTGCTACTTGACTGCGAGGCCGAACAAGTAATGAGCGATGTTGCTGAGCGAGTTATCCGAGCACGTTCAAAAGCCACACCTGAGAGACAGGTAGTACTGGACTTGACCGATAGCGCGATTGAGCCAGCTTCTAGCTTGCGGTAAGAGGTGGGCGAAAGACTGCTGCGCGAAAGTAGCGGAGTTCTTCGATGCTTTCACGAATGTCGTCGAGGGCGCGATGGCCGCCAGCTTTTGAGGGCGCATCGCTGAGCGCCTCGGGGTACCAGCGGCGGCTCAACTCTTTGATTGTCGATACATCGATTGACCGATAGTGAAGGTAGGTCTCGATCTCTGGCAGGTAGGCAGCTAGAAATCGACGATCGGTACCAATGGAGTTTCCACAAAGGGGCACGCTCGCGGGGGTCGGGACATGTTCTTTAATGAATCCCAAAGTGGCTTCTCCGGCTGCTTCAAGACTAAGGGTTGATTCCTTTATGGCATCGAGGAGCCCGCTGCGTTGGTGCATCGAATGTACGAAGTCATCCATTGCCGCAAGGGCATCGGGGGGTTGGCTAATGACTAAGTCAGGACCTTCAGCCACGATGTTTAAATCGTCGTCTGTTATCAAGGTGGCAATCTCCACAATCACGTGGCGATCAGGTTCGAGTCCGGTCATTTCGAGATCCATCCAAACGAGCACGTTAAAGATCGTAGGCTGGCGAGATGCTTGAAGTACGAGTCTTGGTCTTTGATCCTGAATTGCCGTTGCCTACTTATGCCAAACCGGGTGATGCCGGTGCCGACTTGGTCGCAAGAAAAGGGGCAAAATTGTCAGCGGGAGGAGGTCGTGCATTGATTCCTACTGGGGTGGCAATCGCTTTGCCGGAGGGCTATGCCGGGTTTATACAGCCAAGAAGCGGTCTTGCCATGAAACATGGGATTACATGTCTTAATACCCCTGGTTTGATCGATTCTGGTTATCGCGATGAACTCAAGGTTCTTCTTGTCAACACTGATCCAAATGATGACTATGAGATCTGTCGGGGCGATCGCATAGCGCAGCTGGTTATTCAACGCGTCGAGCATGCTCAATTCAGTATTTCTGAGAGCCTTCCAGATTCCACTCGAGGCGCTGCAGGCTTTGGTTCTACTGGCTATAAATAGTGTTGGGGCTTAAGTCCCGAAGGCGTTGCAGGCTGCGGGCAAGAAGTCGTGAGACATGCATCTGGCTGGTGTCGAGGCGAATCGCGATTTCGCTTTGGCTAAGCCCTTCATAGAACCGCAAGAAAATGATGACCCGTTCTCGTTCTGGAAGTCGGGCCAGTAGGGGTTCCAAGCCAGCACGTTCTTCAACGGCCAACAGGCCTGCATCAAGGTCGCCCATAAGTCCGCTAAGGCCACCTGATTCACTGTCGTCGTTATCGTCGATTGAAGCCAGCCGGTGCGCCTCTCCTGCTTCCATTGCTTCGTGTACCTGGTCAGCGGGCACCCCAACACGTGTGGCAATTTCGCCAACAGTGGGTGAACGCCCTGACTCAAGTGAGAGATCTTCGATGGCACGACTTACTTGCAAATAGAGTTCTTGGACGCGTCGCGGCACGCGAACCATCCAGCTTCGATCACGGAAATAGCGCTTGAGTTCGCCGACGATGGTTGGGGTCGCGAAAGTGGTGAACTCTAAATGGCGGTGAGGATCAAAGCGTTCGACGGCTTTTACTAGGGCCAGAGAAGCAACTTGTACGAGGTCTTCGAGCGGTTCTCCCCGATGTGCAAAACGTCGAGCGAGGTATTCGGCCAAACCAATGTGGGCTTTGACAAGTTTGTTGCGGAGCTTGATATCTCCAGAAGCACAAAATTCCTCAAAGGCCTGCTGCACAGCCTTGTGATCAGTTCGATCGAGCGGCACCATCATGCTCATACCCCACGATTTTTGATTAAGCGGAAGCGTGCGTGGTCTTGGGTGAGGTCAAGCTCATAATCGTCTGTAACAGTTACGAGAATTTTGCTCGACAATGGATGAGATGAGGTTGTGTTTGAGTTCTCATAGCCGGGGCCAGAACCTGTTATCTCAAGCTGGTCGAGACTAACTCGGTAGGTAAGAGCGAGCGAGCCCCCATGGCCGTCGGGGCCCATGAGGTGATACACGAGTTCAGCGACCGCAATCTTAAGGTCTTCAATTTCATCGAGACTGAAGTCGATGGTCCCTGCGAGGCTTGCTGCTGTGAGTCTTGCGACTCCAATTAGCTCGGGGCGTGCTGGCAGGAGCAAATGAACTTCCTCGGTCAAGTCATGCACGTTGTCTCCGAGCGGTCAGGGGTGATGGGTACGAGGGTTTCGATTTGCTCTGCGATGAGGCAAGTTACACCTTGTGCTTGGGGCTCTGCATTGGGCGCGCTAGGTTGCGTCCTTATGGTTACAAGAATGGGCGAGCTAGTTCGTCTTGACCTTCCGGCCAATCCCAATTTGATAATGGTTGTTCGCACTGTGGTTGCTGGCGCAATTACTTCCACTCTGCCCTCTTTAACTGAGCGCCTTGACGACATTCGTTTAGCAGTTACCGAGGCATGCAATCACGTAGTGCGTCTTGGGATGATCAACAAAGTTGATCATCGTGTTGAACTGTGTTGCTCCATCTCTGATGATCAGCTGAAGATTCAGGTTGAGGCACTTTTTGAGAAGCCAGTTCTTCAAGATGAATTCGTTGAGGTAAGGCCATTGGAGGCTGACCTTGAAGCCGAACAATCTTGGAGCCAAGAACTAATGGGGGCTCTGGTCGACGAACTTGAGATCGTTGACGATGAGCAGCGATCGGCAATTGTTCTCACGCTTGATTTATGAAGTTGTGAGATCTTCTTGTCTTTCATAAGTGTTTCGCTAAAGACGCAGAGTGGTCCTGCCGAAAGAGAAACGAGTAGTCAGTAAGAACTGATTTTTGATACCACGACAACGGCAAACCCGGGGTGACCCGGGGACGCAAAGCCACGGGCCTCTTTGTTTGGAGAGGTAGCCGGGTTACCGAAAGGCATCTATGAACACGTCGATCTCAAAAGAGTTCTCGGGCAGGTTTGCCGGAGCGCTTTATTTATCTGCAGCCAGCCTCTTGTTGATCTATACGTTCGTTCCCGCCTTTGACACCATCGACAAATCGTTGACTCGACAAGCGGCTTTGACCATCTTGGTGGCTGGGCTTGGGGCCATTGCGTTCCCCTGGGGCCGTATTCCTCGATGGATACAACTTTCCTTGCCGCTCTACGCGGTGATCCTTGCCATTTTTGTTCCAGGCATGATCGATGCGGACCCAGCATTGGGTTATCCATTCTTGTTGCTTATATTTGTCTGGGTTGCAATCAACGGTAATTGGGGTCTGGTGTTGAGTTTCTTTATCCTCACAAGTGGGGTTATGGCTCTCGCTATGGGTCTCGAAAGCTCCATTGGTGAAGATCAGCTTTTGATTGCCATTGACACCATGTTTGTTGGGCTCATAGTTGGTTTAACGCTGTCTTTCACTATGACCAAGCTGCAACGGGCCCGAGTAAGAGCTAAAGCACAGCGGAATGCTCTTGAAACCCTCATTGTCGCTGTTGAAGAACTGGCTACAGAACTCAGCGTCGATGGCGTCGGCACCCATGTAGCGGACTATGCCTGCAATCTGATGGGCGCCATTTGGTCGACTGTCGTGGTTCTTGATGCTGAGTTAGAAGTGATGATTCGATACAACTCTGGGCCAGTAAAGACCATGCCAGCGGAGTCGTGGCAGATGCCGATTTCAGTATGGGAAGAGATCCGTCGGGGAGGCGTGCTTGTTACCACCCCTCATGAGCCGCCATGTTGGACAGACGCCGATATGGAAGGTGTAGGGAGCGTGTTGTGGGTACCGCTTCGTGGTGCCAATGAACCACTCGGTGCTATTGCGATTGGGCTGAAAGAAAAGCCCGCCGAAGTCGGCCCGTTTATTCAGTCAACTGCTAGGGGGCTGGCTTCACAAGGAGCGTTGGCTTTCGAGCGAGTTCGTTTGACTTTGTCATTGTTAGATCAGTCGATGCGAGATGAGCTGACCGGAGTGGGCAACCGTCGTCATGCGATGGCCCTGTTGTCAAGAGTTGCCGTTGGTGACGGAGTGATGGTCTTAGATCTTGACCATTTCAAGGAAATAAACGATTCGTTTGGTCATGACAGAGGTGACGAACTCTTAGGACAGTTGGCGGCCTATTTGGGCGAAGCGCTGCGTGATCAGGACGCCGTTGCACGCTATGGTGGCGACGAATTTTTGGCCATCTTGTGGGGTGTAGGCGATAAGGCCGAAGAAGTTACGCAACGCCTTGTAGATGGTTGGCGTGGGTTGGCACCCATGGCATCGCTCAGTGTTGGAGTTGCTGTTCATGAAGTCAAGGACACAGCAAACGCGACATTTCAACGTGCAGACGCTGCATTATACGAAGCAAAGCATCGCGGCCGAGATCAGGGTGTGGTGCTGAGTGCTGGCGAATCGGTTGCCCCACATGGTCAAGCAAGCCAGGGAGTTTCTTCTCTTTTCCAAGAAGAGGAAGAGACTCAAGATCACGGTATTGAAAAGGATTCAACGGTGTCGCGGTCATGAGCGAAACGATCTCTAAGCGCTTCGTTGGCCGCTTGATCGGGGTGCTCTATTTGGCAGCTAGTTTGCTAGCTGGCATAACAACGCTTCTTCCTTTGGAACTTTCTTTCAAGCGTTCTGACATGTTGTTGATGCTCGTCCCTACTCTTTTGGCGGGTATCTTTGGTTGGTTTGCGCCATGGCATCGTTGGTCCCCCCGAGCGAGTCTCGGTCTGGTGGTGTACGCAGCTGTCCTGATTACAGGCGGTGTCGTAATTCTGGATATTAATCCCTCGATTGGTTTCCCTTTTTATGTTCTTGTGTTCGTCTGGGTGGGGGTGGGTCATTCTAAGTACACGTCATGTTTTTTGTTTCCGATGATGGGGGCGTCCCTAGTTTCAACTCATGTTTTAGGACGTGGATTAAGCCCAGATCAAAGCATGGCTGGCATAGTGATGTTGCTCATAGGGGTGGGGGTGGGCGAGTTATTGGCTTACATCATCGGTATTTTGAAGAGCGTGGAACGACGTGAACATGATCGTCTAAGTGACATGGGCGTGATTATCGATGCGATCGAAGAGCTGGCTTCACAGGTAAGCGCCGAGGGGGTGGGTTCACACGTTGCGTGGTTCTCTGGCGAATTGATGGGTGGTCTGGGTTCAAAGGTTCTATTGCTAGACGCTGAGCTGGAGATAACAAGCCGATATGAATGGGGCATATCTAGCTCTGATAGCTCTGATAGTCACAGGGCTGGAACCTGTGAGGTTCCCGTTCAGATATGGGAACAGCTTCGAGATGGTGACGTGGTAGTGACGTCACCTGAACATGGTGGATGTTGGGAAGACGTCGAGGACGTACATAGCGTGCTCTGGGCTGGGTTGCGTGGTACGGATCAGCCCTTTGGGGTCGTGGCTATCGCTCTGGCTGAGGCTCCAGATGAAGTGAGGTCATTTAGGCAGGCAATTGGGAGAGTTTTGGCAGCGCAAGGAGGGCTTGCGTTCGAGCGGGTTGAGTCGAAGTTGTCGCTGCTTGATCAATCACTTAAAGATGAACTTACTGGTATAGGCAACCGGCGTCGTGTTATGGCGATGTTGGCAAGGTTAAGTGTGGGCGACGGGATCATGATGATCGATCTTGATCACTTTAAAAACGTGAATGACTCGTTTGGTCACCAGGTTGGCGATGAGTTGTTGAAGGATGTGGCCAACTATCTGGTCACGTCACTCCGTGATCACGATGCAGTCGCTCGCTTTGGTGGTGACGAGTTTGTAGCGGTTATCCATGGCGTTGAAGAAAAGGCACAAGAGATAACGCTTCGTCTCTTAGATGGGTGGAGAGCTCTGGACCCGATTGTTTCACTCAGTATCGGTGTCGCCCTGCATGAAAGTGGTACCACCCCCCACGCTACTCTTCAAAAAGCAGATACAGCGTTATATAACGCTAAAGAGCGAGGTCGTGACCAAGGAGTTATTTTCCATGGATCACAAGTGCCTTCACGACTGGTAGAGCCCGTATGAACAACACGATCTCAAAGAAGTTTGTCGGTCGTTTGGCTGGGTACTTGTATATGTACTCGACCCTCATGATCGTGGTTCTCTTGGCGTCTCCGATTGAGTTCACCTTCAGCGAACCAAGCATGATTCCAATACTTGGTTCTACCTTGCTAGCTGGTTTATTTGGTTTGTTTGCACCCTGGGACCGTTGGCATTCTTCCGCCAGTCTGGGATTAGCCGTTTATGCGCTCATTCTTATGGCCATAAGCCCATCGCTTACCAGGGTGAACCCCGAAACGGGCTTTGCCTTCTACGTTTTAGTTTTTGTGTGGACAGGGCTGAGTCATCCTAAGTACACGTCGTTAGTGTTTGGACCCCTTACGGCAGCTGCTATGGCTGCAGCCGTAGTATTTTATGGCAAGGGTTTCGATGCGAATCAGGTAATGATTGGTCTGACCACTCTTGCCGTTGGGGTGGTTGTTGGTGAAGCGTTGGCGATCATTATGCAGACGCTGAGGCAATCAGAAGAACTCGAACACCGTCGCATCGAAACAGTCGGCATGATCGTCGATGCTGCTGAAGATCTGGCATCTCAAGTAAGCCTCGAAGGGGTTGGTTCCAACCTGGCTTGGTATGCAGGAGAGCTAGTTCATGGTTTGGGGTCAAGGGTTATCTTGGTAGATGTCGAGTATGAAGAAGAGGCTCATTACAACTGGGGCATGATCAATGATGCAAGTGAGGCTGGCTGGCAGATTCCTGTGGAGATATGGACTCAGTTGTCAGATGATGGTGTGGCGATTTCCGATCCGTCTGATGTGCCGTGGTGGGCCGGTATTGATGGAGTAAACAGCGTGTTGTGGGTCTCACTTCAAGGCTCCGGGCAGCTCTTCGGGGCAGTCGCTATTGCCCTTACAGAACAACCTAAACATGTAGCTTTTCTTCAGGCTACCTCTCATGGTGTTGCAACCCAAGGCGGCCTGGCTTTTGAAAGGGTTCGGGCAAAGCTCACTCTGCTTGATCAATCGTTGCGCGATGAATTGACCGGTGTTGGCAACCGTCGCCATGCAATGGCGTTGTTGGGCAGGGTTGGTCCTAACGACGGAGTTGTTGTATTGGACCTAGATCATTTCAAGGAAGTCAATGACTCGTTCGGCCACGATCGTGGTGACGGGCTGCTCGAGCAGCTTGCTGGCTATCTAATTGAGGCTTTGCGTGATGTCGATGCGGTTGCTCGCTACGGGGGAGATGAGTTTTTGTTGGTGATGTGGGGCGTTGGAGATAAGGCTCATGAAGTCACCCAACGTTTGGTTGAGGGTTGGAGAGAATTGAACCCAATGGCGACTTTGAGCATTGGGGTTGCGGTTCACGAGCCTGGGGTTACGGCGCATGCCTCGTTCTTACGAGCGGACGCAGCATTGTATGAAGCCAAGAGTCGTGGTCGAGACCAAGGCGTGGTGCTTATGCCGGGCGAAGAGCTTCCAACCCTTGGAGTTGGACAACGTCGAGTTTCAGAGTTGGAGTCGCTCAACCAACTGGGCAGTTGAAGACACAACATCGAAACCATCTCGATGTAAAAGCCAGTCTTGATTGCGCTGGTGCAACTCGTTTGATGCGTCATAGTGATTTAAGACCACGAGGCAAGGCCAAGGTTTCAGTGCACCAAGTGACATACGCACTGCATTTATTGTGCCTAGGCCAGCGTCACTAACCAGGACGATGAGGTCGGGTTGTAGATCTCTTGCAACGTCGGCGCAGTCACCATTGTCGGCTTGTGGAGAACATACGCCCCCCGCTGTTTCGACCAAGCCGACGTTTACATTTTCTGGCCAGTTCAGTTCATCGACCAGCTCGCGAATTGTGAATGCCGGGCTTCCTAATGCTTGTGCCGCCATAGGGGGTGCCATTGGCGTTTCATACCAACGATGAGGTGGGCAGACCACCTCAGGTGCTTCGCCACTCGCTTCGCCAAGTGCTTCCGCATCGGTTGGGTGCTCACCAGGCTCAAATGATTGCGCCAATTTACGGGCAGAAACCCTTGTTCCATTTGCCTTTAGCAACTTAAGTGTTTGCGCGCTAACCCAAGTTTTGCCAACTTCGGTGTCGGTTCCACATATCAGAATTAAGAGATCTGGTCTCATAAGGATTGGCGATTGGCGATTGTAGAGAGAGTGGAGATCAACAGATCGATTTCGTCATCTTGGTGCGAAGCACTGAGTGCAACGCGCAGCCGTGATGTGCCTGGCGGAACAGTGGGAGGGCGTATGGCTGGCACCCAAAGGCCTTGATTGAGCAGTTGTTCAGAGGCAGCAAGCGCCGCTTTTTCAGAACCCAGAATGATGGGAATGATCGGCGAGGGATGGTCTGGTCGAACACGAGCTACATAGCCGCGTAACCTTTTGCGTAGCTGCTCTCCTTCAGGTGATGTGACTATTTCTAGTGCGGCGAGGGCTGCTGCAGTGTCGGCAGGTGTTGAGGCCGTGGTGAATATAAACGATCTTGCTCGGTTAACCAGTAGATCAGTAAACCGCCGAGGGCCAGCGATGAAGCCCCCCAAAGAACCAAGTGTTTTGGATAAGGTGCCCATTTGAAGAAGGTCTATTGATTCATGACTGGGCTTACTCAGATTTGGTCCAAGAACACTGTGAGCCTCGTCGAGTATCAGCAGCGAACCATGACGAGCACAACATCCGGTCAAATCATTGAGCGCAGCGATGTCACCATCCATCGAGAAAACTGTGTCGGAGACCACGATGGTCCGTTCGCAGCCATCACGTTGAGCAGCTACCAACAAGTCATGTAGGTGTTGAATATCGCGATGTCGGTAAACCCGCACTTCGGCACCCGAAAGACGGCACCCATCGATGATCGACGCGTGGTTGAGTTCATCCGAACAGATGCGAACGCCAGGTCCTCCGAAAGTTGTTAACACTCCAAGGTTGGCGGCATATCCAGTTGGAAACAGTACTGCAGACTCAGTTTGTTTCCATGTGGCCAGTGCCGTTTCTAACTCCTCGTGGACGGGACGTGTCCCAACAACTAATCGAGAGGCACCCGAGCCTGTGCCCCATCTTTCGAGGGCCTCACGCGCTGCTTCAATCACTTTGGGATGATGGCTGAGGCCAAGGTAGTCATTAGAGGCAAACGAGATGACCGGTTTCTCACCCACCAGAGTGCCGCTTGGTCCAAAGGCGTCGAAGGTTTTTGTGGAGCGCCACTGTCCACTACGCTCGATCGAAAAATGCTGTTCGTTCGCCCATTTTGACCAGTCACTTTTCGTCACGCGGAGCTGACCTCGTCAATAGCTTCCACAAGAGTTGTCACAATTCGATCGATCTCATCAGCGGTAATAGTCAATGGTGGCATGATGATTACGACATCACCAAGGGCTCGAAGCAGTACTCCGTGTTGAACCGCTGCTGCACAAACCCTTCTTCCCCAAGAGACACCCTCTGGTGGTGTGAGTTCGACACCAGACATAAGGCCACACTTTCGAATAGCTCCGACTTCAAGACGAGTACCTACATGTTTTTCTAGCGCGACATTGAGTTGTTCAGCGCGGGCAACAACATTGGCAAGGATGTCTCGTTCTTTGAATAGTGAAAGGTGTCGTAGAGCAACAGCTGCTGCTAGAGCGTTACCGCCATAAGAGTGCCCGTGGTAGAAGGTCTTTTCACTTAGGTCGGGTCCGAGAAACGAAGCAAACACATGGTGGGCGGCAATGGTTGCTGACATTGGTAGGTAGCCACCGGTGATTCCTTTCCCAAGGCAGAGTAAATCT
>JBBSKG010000028.1:0-23551 GCA_038256565.1 Acidimicrobiales bacterium | reverse complement strand
GTAGCGGTTGGCCTGCTGGGAGCGAAACCAGAGGTGGGAGTTTCAGCGGTAACTGATGGACCCTGCCGATAAATCCGAAAATGGAATCTGACCCACATGTACAGCAGATCAATCCCTTGGAGGCGGCGACCGGAATCGAACCGGTGTACAAGGCTTTGCAGGCCCTTGCCTAAACCACTCGGCCACGCCGCCGGAGTTAATCACCCTAGTGGCAAGCACAAGCAAAAGAGACAAAGGCCCGCAAGCATCATGGCTAAATATCATTTCAAAGAAGTTACCTAACTTGAGTGTCTCCGAACATCAAGAGACATCAAGCGAGAGTGTTACGTCTTCCACCACCGAAATAAAGCGCAAGAATGCTCGCACTCGTGCTGCCTCCGTGCTTGTGAAATCTGGCGAACCCCGCACCATGACAGCGACCCATCGTTTGGATCCGCGCTCGAAGGGCGCAGCCATTGCCCAGCTGGGTTCACCTTCAATCCAAGTGGAAGAGGAACCCAAATAATCTCGCTCTGGGCCTGTTACCGTTTGCTGCTCACGAAGCGCCACCTGGGCCAACCCTCGTGTTGCGTTCTCTTCTGCGATGAGAGATACCAAGTCTGCCCGAACGACCTTGATTAGTGCTTCTTGTAGTGAATACTCGCCGTTATTCCTGTTAGCTTCAAGCACATAGCGAGCAGCGTCGTAACATCGCACTTGGACATCGCCCGCTGCGTGATGATCGACGGGTTCGGCAGATAAAACTAAAGCACCGGAACGTTCAACGGCGTTGGTAATTCCACTCAAATTCACTTCGACGGGGGCGTGAAGCACGATCTCATCAGCTACCGATGCCCCGTAAAGACCTTGAACATCAATGCTCAAGATATTTGCTCCAACACTGCCAAGACTGCTTGCCAACCGAGCAAGTCGCCCAGGCGAATCTTCCAATTCGACACGTACACGATAAAGCGGCATATAAGTCCTCCCTATTTATGATCACGTGGTTCTTCTGACCTCTTGACTCTCCCCCCTCGATGTTTCAGGCGTGAAAACGACAACCGCCGTTGTGGTTAAAGCTCGCTTCCACTTGTCTGAGGTTTGAAGTGTTCATGTTCTGCTCAACCGCCCGTCAGATAAACGTCATTTCCCTGCCACCTTTCTCTTAGAAGATGATCGTGCCCATTCACAACGTGCCCATTCACAAGGAGACGACAATGCAACCTCGCATCATGATCGCCACATTGGCCGCACTCGGCTCACTCAGTGCCCCTATCGGTCTAGGAGCCTTGGGGAACGCCACCCCTGCCTCAAACGCCAGCCGCGGCACCACTATGGCGATACTCGGCGACACCCCCTATGGCGATGCCCAGCTTGGGGCATTCCCTGCACTGGTTGCCTCCATCAATGCTGACCCTAAAGTGCGAACCATTACCCATGTTGGCGACATCAAGACTGGTAGCAGCCCATGCACCACTGAATACTTTGAAACCATCCGCAACCAGTTCGACACCTTTAAAGATCCGCTTGTATATACCCCAGGCGACAATGAATGGACAGACTGCCATCGTTCAGCCGCTGGAAGTTATGACCCTCTCGAGCGCCTAGATGCACTTCGCGATGTCTTCTTCCCCTCCCCAGGCATGACCCAAGGTGGCCATCCTCGCCGAGTATTGAGCCAGGCCTTCGACAACGATCACGGTACCTATGTCGAGAATCAACGATGGAGAGACAAGCGTGTGGTGTTCTCGATGGTCCATGTTGTCGGAAGCAACAACGACTTGGATCCGTGGTTCGGAACTTCAGAGACTGCCGAACAACGTGGGCGTCGCTTGGCCGAGGTCTCCGCTCGTACTGCAGCAGCCCTTGATTGGATCGATGAGACCTTCGATGCAGCCACTCGTTCTAAGGCAGCTGGCGTGGCCCTTCTAATGCAAGCCGACATGTGGGATGCCTTTTCTGTCGCCAACAACTTGCCCTTAGATGGCTTTACCCCAATCGTGCACCGCATAGCTGAACGGGCCCGTAAGTTTGGAAAGCCGGTGCTTTTGCTACAAGGTGACTCCCATCAATATCTAGTGGACCAACCCATGGCAGGTGGCGACCCTATCCATGGCGTCACCGAACCCGTGCCCAACCTCACCCGCATCGTCGTCCCCGGCGCAACAGCTACCGAATGGCTCCGCCTAAACATTGACCCCCAAAACCCACAAGTGTTCTCCTGGGACGTTATTGGGGTCTAGCAAATCGTTGGGATCTAACAAATCGTGATGGAGTGCACGCCATACGGCCGGGGGTGCACTCCATCACCAAGGCTTGCAGTAATCCAACTCGGTTTGCCCACCGGAGGCCGTAGGTGCGAGGGGGTCCACCTTGTTGTCACACCCCCTCTCTACTGTTGGGGCATGGACAGCTCCGCTTTACTCGTTGGACTTACTGACCGCCAGCGCGAGGCGGTCACCACCGACGGCGCTCCAGTTGTCATCATCGCTGGTGCCGGATCTGGAAAGACACGGGTGCTCACTAGGCGCATTGCCTACCGGGTTGCAACAGGTGACGCTGACCCGCGTCATGTTCTCGCCCTCACCTTCACCCGCAAGGCTGCCGGCGAGCTTCGAGCTCGACTGGCGAGCCTGGGAGTGCGTGACCAAGTGGCGGCTGGAACCTTTCATGCCATTGCCTTTGCACAACTACGCCAATACTGGGCCGACAACAACAAGGCTGCGCCCACATTATTGGAACGCAAGGTCGGTCTTCTTGCCCGTCTTTCTGGAGTCTCGATGGGCCGTGGAGCATCATCGTCGTCAGGGCCACAACCTATTGATCTTGCCGCTGAGATTGAATGGGCCAAGGCACGATGCATTACGCCTGAAACCTATGAATCAGAGGTAGGAAAAATCGGGCGACGGCCTCCTCTTGCCAGTGGAGCTATGGCCTCTCTTTACGAACGCTACGAGCTTGAGAAACGCCGCCGTGGCCTCGTTGATTTCGACGACCTCCTCATGGCATGCGTAACTGCACTTGAGACCGATGCCGCCTTTGCGGCTCGACAGCGCTGGCAATTCCGTCATCTGTTCGTAGACGAGGTTCAAGACCTCAACCCAGCACAAGCACGCCTGTTGGCGGGTTGGCGGGGAAATCACGATGACCTGTGTGTTGTAGGAGACCCCAATCAGGCCATCTATTCATGGAACGGCGCTGACCCCAGTTACCTGCGTCACTTTGCACAACGAGAGGCTGGGGCGACCGTCGTCGTCCTCAGCGATAATTTTCGATCGAGCCCTCAGATCTTGGGAGTAGCCGATGCTGTTCTCGCTTCAGGACCAGGAGCCAAACAGGCATCGCTTCAACCCAACCGTCCAGATGGACCCATCCCAAGCATCCGGGCCTTTGCTTCCGATCGAGACGAAGCCCGAGGAATCGCCCGATCCGTGCGCGACGCTCACCAGCCTGGTCATCCCTGGTCGAACATTGCGGTCCTCACCCGCACCAATGCCCAACTCGTCGTAATAGAAGAAGCCTTTCGTGCCGCAGACATCCCCTACCGAGTACGTGGTGGTGGAGCTTTTCTGGATCGACCCGAAGTCCAGGCTGCTCTGGGTGAAATTCAATCTGGCTCTGGCTCTTTAGAGGCTGGACTTAGCGACTTGGCAGCGCTTGCACGCGAGGACGAGGTGGAGAGTTCGGTTGCCGCTCCAGGTCCAGTTCAAGAACGACGAGCGGCGCTGGTCGAACTGGTTCGCTTGGGTCACGAATATCGCTCGCTCGACGCAACTGGCACTTCGGCTGGTTTTCTCACCTGGCTAACCACCACCTTGCAGCGCAACGACGGCACTGGCGGTCGCTCAGACGTCGTTGAGTTGTCTACCTTCCATGCCGCTAAAGGCCTCGAATGGGAAGTCGTATTTCTTGCCGGGCTCGAGCAGGGACTGGTTCCAATTGGCCATGCAAAGCGTGACGAAGACATCGATGAAGAACGCCGCCTTCTCTATGTAGCAATCACGAGGGCTGAAAAGAAACTTCATTGCTCATGGACGGCAGAACGTACATTTGGCTCACGTGCAGTTCCACGCAAGCCATCGCCTTGGCTAGCTGAAATTGATGCTGCAAGAGCTGCCCTCGCCGATGGCAATCGTCCAGGGCCTGATTGGCGAGGACATCTCGCCGAACAACGATCACGTCTACATGCTGCAAACGGTGGGAGCAATCCTTCGAGATCAAAGGGGTCCAGTGGCCGAGCGAGTGGCCAAGGAGCCGGGCAGGCAGGTCTAAATGCCGACCCTGACATTCTCGCGGCCCTCAAGCAGTGGCGAACCACGGCAGCCAAAGCAGCTGGCGTTCCTGCCTATGTGATCTTTCACGACACGACCTTGGCCATTGTTGCCGAGACACGACCACAAGATCGTAAACAGTTGCTTGCCCTGCCAGGCCTTGGACCGGTCAAAGCCGAGCGCTATGGCGACACCTTGTTACAACTAGTCGCCGAACACGTCGCTTAGGCCTAACGCACGACTAGCTGTTGGTGGTTGGATCTTCTCGTTCGGCCATCATTGCCATGAGCTTTGAGAAATCGACCGATATAAAAAGGCCCTCGGCTTCTGCGCAAAGGGTGTCGCCGTTGTAGAGCTTTCCACTGGTAAATAACTTGCGTCCAACTTGACGATCAAGGGTGGCAACGTAGTGGAGGTCAGTGTGCAGTGGGGTGGGGCTTCGATACTTAACGGTCAAGGTCCCCGTCATGCCAGGTGCCCCTCCGAGTGACTGCGCCATGCCCAACACTTCATCGAACGAAGCTGCGATGAAACCTCCGTGTACATGACCGGGGGGGCCTTCGTAAGCTGCGCCAAAGTTGGCCTGACCATGTACCACTCCCTCTGACACGGCAAGGCGCACCGGAGAAGCCAGCGGATTGGCAAGTCCAATAATGGGGCTGTAATCAAAGAAAGCCCTGGGGTCTCCACCGGCATTTGCTGACTCAGCGAAACCCTCATAAATGCGACCCTTAGGGAACTCCCGCAGCTCACCAAGAGCTTGTTCGACAAAGTCTGCAGCCCGTGCCACCGATTCAGTCGGTGCTTCGGTGGCCATCAGCTGAGCAATGAGCTCACGGGTTCCATTGGCCAATCGTCGTGCCTCACCACGATGAGGGGTCCATTCGGTCTCCATCACGATGAAGTCCTTACCCCATTCACCTACTGGGTTGGAATTGGGTTCTGGTGTCATATTCGCTTCGTCAGTCACGAGAAATGACGGTAGCGGTTAGTGAACAAAACTGACTAATACCGATATCAAGACCCATCTCACTCTGCTGGAGAAATCATGCTTTTAAGCTGCCCCGCAATTACCGCAACATGGTCATGGCCGATGGCCACCGACATTACGAATTCGTACACGGCATCATTTTCAACATCAGTGACCTTTACCCCGTTAAGTTCCAGAAATACTGCGGTAGCTAGCCACCCGAGGCGCTTGTTTCCATCGATCAAGGCATGATTCTTTACGATTGATTGGAGGAGCGCTGCCGCCTTCGTCCAGATATCTGGGTAGGCATCTTCACCAAAAGCCGTCGCCTGGGGACGGGCCGCTGCTGCGCCCAGCAACCCAATATCACGCAATGGCAGTGGGTCTCCCAGCATGCCCTTCGCTAAATCGACCAGATCATCAATATCTAAGTACTCGAACGGTTTGCTCACCCGCCAAGATGCTGAAGGGCCTCGCCGTGAGCGGTCTTCACCCGCTCAGCCGCAGCAGACACTCGCTCATGATGCTTGCCCCGTTCGACGTACTCACGCACCGCCCGCCTAGCTGCATCTTGCATCGAAATACCATCTCTTGCTGCATTATCACGCAGCGCTTCTTGCTCATCGTCAGTGAGCCGTAGAGTCATTGCCATCGCATCATGGTATCAAATCAGTATCAAATCGACACCTCATTAACTAAGAGCCCCAGCGACTCGGTGGGGCTCCATCAGATACAGGCCCTGTTTTGTTAGGCGAAGACTGACAAAACGAATCGTTCTACACGCACAAGGTGAACCTATCCGCTGAGCCTCTAACCGGTATTTAATTCGCATGGTCAGAGGGCAATTCGCACCAGTGGCACTCCAATTCAAGGGTTGCATGAACGAGCCCAAAGCGTTCTTGTAACGATGCTCGTATTGCATCACCAATCTGTTGGGCGTCATGCAACCTCGGGTCAGCGTCAAGCAGAACATGGGCCGATAACGCTGGGACATCTGACGCAATGCTCCAGAGGTGAAGGTGATGCACGCTGAGCACCCCAGGGACCTCGCTCATTAGTGCCACGACCGCATCGGGGTCTAAGCCTCGCGGAGCACCTTCTAACAACACATGAGTTGCATCACGCAACAAGCCCCACGCCGACCAGGCAACCATTAGCGCTATGAATACCGATACCAATGGGTCGACCCACATAACATCACCCATCAACACCGCAGCCCCAGCTGCAATCGCTCCCACTGAACCTGCGGCGTCAGCGAGCATATGAACAAGCGCTCCTCTCATGTTCAACGAGTCGCCCTGAACTCTCATCAATAAAACTGCACTCACCAGGTTCACCAAAAGCCCAATGCCGGCGACCAACACGAGGCCCCCTCCGTCTATTTGGGGAGCATCGCCAATGCGTTTGAGACCTTCAAACGTGATCCACCCAGAGGCCGCCACCAAGATGACCCCATTCGCTTGTGCGCCCAGCACCTCGCTACGTTGAAAACCAAACGTGTGGCGCGTCGACGCTGGACGAGTCACCAGGCCTTGAGCAACCAACGCAATACTCAGACCTGCAACATCTGAGAGCATGTGGCCAGCATCGGCCAACAAAGCAAGCGAGCCGAACGCTAAACCGCCGACCACTTCAACCAACATGAAAGCGGCATTTGCGACAAGCACCTGCCACAAGACTCGTCTTTGGCGGAAAGCCTGACTAGACCCGTGATCGAGACCGTGATCGAGACCGTGATCGAGACCGTGAGAATGTCCATGTCCACGATCGTGGTCATGGCTCTTCATGAGAACAAGCTCATCACTGTGGGTGGCCTGTCAGTTAAGCCGCCACTCATTTAAAGGACCCTATTAATGGGGCGTGGTCAGAAGGCTGCACTCCTTTACGTGCATTGCGATCAATCAATGTCCAATCAAGACGGGAGGCCAACGATTCTGTGGCATACATCAGATCTATCCGCATACCCATGTGCTTGTGAAACATTCCCGCTCGATAGTCCCACCAGGTATAAAGACGATCTGCCTGATATTGCTTGCGGAACACATCCACCAAACCCCACTCAACGACGTTCTCCAGTGCTGCACGTTCGGGCTCGCTTACATGCGTACCCCCGCTACATGCGGCTGGGTCCCACACATCTCGATCGTCTGGGGCAATGTTGAAATCACCACAGACCAAAACGTCGTCGGTGGGTTTGGCCTCTAACTCAAGATGCTCACGCAATCGGCGCATCCAGTCGAGTTTGTAGTGATAGTGGTCGTGGCCGACCTCTCGACCATTCGGCACATACACCGTGGCCACTCGTATGCCGCCACATGTTGCGGTGAGCAGTCGTGCTTCGGCGTCGGGCTCAATGCCTGGAGCAAAACCTGACACCACATCATCAATGCCCACACGACTAAGTATGGCAACTCCGTTCCATCGCCCTTCGCCATGATGAACGGCCTCATACCCCATTGCAGAAAAAGACATCGCAGGAAAAGCCTTATCGGTCATCTTCGTCTCTTGAAGACACAAGACATCGGGTTCTGCGTACACCAGCCATTGCTCAACTCGCTCCATACGAGCCTTCAAAGAGTTGACGTTCCAGGTGACAATCCGCATACACGGAGCCTAGAGCGTCCGCGGGTACGGTCATTGATGTGCATGTGACCTTATGGAGCGACTACATCTGCCCGTGGTGTTACCTAACACTCGATCGCCAAGCCTTGCTCATTGAAATGGGAGTGGAAGTAACCGTCAGGCCCTACGAGCTACACCCAGAAATAGAACCAGAGGGTCGAGAACATCGCATAGATGGACGGACCGTCGCAGTCTTTACCAGCGTTGGTGTCGAATGCGAAGAGGCAGGGCTCGAATTTAATATGCCTACTCACAGCCCAAATACAAACCTTGTACTCCAGATAAGCGAACACGTTCGCACGAACGACCCCGATTCCTTCGCTACTCTGCATCGATCGCTGTTTAAGGCACATTTCGCCGATGGCTTAGACATCGGCAACCTAGGCGTGCTGAAAACTCTTGTCGCTCAGGCTGGAGCCAACGTTGAAAGAGTTTTGCACGCTCTTGATACCAATGAATCAGCCCTTGCGCTCAATGCTGCTCGTGAGATAGCCCGCGAAGATGGAGTATCAGGTACGCCTACCTTGGTTTTCGACAACGGTCTCGTGTTGCCAGGAGTGCAGCCTCCCGAAACCTTGCGCCGCTGGGTAACCCGCATGCAATCAAAGAACGCTTAGAGGTGCCTTATCCACCAATGCGTTCGTTGTAGTCCTTGATTGCTGCCGTTGCCTCTGCGTTTGCCTGCGCAATAGCCTTTACGGGGTCTTGGGCTTCCAAGGCCATGCGCTCAAGGCTCGCAATGATGATCTCTTCAACGCCTTGGTATGCACCGAATACGGCTGAGCCATTTGTTGTCTTTGAAGCCAGCATCTGGTCATAGCCAACTCGAAACAGTGGGTTAGCCTCCCAAAAGCTAACTATCTCTGGCGATTCAATCGCTGACTTGCGAATAGGTATGTAGCCAGTTGCCAAGTGAAGTCGTGCCTGTTGGGCTGGCTCATTCAACCAACGAGTTAGATCCCAAGCGGCTGCCCGTTGTTCGGGGGTAGAGCCCTTTTTGACGATATGAAGCGAGCCGCCTCCGACGAACACGCCCCCTTTTCCTTTGGGGTCATGCGGGCCAGGCAAGAAAGCGACGCCAGGATCAACGCCTGGGAATTGCCCACTAGCCAAAACGCTAAGCACTGAGCCAAGCGCTGCTGAAGTATAGATGGCCATCGCTGCATCACCCTTGGCAAGGGCTAGCAGGTGGTCAATCTTAGCTGGGTTACGACCGACGCTTATGGCCAACTTGTCGTCGATCATCTTGTCCATGAACTGATAGATCTCAAGGCCGGCTTTACTGTCGAGAGTGGCCTTAGTCGCTTGGCCATCTCGCCCATTGCTCCGATCTACCAGAGGCTGGTTTGCCAGGCTCATCCATTGCGCTATGGAATCAGCAAGTAGTTCAAACGCAATGCCGCTTTTGGCAGCTCCTGAGGTCACTATCTTTTGTGACATTGCTCGCATTTCCTCAAAGGTCGTCGGCGGAACATCGGGGTCGAGGCCAGCCTTCTTAAATGCCGCCTTGTTGTAATAGAGAACTGGAACCGATGAGTTAAATGGCATCGACCATTGAATGTCGTCTACCCGGAACTGACTCAAAGGTGCTGCCAAGTAATCGCTCAGGTCATAGTCGTCTGCGTCGATGCAAGCCTGAACAGGGATCGTGCTCTTGGTGTCGATCATCATGCGTGGATAAATCTCATGCAGCTGCACAAGTTCAGGAAGGTCTCCCTCTTGCAAAGTTGCCCGATACTTCTTGGCAGTGTCGTCATAGCCGCCCTGAAACTGAAGGTTCACCCGAACCTTTGACTGGGTCGCGTTGTAGTCAGCGATCATTGCCTTCAGCGTCGATTCGTTTGCGTCAGCCATGCTGTGCCAGAACGTAATGTCAACGGGTTTGGTGACCTTTGCCAAAACGTCGGTCGGACAACTCTTTGGGTCAACTGTCGACTTAGTCGACGCTGTATCTGTGGCTTGTTTGTCACCACTGTCGCTGCAAGCACCCGCCAACAGGGCAAGTGACAAAACGATCGCCCCCGACCGGATGATTCTTGAGGCGCTCTTTGCTGGGCGAGATGACTGAGTTGGGCGAGATGACTGCGCAGAACGAAGATCAATAATCATAAAGGTCATCCTTTCACGGCTCCAGCGGTCAAGCCGCGGATGAGTTGGCGTTGAAAAATAAGTAACAACACAACTATTGGAAGCGAGGCTACGACAGTTCCCGCCATGACAAGGTTGATTCTGTCGAGATTCGTTGAAGCTAAAGCTTTCAAGCCAATCTGAACCGTGCGGTGGCTGTCGTTGTTCGTGACAAGAAGCGGCCAAAGATATTGATTCCAAGCAGCCAGAAACGAGAACAATCCCAACGCCGCAATCGCTGGTCGAGCCAACGGGATCGCCACGTTCCAAAGAAACCCAATATGTCCATAGCCGTCGAGCGATGCTGCGTCACGCAACTCTTGTGGAACCTGTAGGAAAACCTGGCGCAATAAAAACGTTCCGAATGCACTAGCCAAAAACGGCACCGTCAATGCTGGGAAGGTGTCGATCCAGCCAAGTCGTTGCATCGTCTCGTAGTTGGCCACAATGGTGACTTCGGCGGGAATCATATGTGTCGCCAGAAACGCCAAAAATATCCACCTCTTGGCCGGGAAACGTAAACAGGCAAAGGCGTAACCCGCCAACACAGAAGTAACAATTTGGCCAGCGACAATGATCGATGACACCACTGCGCTGTTCAACATATAGCGAGGTAGCGAGCCTGCTTCTATAGCCTCTCGAAAGGTTGAAAACTCAATTGAACGAGGAAAAAGCACTGCTGGAAAATCAAACAGGCGCTCGCCGGGCTGAGTAGCCAGGACCACTGCTGTGTAAATAGGAATCACTACAACGATCGCCGCAAACGTGAGCAGGGCGTAACGACTAGCAAGACGGAGCCGACGCCTAGTTTTCATAAGTGACTCGCTTCTCCATGAGGCGAAGCTGCGAGCCGCTCAAGATGATCATGACTAGAAAAAGAATGACGGCACGAGCAGCGGCTGCTGAGGGGTCGCTTCCAACCAGAGTGAATATGGAATAGACAATCACGTTTGTGTGATCAAGCGGGCCGCCCTTAGTCAAAAGGTCAATCTGGCCAAAAGATTGAAAGGCATGAATGGTCAAAACGATCACTGCAAATAACAACGTGGGAGATAGCAAAGGAAGCGTTACTTCGCGAAAGCGTCTCCATGGCCCTGCCCCATCGACCCGAGCACTTTCTAGTAGTTCATCAGGCACAGCTTGGAGGCCAGCAGTAACCACAATGAAGGTAAAGCCCAGGTGTTGCCACACGGTTGCTGCAGATACCGACAACAGCGCCCACGTCGGGTCTTGTAAAAACAAGATGCGCTCTTGTCCAAGCCAGGTCAACAGTTGATTGACCATTCCGACATTTGGGTTCAAGAGGGCAATCCACATCAATGATGAGATCGCCACAGAAGTTGCCACCGTCGATGAAAAGATCACACGAAAGAGTTGTATGCCGCGCAGCCGTTGATGGGCAAGTACGCCAAGGCCTATGCCGAGCACCATCCCAACAGGAACGGTCAGAAGTGCGAACTTCAGCGTTACCGCGAGACTGTTGCGAAACGACGCTGAACCAATCACATCGAGGTATTGATCAATGCCAACGAAACGCCCAATGTTGCCAAATGGGTCGCTCCTATAGGCACCAAGATGAATCGTGCGCATCAATGGGTAGAACACGAAAACCACAAAGACCAACGCCGAGGGCATCAAGAACAACGACGCCAGAAAACGTTCACGACTTAATCGCCCTTTGCCACCCACCAATACCACAGGCTCAGACTTCGAGACCTTCATCATGAAACCCGCTGACCAGTGTTGGCATCGAACAGATGAAGTGCATCGGCATCAGCAATCAAGCGAACAGCCTCACCATCGCCAGCAAGCGGATCACCTACAGGCACACGTACCACCACCGATGCACCATCTTCCAAAGCACAGATCAGGTGGTGCTCATGGCCAAGAG
The DNA here is from genome assembly GCA_038256565.1 of Acidimicrobiales bacterium. Classification (GTDB taxonomy): domain Bacteria; phylum Actinomycetota; class Acidimicrobiia; order Acidimicrobiales; family CADCSY01; genus JACOTK01. The sequence goes on along the minus strand of JBBSKG010000028.1, from coordinate 11,691 downwards.
CCTCGACCAAACGAACCCGTGCTTCTACGGTTGGCCCCTCGAGTGCTGGTGGAGCCAGCCGAAGATGCTCTGGGCGAATTCCAACGCGTAGAGCACCACTTAACTGACGACTGTCGAGCAACGCTGACAGCGCTGCTGGCACACTGAATGCTCCGCCCGCTACGCGCGCTATTCGACGACCCTCGTGATCGACAACTGCTGCATCAACGACATTCATAGGTGGGCTACCAATGAACTGAGCGACAAAGACATTTTCTGGCTGGTCATAGACCTCTTGAGCAGTACCCACCTGTTGCAACACACCGTTCAACATCACTGCAATGCGAGTTGCCATTGTCATTGCCTCAACTTGGTCATGAGTGACATAGACAAACGATGTGTGCAGCCGCTGTTGTAGTTCAACCAATTCGGCCCGTGTCTGAGTGCGCAGCTTTGCATCGAGATTCGATAAAGGCTCATCCATCAAGAACACTGCTGGGCGTCTAACGAGTGCGCGTGCCAATGCCACACGCTGACGCTGGCCCCCAGAAAGTTCACGGGGTTTGCGATTCATCAATTGAGCTAGATCAAGCTGTTTAGCCACCTCGTCTACAAGCGCGCTTCGTTCGGCTGAGGGAACCTTGCGAGCTCGAAGAGGAAACTCGATGTTCTGGCGAACTGATTTATGCGGATAGAGCGCATAACTCTGGAAAACCATCGCCACATCGCGATCTTTAGGATCAACGCCGTTTACTACTTGATCATTTATGCGAACGACGCCGCTCGTTGGCTCGTCGAGCCCTGCAATCATGCGAAGTGCGGTCGACTTTCCACAACCCGATGGTCCCAACAACACAAGCAACTCATCATCTAAAACATCGAGGCTCAGTTGATCAAGAGCAAGTACCTCACCAAATCGCTTAGTCACCTGATCGAACGAAACGACAGTCATGGTTTGGCCTCTTAAACGTTGGACCTACTAGATGGACTCGGAAGACTCGCCTTATTGAATAACAGGTTTGGCGACTTTCTTAACAACAGCCTTCTTTGCTGGAGCTTTCTTGGCTGCAACTTTCTTAGCTGCAACTTTCTTAGCTGCAACTTTCTTAGCTGCAACTTTCTTAGCTGGAGCTTTCTTAACAACAGCCTTCTTTGCTGGAGCTTTCTTGGCTGCAACTTTCTTGGTGGAAACCGTATCCTCAACTGGCGCTTTCTTAGCTGGCGCTTTCTTAGCTGGCGCTTTCTTAACCGCTGCCTTCCTTGCTGGTGAAGCGGCTTTTTCAGATGGCATATCGTCCATCTGTATCTGCTCGAAACCTGGAAGCGCAAGATCGATCCCTCGCCGCGGTGCATCAAGTGCTTGAACCACAAATGACCGCACCTCCCCCAGGTCCAACACGTCTCTTGGGCCGCGAGGAGCAGGGTCACCCATCAACTTCGTTGGCACATAACAGCGGACCTCGCCCACCATCACATAAGCGCCATGACTAGCAAACTCCACGACTTCACCTTCGACGGTTGAACTCAGTGGATGCTCAGCGATGAACTGAATGAAAGGCATTGGAGCATTGACCGCAACTACCGGCTTAGCGATAGCAGGTGCCCCGCGTCTGCGTTGTGGTTCCCTTGTTTTAACAGCGGGCGGCAACTTGGGTATGGGCGCTCGGCTGGTCTTGGGTCTACTGGTCTTTGACTCTAGCTCGCCATTGTTCTTGCCTTTAGGCAACGCCTTGTTATGTAACGATCTGTTCTCTGGCTCTCGTGCCTCTTTAACCGCTTGGCGACTACGTGGCCCACGAACGGGACTGCGAAACGCAAATACCCACCCAACCTCGGCAACGGCCTTGCCACCTATAAGTCGACCGTTGTTGAACAACCAGGAGTACTCACCATGAAACTCCTGGAAAGAATCATTCGAAAAAACAGTTGCACCCGAACGATCTGCGATCTCAAGCAAAAATTTGTCACCGCGACCGATTGTTCCCGCTGGTGGAGTTATAACTTCGCCGTTCTCGTGTGCCTCTTCGAAAATCTTCCGCTCTGAGGGGTCGATGCGGTGCTCGAAGGTCGCGTCAACCACAACAGTGTAAATGTCATGGGGATATTGGTGAAGAAAAGCTCTCACACCTTCGTCGAGCTGTTGAAGGCTAGGGGTGCTTCGACCTTCAGTCGCGATGTTCGAACCGTCAACGACAACATGGGTAGGAGGCAATGACATAACAGTCCTAGTCAAGCATCTCTATAGCAATGTCCGGCGCATGCCTAAATATCAGCAAAAGTGACATCGAGTAAATCTTCAAGCTCTTGAAGGTGGACCGCATGACTACCTGTTGCTGGACTGCCAGATTCGTGTCGACTCGCATGCAACAAGCTCACGCCATTTGGCAGTAAATCAAGAAGACGCCCATGCACAAATGGCCAAGCCCCCATGTTCTTAGGCTCCTCTTGTAGCCACAAAAGCGAGGTGGCATTGGAATAACGGGTTATCACTTCTGCAATTTGCTCGTCAGGGAATGGGTAAAGCTGCTCAACGCGCACAACTGCAGCCGGAGAACCTGTTTCAACTTGGCGCTTCATGGCGTCATATGCCACCTTGCCTGAACACAAGATGACCCGGCGCACCTGTAACGCATCGCTAACCGTATCGTCGTCCAGCACCTCTTCGAACGAGCCCGTGGTCAATGTATTTACGTTGCTACGAGCTTCTTTAGCTCGTAGCAGGTACTTCGGCGTCACCACTATCAACGGCCTGGGAACCTCTAGTTGAGCTTGACGACGGAGCAGATGAAAGTACTGAGCTGCTGTAGTCGCGTTGACTACCTGCATGTTGTCCTCAGCACAAAGTGTCAAGAAGCGCTCGACACGACATGAACTGTGTTCAGGACCTTGCCCGTCGAAACCATGTGGCAATAACAACACGAGCCCAGAGTGCTGTTCCCACTTGTCTTCAGCCGCCGCAATGAACTGATCGATGATGATCTGTGCACCGTTTACAAAGTCACCAAACTGAGCTTCCCAACACACAAGAGCGTTCTCATGCATAAGGGAATAGCCGTACTCAAAACCAACGGCTGCATATTCCGAAAGCAGCGAGTCGTAAATCCAGAACTTGCCCTGAGTGCGTGAAAGATGAGCAAGAGGGGCATATTCACCACCAGTATTTTGATCAACCAACACCGCGTGACGCTGCGAAAAGGTTCCGCGCCGTGAGTCTTGACCAGCAAAACGAATGTCACGGCCATCAAGCAAGATAGAACCAAATGCGAGGGCTTCAGCCGTTGCCCACTCAATCTGTCCTTCTTCATAGAGTTTGGCGCGGGTATCAAACTGTTTCGCCAAACGAGGATGCATCGTAAAGCCCTCAGACGTGGTGTTCAATGCAGCAAACACCTCATCTACTACTGAACGATCTATCCCGGTGGGAACGTGGGCAAGCACGCCTTTTCCTCCCTGTGAAAGGAGTGCCCGAACAGGTTCGGATGGTGCCAGTGCCCTCGTCTCATCGAGCGCTGCCTGCAAGCGCGCAGAGAAATCGGCCAAAGCGCTCTCTGCTTCTTCCACCGTGATGAAACCACGCTTGACCAAGGACTCGACGTAGAGCTTTCGCACCGAACGACGGGCGTTAATGCGCTGATACATAAGCGGCTGAGTGAAGCTGGGATCGTCCGCCTCGTTATGACCATGACGCCGATAACAAACCAAGTCGATTACTACATCCTTGTGAAATGCCTGACGAAACTCAAAGGCAAGACGAGCTACACGAACACACGCCTCAGGATCGTCACCATTGACATGAAAGATAGGAGCTTGGACCATTTTGGCCACATCTGTGCAGTACCAAGATGAACGGCCGTATTCAGGAGAGGTTGTGAAACCAAGTTGGTTATTGATAACCAAATGGACAGTGCCGCCCGTGCGATAGCCCTTGAGATCAGAGAGGTTCAAGGTCTCAGCCACGACACCTTGTCCAGCAAAAGCTGCGTCACCATGAATGAGAATAGGAAGCACTGAAAAGGCTGACGGGTCGTCGATGCGATCTTGCAAGGCACGCACCATGCCTTCAACGACCGGGTTGACCGCTTCTAGGTGCGAAGGGTTTGCTGCAAGTTCAACTGGAATCTCAATGCCTGAACGACTCTTAAAGACGCCTTTTGCACCCAGGTGATACTTCACATCACCTGAACCTTGAACCATGTTCGGGTCTACTGCACCCTCAAACTCCATGAACAATTGCTGGTAACTCTTTCCAACAACGTTTACCAACACATTCAATCGGCCACGATGCGCCATGCCCATTACCGCACTCTTCATGCCAGAATCAGCTGCGGCCTCAAGCACGGCATCAAGAAGTGGCACTGCTGTTTCTGCTCCCTCGATGCCGAAACGCTTTGCCCCTACATACTTGGTCGCAAGAAAACGCTCCAGTGCTTCAGCAGCGTTGAGCTTGGCCAATATGTGGCGCTGCTCGTCAATGTCGGGAGATACATTTACACCTTCAACTCGCTCTTGCACCCATTGTTTTTGTTCGGGTTCTTGAATGTGCATGTACTCAACTCCAATGGTTCTGGAGTATGCGTCGCGCAACAAGTGCAAGATGTCACCGAGTGCCATTCGATCATGACCGGCAAGACCACGTGCGAGGAACTCACGATCAAGATCCCAAAGCGTGAAACCATAGGTTGCGGGGTCAAGTTCGGGGTGAGTGTGAGGTTCGCGCCATCGCAATGGATCGAGATCGGCAATTAGGTGACCACGCACGCGATACATGTTGACCAGAGCATTGAGTTGCATCTGTTTATGGAGCAAAGCCTCGGTTGCATCAAGTGGGTTGACGTCTCGACGCCATTCAACGGGCTCATAAGGCACGCCAAGAGATGCAAACACCTGCTGATAAAAATCGTCGGCACCCAACAACAGCTCGTGGACCCGCTTGAGGAACATGCCCGACTCTGCGCCCTGAATGATGCGATGGTCATATGTTGAGGTGATCGTGACGACCTTTGACACACCAAGATCTGCCAACGCCCGACTATCAGCGGCCTGATATTCAGCCGGATAATCAATAGAACCAACCCCAACAATCAGCCCTTGGCCAGGCATGAGACGGGGCACTGATTGCACCGTTCCAATCGTTCCCGGATTAGTGAGACTGACAGTGACCCCAGAGAAGTCATCGACACTCAGCTTGTTCGATCGAACCTTTCGGATGACCTCCTCATATGCAGTGTGAAACGACTGGAAATCAAGCGTGTCAGCATGCTTGACACAAGGTACCAACAGAGCACGGCTTCCATCGGGCTTCTCAAGATCTACTGCTATACCAAGACCGACATGATCATGACGCAAGACACCGGGTCCATCATCGAGCTTGGTGTAAGCAGCGTTCATCACGGGCACTGACTCGAGCGCTTTAATAACTGCATAACCGATCAGATGAGTGAAACTGACCTTGCCGCCAAGACTACGACCCAAATAACCGTTGATCACACGACGATTGACCTCAAGCAGCTTCGCTGGAACAACCCTAAAACTCGTGGCCGTGGGCACACCAAGACTCGCCTCCATGTTGGCAACGATGCGTGCCCCAACGCCCTTAATGGGCTCTGCCGCTTTGGCAATTGGGGCTCGTTTAGGAGGCTCTGCCTCTTTAGTGGGTGCCGCCTGTGCTGGAGTCGAAAGTGTTTCCACCGGCGCACCTGGTGGCTGAGCCGTTACAGGTGGTACGGCTGCTGGCGTGACCGTGGGAGAAACACCCTTGCGGTAGTCGGCAAAAAACTCCCGCCACACCTCACTTACTGAATTGACATCGACGAGGTATTGCTCGTACATCTCATCAACTAGCCAAGCGTTAGGGCCAAATGAAGTATCAGGACTAATCAGGTCACTCACAAAACCCGATGCTACAGGTTCGGGAGAAGTGGCCAGCACTGCTGTCACTATGCCCCATGCCCCCCAAAGGCGCAGTACGGTCATGGAATATGACAGCGACATACATCTATACGATGCACAAGCTCAACCGGTTTTACCCTCCCGATCGCCAAGTACTCGATGACATCACCTTGGCATTTATTCCTGGTGCCAAGATCGGCGTAATTGGCTCGAACGGGTCTGGCAAGTCGTCAATCCTTCGCATCATGGCTGGCGAAGATGACGGCTTTACCGGTGAAGCTCGCCTAACGCCAGGTTTTACTGTGGGCATGTTGCCGCAAGAACCTCGTCTCGACGCCTCTAAAGACGTCATGGGCAATGTCATGGAAGGGGTCAGCGAGACCAAGGCCGTACTTGATCGCTACAACGCAGTCTGTGAGGCCTTTGGCGAACCTGATGCCGACTTCGACAAACTTTTAGCTGAGCAATCAGACCTGCAAGATCGCATCGATGCAAGCAACGCTTGGGACCTTGAGCGCACAGTTGAGATAGCGATGGACGCGCTTCGCCTTCCTGCTGGAGACGCTGACGTGGCAACGCTATCTGGTGGCGAAAGTCGCAGGGTTGCGCTTTGCAGGCTGTTGTTGGGACACCCAGACCTGTTGTTGCTCGACGAACCAACCAATCATCTCGATGCCGAGTCGGTCGCATGGCTGGAACGCTTTCTTAAGGACTACTCGGGAACAGTCGTTGCTATCACTCACGATCGTTATTTCCTCGACAATGTGGCTGGATGGATTCTCGAACTCGACCGCGGTCGTGGCTTTCCGTTTGAGGGGAATTATTCAGGCTGGCTCGAACAGAAGTCGGCCAGGCTGGCACAAGAAGAAAAGCATGAATCTGCCCGGAGGCGCACACTTGAGCGCGAATTGGAATGGGTACGCATGGCACCACGTGCTCGCCAAGCAAAGGGTAAAGCCCGCCTAAGCAACTACGAGCAACTTCTCGCTGAGGCTCAAGCGGCCGATCGTGGAAATGATCGACTTGAAATCGTCATCCCACCGGGGCCCCGCCTGGGTGATGTTGTGATCGAAGCAGACAAGGTCTCTAAGGGTTACGGCGACCGACTGCTATTTGAAGATCTCACCTTTACTTTGCCAAAAGCTGGAATCGTCGGTGTCGTCGGACCAAACGGAGCGGGCAAGACCACCCTGTTTCGCATGATTACTGGCACCGAAAAGCCCGACGAAGGAACTTTGACCGTGGGCTCAACTGTTGAACTCTCATATGTAGATCAGTCGCGCGACGTCCTCGAAGACGACCACACGGTTTATGAAGCAATCACAGGTGGAGGCGAAGAGGTGAAGATAGGTAACCGCACCATGAACGGTCGGGCCTATGTTGCCTCGTTTAACTTCAAGGGATCAGACCAGCAAAAGAAGGTCGGGGTCTTGTCAGGAGGCGAGCGCAATCGAGTTCACCTCGCTCGCCAGCTGCTGACCGGCGGAAACGTTGTTCTGCTCGATGAGCCCACCAATGATCTCGATGTTGACACTCTGCGAGCACTTGAAGATGCGCTGCTTTCTTTCCCCGGTTGCGCAGTTGTCATCAGTCACGATCGATGGTTCCTCGACCGGGTAGCAACGCATGTTCTTGCCTTTGAAGGCGACTCAGAGGTTCGATGGTTTGAAGGTAACTTCAGCGACTACGAGGTCGATCGCCATAAGCGTCTCGGGGCCGAAGCCGATCAACCTCATCGCATCAAGTACAAACCGCTACGTCGAGCCTGACCTCATCATGTCCATCTCGTCCATACGAGCTCTCGCCTTAACCACATGCGTCATGAGCATCGCGGGCATGATCGTCAGCTCGATCGCAGGCTCAACAGGGTGGCCGGTTACTTTCGGCATCATCAGCGCAATAGCGGCACTGTGTCTCATCGTGGCCACAACGGTTGCTTCCTCATCGCTTTCAACGCCTCCACGAAAGGCACTTGGCCAATCAAGCCAAGCCCTAGATGAAAACCTTGGTGAAGAAATGGAACAGACGATTGCTGATCTCCAAAGTGCTGGTGCTGACGAAGACGCTCTTCGTTCGCTAGTTGGCCAAGCATTTCGTCTCGGACGCTTGATCGGAGGCGACGACAGCCGATAGGAAACCATGAGTAAGACCACAACGAAAACGCCAAACCAGCAAAGCAGGGCTGTTTTGCGCCGAGTCGAAGCTGGCAGCAGCTCTATATGCGCCATTTGCGAAGAGGCCATCAAGTTCGCAGCCAAGACCCAGCGCAGTCAAGTAATTGCCAACGTATACACCGAGGGCAAATGGACTCGTGTCGAGCATTTCCATTCTGAGTGCTACTCCGACAAGGGCGAGCAATACGGCCCACCCATCGTCTAGGGACTAGTTCAACCTCTTAAAAAACTAAAGACTAACGTCGCCAATTCTTCTGGTGACCCATCTGTTGGCTTAAGAACAAGTTCTGGATTTGTTGGGGGCTCATAAGGGCTGTCGATGCCGGTCATGCCTGAAAGTTCACCGCTGCGTGCCTTTGCATATAGGCCCTTTGGGTCCCTCTGTTCGCATTCGCCAAGCGGTGTGTCAAGGAAGACCTCGACAAAAGTGAGGCCAGCCACCTCATGCATCTGACGCACCCGATCTCGTCCTTCTCTAAATGGACTTATCACCGGCACAATTGCGACCATGCCAGCGTCAGCCATCAGTCGGGCGACCTCGGCGTTGCGACGTACATTCTCTGCACGGTCCTCATCGCTAAAACCAAGATCGCTGTTTAGGCCGTGGCGGATGTTGTCGCCGTCAAGCAAATAGGCAAGTCGACCAGCACGAATAAGTTGGGCTTCCAGCTCTACCGCCACTGTTGACTTGCCGCTACCAGATAGCCCTGTCAACCAAACCGTGGCCCCTTGCACGCCCAAGGCACTCCAACGCTGTTCGCGAGAAAAATCACTGTGGTGCCAGGTGATATTGCGCTCAGGTTCAGCGGCCATGCTCACGGCTGAGAATCATGCCACCTGCAACAGTTGCGTTGGTCTGTTCATCAATGAGAACAAAACTGCCTGTTGCTCGGTTGCGTCGGTATTCGTCGTGAAAGAGCGGGACTGTCGAACGTAGCGACACTTTGCCAATCTCATTTAACCCAAGAGAATGAACCGATTCATCACGATGCAAGGTGTTCACATCAAGGCCGTAGTGAACCTTGGAAATCAACGCACGGGCAACGCGCGTGGTGTGTTTAATGACGTACTTCCCCCTCTCTTGAAGCGGGGTGTCCGACATCCAACAAATCATTGCGTCAATGTCTTGGCTGACGGTGGGTCGGTTCTGGCTACGACACAACATGTCACCACGACTGATGTCGATCTCACCATCAAGACGAATTGTCACCGCCATTGGTGCATACGCCTCGCTTACGGGACCATCGGCTGTTTCTATTGCCGAGATTGTGGAAGTGAACCCAGAAGGAAGTGCTACGACTTCGTCACCAGGACGCAAAACTCCACCAGCCATCTGGCCCGCATAACCACGGTAATCATGAAACTCGTCATCGCGTGGACGAATCACCATCTGGACAGGAAAGCGAGCGTCAATCAAGTTGCGGTCAGACGCTATATGCACCTCTTCGAGGTGGTGCAACAATGATGAACCCTCATACCAATCCATGTTGGTACTTCTGTTGACCACGTTGTCACCATCGAGTGCAGACACCGGAATGAAGACCAAGTCAGTGATGTCAAGCTTCGCAGCAAACGCTCGAAAGTCGGCCTTAATCTCATCGAATCGCTCTTGTGAATACTCGACTAGGTCCATCTTGTTGACACACACGACCAGGTGCGGAACGCGCAACAACGTTGCCAAGAAAGCATGCCGGCGGGACTGTTCAAGAATGCCCTTGCGAGCATCGACCAAAATCAACGCCACATCGGCAGTCGATGCCCCAGTGACCATGTTGCGTGTGTACTGAACATGACCCGGAGTGTCCGCAATGATGAACTTGCGCTTAGGCGTAGCGAAATATCTATAGGCAACATCAATCGTGATGCCTTGTTCACGTTCGGCCCGCAGGCCATCTGTCAAAAGCGCAAGGTTGGTTTCCTCGCCCCGCTGACGACTTGTTCGTTCGACAGCTTCGAGGGCGTCTTCAAAAATAGATTTCGAGTCGAAAAGTAAACGCCCGATCAGCGTCGACTTTCCATCGTCTACCGACCCAGCGGTAGCAAAGCGCAAGAGTTCCATCTTAGAAATACCCCTCACGTTTACGATCTTCCATTGACGCTTCAGACACCTTGTCGTCTGCCCGAGTTGCGCCTCGTTCGGTGATGCGAGTGGCCGCTACTTCAGCAATGACATCATCAATAGTCGCAGCGCCCGACTCAACCGCAGCCGTACAAGAAGCGTCACCAACGGTGCGGTAACGAACGGTTGCCTCAAAAGCCTCTTCGCCGTCGGCTGGCTGAATCCATTGACAAGTAGCCATGAGCATTCCGTCTCTACGCACGACCTCTCGGCGGTGTGCGAAATAGATCGAGGGAATCTCTATGTCGTCTTCGGCGATGTACTGCCAGATGTCGAGTTCAGTCCAGTTGCTCAGCGGGAAAACCCTGATGTGTTCACCCTTGTGGTGGCGACCGTTGTAGAGACCCCATAACTCAGGCCGTTGATTCTTAGGGTCCCACTGGCCGAACTCATCGCGGAAGCTATATACCCGTTCTTTAGCGCGGGCCTTCTCCTCATCACGTCGAGCACCACCAAACGCGGCGTTGTAATCTCCACGTTCGATCGCATCAAGCAATACGGGGGTCTGCAGACGATTTCGCTGGCCCCCTGGGTCTTCACGCAAACGACCGTCATCGATCCATTCCTGGACTGAGGCCACAATCAACTGAATGCCAAGCTCAGCCACGCGCTTATCACGATAGGTAAGAACCTCTTCAAAATTCTGACCAGTGTCTACGTGCAACACAGGAAAAGGTACAGGAGCGGGCCAAAAGGCTTTCTCTGCCAAACGCAACATAACGATGGAGTCTTTGCCACCAGAAAAAAGCAGTACAGGACGCTCGAACTCAGCAATCACCTCGCGGATGATCGTGATGGATTCGGCTTCGAGCACCTTCAGATGAGGCAGATCAAAGCCTGAAGAATTAGTTGGGGGAGAAATCGTCGTGTCGATCTCAAGAGGTTACCGAATAGCGAGACGACTCAGGGAACCGCTCTGGCCCGAGGTGGCGTGTACCGTCAAGAGGTGACTACTCCCCTCTTGACCTCTCTTGATGATGACGCCCTTGCGGCCCACATTGCGAGCCAGGCTGGAGCGTTACTTATGGCGCTTCGTGCATCGGATGGTTTCGCTTATCCAGACGCATTACGAGCTAGGGGCGACAGCAGGGCCAACCAGCTCATTTGTGATCTGCTGACTACTGCTCGGCCTGAGGATCCAATACTTTCGGAAGAGTCGGCAGATCGCTCAAATAGACTTTCTTCGCAACGAGTTTGGATTGTCGACCCACTCGATGGCACCCGAGAGTTCGGCGAAGAAGGCCGAACCGACTGGGCCGTGCACATCGCCTTGGCTGTCGACGGCCAAATAACCACTAGCGCCGTAGGCCTTCCCGCTCGTGACCTCATTCTCAACGCGAAACCCTCGACACCGCTCACATCGGGGAGCGACAGCCCAGTTCGGGTCGTCACCAGCCGCACCCGCAACCCTCCCGCCTCCCAAGCGGTTGCCGCAGCGCTCGACGCCGAACTCATTCCCATGGGCTCCGCTGGCGCCAAGGCCATGGCCGTGGTGCTCGGCGACGCCGACATGTATGCCCACTCCGGCGG
>JBBSKG010000027.1:0-24203 GCA_038256565.1 Acidimicrobiales bacterium | reverse complement strand
TGCCAGTCGTAAGGGTCGTTGCCAGTTGCTCTTTTAAAAAACTCGACAAATGTGTCCACGGGCTGAGTCCTGTCTTTTGAGAGGGAAGTGATGTCACACGCTCATGGTTACCTGGGGGGTGTGACAATTACAGCAGTGTCATTTCTTGGCATAAGCGATGGAGGCAATGGAGCCACGGCCTTTACGACCATGGAAGACGGCTGTAACGACTTCACCGTCGAGGACCACCATCTAGCCAAAATGGATTTGTAGATAGTGGTTAGCATAATAGAGTTATATGGAAATACAACCCTTTACCTGGAAGAATAGAACTTCTACAGGTAGGATGTACCACATGGAGACAGCATAAGTATGCCAACAGACCCCCTGATCGACAGACATGACGAGCAGGCCAAGCTTCGCGAGGCATGGGGCAAAGCTCAGGCAGGAATCCCCCAGCTCGTCGTGCTCTCAGGTCGCCGCCGAGTCGGCAAAACTTTCCTGTTGCACCACTTCGCACAGCCGCATAGGCGGGTCATGCACACCATGGCCAAGGACAGTCCACAAGCTCAGGAACTCGACCGGCTCACTACCTCAGTGGCTGAAACGCTCGGGCAGCCAGCCCTCGCCCAGTTCGGCGGAGTGTTCCAGGGCTGGGAGCATGCGCTCAGGTTCCTTGCAGAAGCGAGCACCGAGTCTCCTCTTTTGGTCGTCCTCGACGAACTCCCCTATGCACTCGCCGCAAGCCCCGAACTTCCCAGCATGATTCAAATCTGCTGGGACCGGCTTGTCCTCGAGAACCGCCACAAGCTGATGCTGGTGCTGACCGGGTCAGCGGTTGGCGTGATGGAAAAACTTGTCGGGCCAGAAAGTCCACTACTCGGACGAGCGACCGAAAACCTCAAGGTGGCACCCGTCAGCCTTCGCTCCGCTGCAGATTTTCTTCCCCAGCTCGACCCGATCTCTCTCATCGAGGCCTACGCCGCATGTGGTGGTTACCCGTTGCACCTCAAAAATTGGGACCCGGCAGCCACAACCAATGAGAATCTGTGCCGTCTTGCATTCTCCCCCGGTGGGCTTCTCCTCGAAGATGCCCCTGCAGTCATCGCTGAAGAGCTTCCCTCTCACGGTGGCTATCGCATAGTTCTCAATACGATAGGAGGGGGACGCACCCGCTACAGCGAGATAAAGAATGCAGCGGGCCAACGCATCGATGAATCATTGCAGCTCTTGGAGAGCACCGGGTTGATCGAACGTAAGACGCCTCTTGGTGCCCCTCGTCGATCAAATCCGCTCTACCAGATCACCGACCCCTACCTTCGCTTCTGGTATGCAATCTTGTCGCCAAGTTATGGCTTGATCAATGGAGGTCAGGGCGAAGCCGTCCTGCGCCGAAGCGCCCCAGGCTGGACGAACCATGTCGCATCGGTCTTCGAAGAGGAATGCCGTCGCCACGCCATTCGCCTCGTTGCCACGAAAGTAATGGAACAAGACATGATCATCGGACGTTGGTGGGCACACAAAGGCCAACCCTGCGAAGTGGACGTGATGGGCATGGTCAACTCAGAGGTTGCTCTGGTGGGCGAAGCAAAATGGCACAAGCAACCCATAGGAGACAAAGAGCTTGATCGCCTCAAGGCGAAATTGCCTCTACTGCAGGGAAGGCCAACCAGCCCCCAACTCGCCTTGTGGGGCTCAAACGGCGTACACGACAGCGTGCGACAACAAGGGGTCATGAGCTTCGATGCCGGCGATGTCGTCTCCGGCTGATCGCCATTGACCTGCACCGTTCCCCGTCAGGGGAAGCGCCTCAGAGCGCCCCTTCATAAGCCGTACCCAGGGCGACCAGGCGCGCTTCGCAACCTGGGGGCGCGACGAGTTGCAGACCGACGGGAAGACCCTGAGGAGTCATTCCGCAGGGGACCGAGAGAGCGGGAAAGCCTAGGAAGCTCCAGGGAATGGCGTTGCGTGACAAGACCGTGAGGTAGCGGGCGAAGTCCTCTACCGGAGGCGCCACCACGATGCTCGTGGGCATGGCCAACACGTCATGGGTGTCAAAGGCGCGCATGAGACGTTGGCCCAGATCGACCCGCACACGCTGCGCATCGAGGTAGTCCATCGCAAGGATGCCCTCGGCCTCTTCGAGTTGTTCGGCGACCTCTTGCCAATAACGAGATCGATCAAGACCGAGCGAGCGGTGAAAGGTTGCCGCTTCAGAACGACTCACGATGAGCCCTGCCGCATTGGCCAGATCAAGATCGAGTGCCGTGGGCTGTAGCGATGGGCCAACCCTGCAACCCAGGTCGGCCAGGACGCCAAGGCCTGCGTGCACGGCAAGCTCGACCTCGGGTTCGCATCCCGCAAAGGCTGCCTCGGACGTGCCGACCCGCATCCCCTTCACAGACGCTCCGACAAAGGGAATCAGGCCAGGCCCATCCATCAACGCATCGAGCATCAGCACGGTGTCATGGACCGTGCGCGCCATGGGGGCCACGTGGTCCATGGTCCACGAGAGCGGAACCACCCCTTGCGTGGGGATGGCGCCGAAGGTCGCCTTGAAGCCGACAACACCCGAGAGCGCGGCCGGAACTCGGATAGATGCACGGGTATCGGTGCCAAGAGAACCAAGGCTCATGCCAGTCGCCACCGCAATCGCCGAGCCACCCGACGAGCCACCCGGAATGCGGCTCGGGTCATGCGGGTTGCGGCTTTGCGGGGTGGTCACCCCGAGCGCAAACTCATGGGTGGTGACCTTGGCCAGGATGATCGCGCCCGCTTTGCGAAGGCGTGCGACGCCAGCGGCATCAACACCAGGCGCGTCGGCATAGGCATCAGACCCTGCGCAAGTGGGGAGACCGGCAACATCGATGATGTCCTTCACCGTGATGGGAATGCCGTGCAAGGGGCCCCGGCAATGACCATCGGCAAGCTCCCGGTCGAGCTCGCCTGCCACCTCCAACGCACGCTCCGCGTCGAGAGCAACAACGCCATTGAGCAGGCTGTCATATTTGTCCACCGCCACGAGAGCATCGGCAAGCAACTCGCTACAGGACTGCTCCGAGCAAGCAATGCGAGCCGCCGCCGCAACGATGGTGTCGTCTCCCGATCTCAACCCATTGATTGGCTTGGCTGGCGCATCGTCAGGGGCAACAGGCGCGACAGGCGCGACGACCCCGAGGTCGCCCTCATAGCGCTCAGGTACGAAACGAAACCCAGGGGGCTTGCATGCCGGGTCAGCGCGATAGCCATCGAGTTGGGCCCGCGCCTCGGCGAATGCCTGGTGGGCCTGCGAACCGTTGACGGTCACAGGGATGCTCCATCACCCAGCGCAGCGATGAAGGCCGACGATGGAGCCACAGCGCCGAACACCCCGCCCTGCATGGTCACCATCTCAAGCGCAGCGAGGTAGTTCCCGTGATCGGTCGCGCCCGTGCAGTCCTCTAACAACAGGCATTCATAGCCACGGTCATTGGCTTCACGCATTGTCGTGTGCACACACACATCGGTGGTGATGCCGGTGAAGACCAGATGCGTGATGCCAGCCGTGCGCAAAATCAAATCAAGATCAGTGGCATAAAAAGCCCCCTTGCCTGGCTTGTCGATGATGACCTCGCCCGCTATAGGCGCAACCTCGGGGACGATCTCCCAGCCTGGCTCGCCTCTTACCAAGATGCGTCCACACGGGCCAGCGTCGCCGATACCTGCGCCAATGCGTTGTGATCGCCACAACTTGTTCGGTGGACAATCTCGTAGATCAGGGCGGTGGCCTTCACGCGAGTGAACCACGAACATGCCGACACCGCGCACGGCAGCGAGAACAGCCGCCGTTGGCTCCAAACCGGCACGAGTGAGGTTCAAGTCATAGCCCATGGCATCGACATAGCCACCAGGCCCACAGAAATCGACCTGCCAATCAATGCAGACCAACGCCGTGCGCGCCACGTCAATGGCCGCGTCATAAGGCCAGTTATAGGGACGAGCTTCTACAACCGAGGGGCTCATGTACATGTCTCCTTACCTATTGTTATGAAACTCAAGCGTTCTTAAACTCAAGCACTGCTCTGCACCGACAGCGCCTCGAGGAGCGCATGTGTGGTTCCCACCGCCCCGAAGATACCGCCCGACATCTCCACCATAGAAAGCGACGACGGCAGCGCCGATGGCTCCGTAGGGCTGGTTGCATCCTCCAGGAGCAGGCATTCGAAACCTCGATCGTTGGCGCTGCGCAAGGTGGAGTGCACCGGTCCCTGTAACCCGAGGCCCGCAATCACCAAATGATCACGCCCAGCTGAGCGCAGCTCCGCATCGAGATTGCTCGCAAAGAACCCGTCAAAACCCCACGCGTCAACAACTACGTCACCTTGTTTGGGCTCGATGACCAACTCAGCGCCCGGACTACCGACAACCGGAAGGTGCCCACGCATGGACACCTTCCGACCAGTCGGACACAAGTGACGCAAGATAAAAATCTTGACCCCTGCACCACGAAGATGGTTAGTAATGGCAGCCGAAGTAGCCGCCATTGCCTGACCCTCGTCTGTCCGCTCCACCCACCACCGCTGGGCCCCGGCCACAACCAGGGCCAAGCGGTGAGGGGAGAGGTCTTCGTCATACGGCCACGGGTAGGGGGATGACCCGGCAACCGTGACCGGCGGAGCGTCCAGACGGATGGCACTCACTAAGAAGGCATCTTCCCGACCACGCCCTTGACGAGGTAGTCCATGCTCTCCAGATCGGCGTAGCTGGGGATGGTTCCCGCAGGGACCATCTCCATGCCGTCCTGATCGACGACCGGACCGGCAAAGGGTGAGCCTGCCCCCGAGATGTCGGCCTTGGCCTTCTCGACCAGTGCTTTGGTCTCGTCGGTCACCGAGGCACCGAAGATCGACTGCACTAGAGGTGACAACTCGCCGGCCGCAGGGTCGGACTTGTAGCCAGCCCGGAAATTGTCGTGGTACTTGCTGCCTGTGAAGTCGCCAGCCAGCACCGTCTTGACCATGTCGATGTAGAGCGGTCCCCAGTTCCATTCGGAACCGGTGATCCAACCCTTGGGCGCCAGACTGGACGCATCGGCGTGATAGCCAACCGACATCGCACCTGCCGCCTCGGCTGTCTTGATGATGGTGCCCGTGCAGTCCTGATGTTGGGTCAACACGTCGATGCCTTGGCCCAACAGGCTCTTGGCGGCATCGGCCTGCTTGCCGGGGTCACACCATGACGACGTGAACACGGTGTAGGTCTCGGCCTTGGGGTTAACCGACGCAGCTCCACGCTGGAAGGCATTGATGTTGAGCAACGTCTGGGGAATGGGGAAGGCGGCGACGTAGCCCAACTTGTTGCTCTTCGTGGCCTTGCCCGCCGCGATGCCCGCAAGATAGACCGGCTCGTAGACGTTGCCGAAAAACGTGCCGATGTTGGCTGCAATCTTGCCCTCGATCACGTTGCCCTGTTGCAGCACAGCCACATCAGGGTGTCGCGCAGCGATCTTCAAGGCGTAAGCCTTGTGGCCAAAGCTCGTCGTGAAGATGATCTTGGCCCCCTTCTTGATCATGCCTTCGACCACTCGCTCGGCCTCGGCCGTCTCGGGCACGTTCTCCGCCTGAAGCACCTCAAGGTCGGGGTACGCCTTCTTCACCGCTTCGCTGCCGTCGTAGGCCGCTTGGTTGTAACCAAAATCATCCTTTGGGCCAACGAAAATGAACCCGATTGCCGTACCATCGACTCCGGGAGTCACTGCTTTGCCTGCGGCTGGCTTGTCCGATTTGGCTGTCGTCTTCTCATCTTTCGAATCACCGCAGGCACTGAAGAGCAGGGTCGCTCCTGCCATCACTGCCAACGATCTCTTCCACCTTGTAGTGATTCTCATTGTTCCCTTTCTGGTTAGTGTTCTCTCTTGTGAGAATTAGCGCTGTTGAAATGGCGTCTACCGCTCAGTCAGCTCAGTCAGCTCACCGGGGGCGCATCAAATACTTCGGCCAGCCCTTCGGGTGCCCGCTGGAAACTGCGCTTGGCCAACACGATGAGCACAACGAGGGTCATGACATAGGGCAAGGCATCGAGGACAAACTGGTTGACGCCGACATTGCGCACCTGCAGCTCGGGGCCCAACGCCAGGGCTGCTCCGAACAGATAGGCGCCGCCCATAGCCCACAGCGGATGCCACGAGGCAAAGATCACCAGGGCAACCGCAATGAACCCACGGCCCTGGGTCATGTTCTCGAACCACGTCAACGCCACAGCGGTCGAGAGTTGCGCACCACCGATACCCGCAAGCAGGCCCCCCATGCCCACAGCTATGTAGCGAGTTGCCTCGGGTGAATAGCCGTAGGAGGAAAGGACCGTTGCCCGTTCTCCGGCACCGCGCAACAACAGGCCCCAGCGGGTTCGGAACAACAGGAACCAGACTGCCGGCCCGAGGGCGAACGAGAGATAAGTCAGCGGATCGTGGTTGAACAAGATGTCACCAACGGCTGGAATGGACGACAGTCCGGGAATGGCGATGGGCTTGAAGCCGTTGATCTCGCGACTGACATACGAGGCCCCAAACAGCGAGGTCAGGCCCAAACCCAGGAACATGATCACCAGGCCATTGGCGAGTTGGTTGGCCCCTCGTGCGATCACCAGGTAGGCATGCAACAAGGCCAACGCTCCGCCAACCACCGCTGCGCCCACAACCCCGAACCACGGGTTTCCAGTTTCGGCAGTAACTGCATAAGCGCTCAATGCCCCCGCCAACATTGCGCCTTCTGTGCCGACGTTTATAACTCCGGCTCGCTCTGAAATAGTCTCGCCCAAGGCGGCATAAAAAATAGAGGTACCGCTGCGAATAGCGCCCACCATGACCGACACAATCAAGAGCTGACCACCAACCTCTGTTGCGGTCTGCGCCGCGATCATCGTGACGCTCCGGCCAGACGAGGGTTCTTGCCAAGAACGGCAAAGAGCACGAAGGCCATCAAGATGTTGACCGATGCCGCAGGCAGCCCCGAGTCGATCTGCAGGCTGTCACCTCCCACGGCAATGGCACCGAGCAAGAGGGCGGCACCGGCTATGCGTATCGGATGGTGACCCGCAAGCCAGCTTGCCAGGAAACCGATGTAGCCAAACCCGAACGTCATGCCAGGACGAAGCTGGCCCTCGACGCCGGCGAAGTGAACGGCTCCGGCCAGTCCCGCCATGGCTCCTCCGACGACGAGCCCCGAGAGCAACAACTTGGCCACCGGCAGACCCGCCCGACGAGCCGCTTCACCGTTTCCGCCCGCAACTCGAAGCTGGAAACCCCATGTTGTCGAGCGAAGTAAGAACCAGATACCAATGGCAGCGCCAATGGCAATGAAGATACCAAGGTGGATGCGTCCATCACTGCCGATCGTGGGAAGTCGCGTCTCGTCGGCAAGTGGCTTGCTGGCGAGTTGACCGAACCCCGCTCTGTCTTTCCATGGACCAGAAATCAAATAAAGCAACACGTCAATGGCGATGTAGTTGAGCAACAAAGTCGAGATCGCCTCATTGATGCCGGCTGCCACTCGCAACACGCCTGCCAGTGCTGCCCACAATGCGCCTGCAATGACTGCTCCAAGCAGCATCGCCACCATGACGAGGCCCGACGACATCTGTCCTTCAAAAACAAGTGCAACACCAGCGGCGGCAACGCCACCCATAACAATCTGGCCTTCGCCACCAAGGTTTACAAGCCCACCTCTTGCAGGAATAGCAACCGCAAGTGCCGCCAACAAGAACGGAGCAGCCTTAATGAGCACCTCGCTAAGCGAAGATGCGTCTAGAAGTGTCGACTCAAACATTGCCCGGTAGGCAGTGAAGGGGTTCACGCCCTTAACTGCCATGAAAGCGCCAAAGACCGCCAAAGCCCCTAGATACGCAAGCGCCCATCCACCGGCACGACGCGTAATGTCAGAGCCACGCTTGGCACTAGGAGTTTCCATCACCACTACAACTTCATCTCGAGGAGGAGTTTCCATGATGGTCACGCCGCACCTCCCAACATGAGTTGTCCTATGGCGTAACGATCGACCTCGCCAGGAGTCACAACCCCAGCCAGATGCCCGTTGTGCAATACGGCAATCTGGTCTGAAAGCTCCATCAACTCATCGAGATCTTCCGAAATGAACAACACCCCTGCACCTGCTGATCGTTGTGCGAGCAAGAGTTCTTGGGTGCGTCTAGTTGTTGCTACGTCAAGACCACGACTCGGATAAGCCGCCACCAGCAACGTGCAATCGACCCCGAACGCTCGGGTCAACATGACTCGTTGAACATTGCCACCAGATAGGTCTGCAACGGTTCGGTCATGGGCGACCATTCGCAGGCCTACTCGTGTGTCGAGTGCAACGACCATCTCACGAGCACGTGACCAGTCAATTCCCAAGCCCTTGCGTAGAGAAGAAAGATTTGCCAAAGCAAGATGTTCGGTTACATCAAGACCAGGCACGACAGCGTCACTGATTGGGTCTTCTGGAATGCCAACAGCACCAAGGCCCAAGGCGGCCCCTGGGTCGCAACGATCCATCTCAACCGCTGCGATATGTATGGTCCCAGAGTTAAGCGGCCTAAGCCCCAGTGCCGCCTCATAGAGTTCGCGCTGCCCGCTTCCTGCGACTCCTGCAACGCCCATAATCTCACCGGCTTTAACCTCTAGGTGAATGTCGTGAAGCGCTGTGTTTCCGCTGTCTCCACGCACATGCACGCCAGCAACCCGAAGCGCCAGCACCTTATTGTCAGGTGGCGCAGCACGCTCGGCTGGAAGCGGCGGAACCTCACGGCCAACCATTGCATTAACAAGTTCTCGGTCATCAACGCTGGTGGGGTCAATGCCACTAGCCAGCATGCGACCCGCCCGCAATATCGAAACTCGATCGGCAATGGCACGGGTTTCATGAAGTTTGTGAGTGATGATGACAACAGCCAAACCCTTGGCACGCAAGCTCCTAATTGCCGTAAAGAGTCCGTCGACTTCTTGAGGAGCAAGCACGCTGGTGGGCTCATCGAGAATCACCAACCGAGCGCCGCTCATAAGCACTTTGAGGATCTCTACTCGTTGACGCTCACCTATTGATAGGTGATGAACCAAAGCTTTGGGGTCTACCAAGAAACCTAGCTCTTCGCCAGCATCGAGAATCTGGCGCTCAATCGCTTGGCGACGGTATCGGAACCCGCCACCGGGAAGCGACAGGGCGATGTTCTCCGCGACGGTAAAGGCAGGAATGAGCCGCAGGTCCTGAAAGACCATGCCAATGCCGAGGGCTCGGGCGTCTGCAGGCGAATTCAGTTTCTGCGAAACCCCGTCCACCAAAATCTCACCGGCATCGGGTTGATACACGCCATAGAGCAACTTCATCAGCGTGCTCTTGCCTGCACCATTCTCACCGAGCAGCGAGTGGACCTCTCCGGGTCGCACATCAAAATCAACACCACCGGTTGCCACTAGATCGCCAAAGCGTTTCGTAAGGCCTCGCACTTCAATGATCGCTGGAGACTGTTTTGTCTCGTCAATCGAAAAATCAAGGGTCGCAACACTCATGGCCGTGTCTTCCTTTCGACTCTTTCGACTCTTTCGACTCTTTCGCCAGAGATCATTCGAGCCAACGCCAAGGCGGCTCGTTCCTCGACGACCGCCATGGACTCGCCAAGGTGGGCCAGCAACAATGCGCATGCAGGCTCGAACTCGCCTTTAAGAAGTGATGCCACGATGCTCACGTGCTGCGAGATCGTTGCCTCAACTCGTTCTTCTGTAAGAAAGTCGTGCATACGCACCACTCGAATGCGCTCATTAACCCCCGCCAAGGTTTCGACCATCACCCGATTGCCAGCGGCTGCGGCCAGACTTAAGTGGAACTCTTCATCAACCAAAACGAACTCGGGCGAAGGCGTTGGCGGGTCTAACCCAAGCGATGACCACTCATCAAAAAGGCGCTTGATGGTGGCCCCGTTGTGAACCATCGCGATCTTGGTTGGCCGAAGCATCGATTCACGCTCGAGGGATATGCGCATTTCGTACAGCTCATGGACCTCGACAAGGTCGGGAATGCTTGGCCGATAACCGCCCTCAAGATGGCGCTCGACTAAGCCCTCATGATGCAAACGAGCAAGCGCTTCTCGAATCGGGGTGCGAGATACCCCAAGCAACGTGGCTAAACGCTCTTCGCCCAGACGCTCAATCAGTGGAAATTCGCCCACCAATAGTCGCCGTTTCAGATCGCCATAAGCCCGGTCTGTTCGTGATGAAACAGGAGATTCTCCCGCTTCATTCGTGGACAGGGCTGTATACATGCAGGTCAGAATAGATATTTGGAACGTCTGGAGAGTTTCTCCCCTGTTTCTGTTCCATCACTATTATCTGACACTTTCATGAATTATTGAGGTGCCAACATTCAGTGTGTGCCCAAAAAGGGAAAGAGACCGGCCCGGGGGGGGTGGGCCAGTCTCTTTCGGTATTGCAAGGCGAGGAATCGATCGGGGGGGGATCGGTTCCTCGCGGGGTACGACCATGTTGGACCACTTATGATTATCTGTCCAACAGGTATTAGAAATACTTGCTATCATCAAAAGCGATGGACCTTCGCCAGCTATCCGCCCTCACAGCCGTAGCTGATACGGGGACTTTCTCAGCTGCTGCCGACCTTTTGCATACGGTGCAATCAAACGTTTCAACCCATATTGCCCGACTTGAACGAGAAATGGGCGTAACGCTGGTTGACCGTTCTGCGGGTTGTCTCACTGAAGAAGGCAACCTAGTAGTGAGTCGGGCTCGTCGTGTTCAAGCAGAACTCGATGCACTCATGGCCGACGTTTCATCACTACGAAATATCGTGGCTGGTCAGGTGCGCATGGGCATTATCGGTACTACCGGGCGGTGGCTGGTTCTTCCTCTTTTGACGACAATGAGCGAGCAGCACCCTCAAGTTCGCATGTCGGTACTAGAAGGAAACACCACTGCTCTCTTGCCTCAATTACTCGCAGGCTCCATCGACTTGGCGGTCGTCAATCTTCCAGTCACCGACCCCGACGTAGTGGTTACTCGCCTCTTTGAAGAAGACCTTATTCTCGTTGCTCCAACTGATCATCCATTGGCTGCATATAAAGAAGTAACCGTGCAAGATCTTGCGGCTCACGATCTTTTGCTTCCACCACAGGGGGCTTCTATTCGCATTGAACTCGACCGTGTCGCCAAAGAAGCGGGCGTAAAGCTGCGAGCAAAGGCTGAACTTGATGGTCTTCGCCTGATTGCTTCGCTCGCCTTCGACGGCTTCGGTGCCGCAGTGTTACCTTCGAGTGCAGCGCCGAGTTGGCTGAGCGGAAACTGGATACGAGTGCCAATCACCGGCATCGGGCGTCGACGAGTTGGCATGGCAAGGCGACGTCGTGGACTGTTATCTGTTCCTGCTCGAGCCCTTCAAGAAGTTCTTCACGCCATGGTCACGGAGAACTCAGGTTCGTATGCTGGGGTTCATCCATCTCCCACGGCAACAAACTCATGAGTTCTAACAATGCAACACTTCCGAGAACTAGTCTTCGTTCACGTTCCAAGGGAACCGTCTCGGCTGAGGTGAGCCAACTCGCTGGACGTTCAGTCGTTCAGGTACGCACCGACCCCACAACCCGCAGAGGTGCGCTGGATGAAATCAGTGGGCTCAACCTTGCCGCCGCTGCATATGTTGCGCGCGATGAACGAATACCCCTAGTCGCGGTTATTCACTCAAGCGGCGCAGACGTCAACGATGGCGTGGCGGCCCTACACGGCTGGGGAACGGCGGCGGCGGCTCTTGCCTCTTGCAGTGGACTTGTTCCCACCATCTTTTTGGTTACGGGTCCAACCGTGAGTGGGCCGTCGCTGTTATTGGGCTTGGCTGACATTGTCATTTTCACCGAAGCTGCATCGGCTTATGTTATGGGGCCGGCTTCGGTGGCTTCGTTCACCGGCGAGGAAGTCAGCGCAGAAACCCTAGGTGGTGCCGAGGTGCACCGTTCTCACACGGGAGTTGCTGCAGCGCTCGTTTCCGATGAAGCCGCTGGCTTAGAACTAGTCGAGGCGATCCTTTCTTTGTTGCCTAACAATTGCGATGAAGAACCTCCGAAATGGCCTAGTGACGACCCAATCGAGCGGCTAACCCCCGAGGCTGGCGAGCTGTTGCCAACAACCGCAACTGGCAGCTACGACATTCGTTCAGTTGTCAGCTGCATTACAGATGACAACGACTTTGTCGAACTGTGGGCTGGTTGGGCGCGCAACCTAGTCACTGGGCTAACAACCATTGGTGGTCACGTGGTGGGAATAGTTGCCAACCAACCAATGGCACTTGCTGGCACTCTCAACATTACTGCGAGCCAAAAGGGCGCACGGTTTGTCGGCTTTTGCGATGCGTTCAATATTCCACTCGTGACCCTCGTAGACACCCCAGGGTTCTTTCCCGGCAAAGACCTCGAATGGCGAGGAATGATTCGCCACGGCGCTCAACTCGTTGGCGCTTATGCGCGTGCAACAGTGCCACGGGTCTGTGTGTTGTTGCGCAAGTCCTATGGCGGTGCCTACATCGTGATGGACTCAAAGCGGATGGGCAACGATGTGTATCTCGCATGGCCAACAGCCGAACTTGCCGTCATGGGCGCACGCCAAGCCGTAGAGGTGTTGCATCGTCGTGAGACAGACGAAGTCAAAGCCCAACGAGAAGCCACCTATACCGAAACACTTCTCAACCCCTGGATCGCAGCCGAACGGGGCCTAATCGACATCGTCATAGAGCCCGCTGAAACCCGCCAAGTAATAGCAGAAGCACTCCAAATGCTCTCCACAAAACGGGAAGTCCTAATCCCCCGCCGCCACGACAACCTCCCGCTGTAGATGGCCAACACCGACGACTTGACGGTCAATCGGTCGCTGCGAATTCCCCTCAATGAGATCATGATTCGTGCAAGCACCAGTGGCGGGCCGGGTGGCCAACATGCCAACCGAACCCAAAGCCGCATTGAGGTCTCCTTTGATGTCGCCGCCTCCGCTTCGCTGGGCCCCCGACAACGGGCCAGACTTCTGGAACGACTCGGGCCAGTTGTTCGAGCGGCTGCGGGTGATGAACGCTCGCAGGCTCGCAACCGCCAACTCGCACTCGAACGCCTTACCGCCAAGTTGCAAGATGGCCTGAAAGTCGAGACCCCCCGGCGGCCCACTCGCCCAACCCGTGGTTCAGTCACCCGTCGTCTCGATGCTAAACGCCAGCAATCACGTCTAAAACAACACCGCCGCCCCGCTGATGACGATTGAGTCGCGTACCACTTGGGCATGCAGGTGTCAGTAAGCTCACCAAATTCCTGCCAGGCATAACTCCGGACAAATCACCCCCATCGCTGTCGCCACTCCTCGGGCGGATGGTCCACTTGCCAAAGTCCCGACATGATGAGGTCGAGGTCTAGTCGGTCTCCGCACCACTTTGTTATGCAGGTGTTGGGGTCGATGCTCAAACCGTTTGCTTTGTTTGCTCGTTCAATGGATCTTGAATCGATCTTTTTGATGATCAAGACACTTTGAGAGATTTTCGTTCGTTGTGACTTTGGTCCCGTCAGGCTTGATTGCTTGAAGTTGGCCATTTCATGGGTTCCACCATGAGCCCAGTGCTTGATGTGATGAACATCTATGTATTTACGAGCACCACAACCAGGAAATCGACAGCCCTGGTCTCGTAAGTTCACTCCACGACGTGTTGAGGGTGGAATAGTTCTTGTTTTCTTTCCAACTTGTTGAGGTTGTCCGTCTAAAGCAGTGGCGTGTTCAGAGATCATTCGCCTACCAACAACAGCCATCTACATTCACCAGCTGCAAGATGACCAGCAAGTTCAGTGATTTCAGCTTCTAGCCGCTCTAAGGGCATTTCCCCACCAAGAACAGCGACATCGGCAACGCTCATGAAAAACCTCCACAGATCAAGACTTTGATAGTCGAACGTATGTTCGTATCATAGCCCTTGAGATCAGGAAAGCCATATAAAATAAGGGAACATTCTTAGCCAGGAAGCTCCCCTCACGCTGACTCCCCTGATTCCAAAGCAGGAGTGGTGCTCGGGGCGGGCACTGCTGGGATTGCGCTCATTGCTGCCAACTTCTCGGCATGGATGATGCCAGCACTAGTAATGGTGTTGCTCTCTAACTTCGTGTGCCTCTTTATTTTCCGGCCTGTCGTGTGGTTGTTATACGCAGCCGTGATACTTACAGCAGGCGACCATGTTCGAGTACTGGAGGAAATAGTTCATGCCAAAAGATCAAGAAAATACTTCGCCCGTCGACCCAACGACCAAGACGACCAAGACCACCAAGACGCCACCTGCGGAGCCGCCGCCGTTCGAGCCGTTGCTCGACTTAATCATCGATGTAGAACGCGATCAGAGTCCTGAAGGGGAACGCCGCTTAGGACCAGTGACAAAACTACTTGCGCGGCCGAAGGCCGAAAGTGGATACACCACAAAGGTTAAACATGTAAGCGCCGCGCAAGTAGTTTTGTCACTGGTCCTTAGCGCCTAAACACAAAAACGGTGGGCCGTACAGGACTTGAACCTGTGACCCCTTGCGTGTCGAGCAAGTGCTCTACCAACTGAGCTAACGGCCCCTACGTGAGAGACCAAGCTAGCAGCCGAGGCGTGAGCTGGCGCGACTGGGGACCAAGCAATCTGCAAAGCTTATAAGTCGGGGACAAAGCCTTGGCGCAGGGTGTTTTCGGTTATGACTCGGGGGTCTAGGAATTGCAGCAGATAGTCCGGGCCGCCTGCCTTTGAGCCAACACCCGAAAGGCCGTAGCCGCCGAAGGGTTGGCGGCCAACGACGGCACCGGTGGTTCCTCGGTTGATATACACATTGCCAGCTCGCAACTCGGCTGAGCCACGAGCAATGTGCGCAGGCGAGCGAGAGAACAAGCCAGCGGTCAATGCATAATCAGTCCCGTTAGCCAGCGCAATGGCCTGGTCGAAATCAGCTGCCCGTGACACGCCAAGAATGGGTCCGAACACCTCCTCATTGATCAACCGGGCTTGTGGCGCAAGATTGACCACCACGGTTGGCCCAACAAACCATCCTTGTTCGGGAAGGTCATCACGCTGCAAAACCACCGTGCCCTCTTCTCGACCAAGCCGTTGATAACTCTGTACCCGTTGATAGGCCTCAACATCTATTAGCGGGCCAACTTGAGTGCCCATGTGTCTGGGGTGGCCAATCTGCATCAACCGAGTCGCCCCTACTAAACGCTCAACTGCCTCATCATGAAGCGGGTCAACCACGATGAGACGAGATGCCGCCGAACACTTTTGGCCCGCATAACCAAAGGCCGAAGCAACCACCGCAGGAATTGCTTGGTCAAGGTCGGCATCGGTGTCGATAATGATCGGATTCTTACCGCCCATCTCAGCGATGACGCGCTTCACATGTGCCTGGCCATCTCTATGAACCGCCGCTGCTTCGTTAATAGCCAAGCCCACGGCCTTTGAACCCGTGAAAGCAATAACCGCCACGTCGGGGTGTTCGACCAAACGAGCACCCACCTCTTCGCCATAACCAGGAAGGAAGTTGAGCACCCCTTGGGGTAGCCCCGCTGCTTCAAGGGCTTTGACCAACATGGCCGCTACTGCGGGCGATTGTTCAGCAGGCTTGAGCACTACGGCATTACCCGCAACAAGCGCGGCGACGACCATGCCGCAAGGAATGGCCAATGGAAAGTTCCAAGGCGAGATGACAGCCACCACTCCCCTACTCTGATAATGCAAAACATTCGCCTCGCCCAAAGGGGAATCGACTACTCCCCCTGCATCGAGGCGAATCATCTGGCGCGCGTAGTACTCACAAAAATCAATTGCCTCACAAACTTCTGCATCTGCCTCAGCCCAAGGCTTTCCAACCTCAAAGACAACCAACGCCGCTACTTGATGCCTACGTTCACGCAACCATGCTCCTGCTCCAAATAAAACTGTGGCCCGCTCAGACACTGTCGTGCGAGACCAACTACGCCATGCCCTAACCGCCGAACCAACTGCATCGTCGGCTTCACGAACACCACATGCAGAACTCTCAGCCACCACAACATCTGGGCTTGCCGGATCTACCGAAACAATCGTCGCTGTTGTACGAACACGTTGTCCAGCAATGATTGCTGGCACTAGCGCACCCAGACGCAGCACCGTTTGATCAATGGCTGCGCCAAATGCAGCACGAACCGGCGCACGACGCCACTGAGCTGGAGGCTCAGGAACATACGGCGATGGAGGCTCAGGAACATACGGCGATGGAGACTCAGGAACATACGGCGATGGAGACTCAGGAACATAAGGGCCGGGATTTCCAACATTGCTACGGTCACGGCGAACAAGTGCTTCTTCCGGTGTTGCATCAAGAGCTTCGAGCTGCGCGTGTGGCGCAACCAACAGATCGTCGAGTGCCCGTCGTTTTGCAAAGCTATGACGAACGAACGATTCGTTGGAAGTGTTCTCTAGTAAGCGCCTTACCAAATAGGCCATGCCCGGAACCAGCTCACCAACGGGCGCATAAACCCTAAGCCGCATGTCCATTGACGAAATAGCCGCCTGCGTAGGCTCAGCCATACCCGCCAACATCTGCATCTCATAACCGTTGTCGGCAATGCCAAGCGAGCGTGCATAAACAATTGCGTGCGCTATCGAACGCAGATTGTGCGACCCAAATGCCGCCTTCACCTCGCCATGATGGTCATGCAACAAGCGAGTGCAGCGCTCATAGTTGGCATCGGTCTCGTGCTTGTTCGCATAAACAGGCGAGGGCCAATCCGCTGCCTTTGCAGTCACAGTCTCGGTGTCCCAATAAGCGCCTTTGACTAACCGCACAGTTAGAGGAACGGAACGTTTTGCCGACCACGCAATCAGGTCAGTTAGATCACGGTACGAATCACGCATATAAGCCTGCACTACAACACCGGCCTCTAAGCCCGTAAATGCAGGCTCATCTAACAAATCTTGCACTAGTTGAAGAGTGAGATCTTTGACGTCGGCATGTTCCATATCGACATTCACAAATGCGCCGTGCACAGCGGCCAGACTCAACAATGGACGCAAGCGTTGTTTGGCCTGAGCGAGGCCTGCATCTCGACTCAACGATCCATAAGAAGGAGCGAAGGCAGTTGGTTTGATGCTGATATTCACCCTGGCAAGGCCACCTCGATCGTCTGCATCAAGAAGTGGCTGAGCTTTCCAGCGTGGAGCGTCTTCAATCAACACGTTCATAATCTCGGTGACACGAGCGGCATAACGATCGGCCTCGGCCTCAGTGACCGTCTTTTCTCCAAGAAGATCAACCGTGGCTGCGAACCCGTTTTGCCAAAGACGACGCAATGCATCACGTGCTTCGATGGGTGATGTTCCAACAATGAACTGGCCAGCCATGCGGGTAATGTTTCGTCGAGCAACACCAGCCGCCACGGGAGCTCCAGCACCTGGAAGCAGTTCTGCCATGTGTAAACCTCGCTGAACGAGACTCGGCGCATGTTTGTTTGTCAGATACTCGCCAAGGTGATCTAAAACGTCTTGGTTGTCGAGAGTCGCTGGGAAAACATCGACAAAGCGAAAGAGATTGGTCTTAAAGCCTGGGTTCGACATTGCTCGATCAAGCAGTCGCTCACTCCACCACGCAACCTTAAACAACCGTGATCGTTTACCTGCACCCAAATCGGCGATCTCACGAGCCAAGGCCGAAATATCAGCATCAAGCCCATTGATGTCAGATGAAGTTGTCACTACTTCACGGTACTGCGAGTGCGTTAACAGGCTGGGTCTTTAACAGCTGCTTCCAACAACCCAACGAAGTCATGGTCGACCATCTCTTGGGCGATACGCAAAGCGCTGAAGATCGCTCGTTCAGAAGATGCCCCATGGCTGATGATGCATACGCCGTCTACCCCGAGCAACATCGCACCGCCATAGTTGTCAGGATGCAACCCATCAATGATCGGCTCAAGTGCAGGCCAGACCTTTGCGAAATCAGCCTTTAGTTCATCAGTGGCAGTCATGGCCCCCAACATTGTGCGCTGCAAGCAATAGAGCCCACCCTCGAGGGTCTTCAATGCGACATTGCCTGTGAAGCCATCGGTAACAACCACATCGACGTCATCGGTCATGAGATCACGACCTTCGACATTGCCAATGAAGTTGATGCCTTTAGTCTCAACAAGCAAGGCATGCGCCTCTTTAACAAGTGGCGTGCCCTTGGTTTCTTCTTCGCCAATCGACAACAAGCCCACGCGTGGCTCGTCTATGCCATAACGAGTTCGAGAGAACACTGAACCCATCTGTGCGAACTGCACTAGCCAAGCCGCTTGACACTCGGCATTGGCCCCCGCATCTAACAACACGGTGTGCGTAGAACCAGGAGTCGGAATAGGAGTAGCAATGGCAGGTCTGGCAATGCCCTTTATGCGACCCATGCGCAACAACGCACTTGCCATGGTCGCTCCAGTATTACCTGCACTGATCATCGCCGACGCCCTACCGTCACGAACCGCCTCGGCGGCACGGACTAACGATGAATCCTTCTTGCGACGGACCGACGAACCGGCGTCGTCATGCATTGTGATGACCTCGCTGCATGCGAGCACCTCAAGAGAACCAGGGTCACATTCAGCTATACGGTCAGCTTGACCAACCAACAAAACCGAAAGTCCCAATTCATCGGCAGCTCTCTTGGCCCCCCGAACAATCTCGCCAGGGGCCTGATCGCCCCCCATGGCGTCAAGTGCAAGTGGAAGCGCTGTCAATCGACTTCAACGGCCTGGCGACCGCCATACCAACCACACGTCTGACAAACAATGTGGGGCAATTTTGCTGACGAGCAGTGTGGGCACACGCTGCGAGCGGGCACCGAAAGTCTCCAAGCCGACGCACGACGGCTGCGGCTCTTCGACTTACTAGTTTTCTTCTTTGGGACAGCCATGAAGGCTCCTGATTTCTCGATTGCGATGCGGCTGGTAAAGGTTAGTTGGAACTAGCACGTTCAACGAATCCCTATGGAATATTTCAGTCATTACCTACGTCTAGATTTAGCTGTTCAAGACCTGCCCATCGAGGATCTACCTCTCGAGCAGAACATTCACACGCAGCGATGTTACCGTCTGTACCGCATTCTGGGCATAAACCAACACAATTTGGACGACATAATGGTGCCATCGGCAGTTCCAACAGCACCGCATCTCGAATCACGGGTTCAAGGTCTAGGTGGTCGCCTTCCAATAACCGCGTTTCTCCTTCGACAGGTTTACGTACGAAAATCTCGCTCACATTTGGCCGTAACGTCCCACTTACAGAGGTGAGACACCTGCGGCACAACCCCTCCCACGAGGTTGTCAGCCGGCCAGTAACCACAATTCCCTCATTAAGTGACTCCAAATGGGCATCAAAGGCAATCGGAGCATCGGCTGGCACTCGACTCTCCAAAACGACGAGATCATCAAGGCACACCTCAAGCGCCTCATCACGCTGTTCACCCGAACGGCGCAACAATGGCCCCACTCGCAAAATCATCGGCTCCCCTGCGCTAGTCATGTGGGCTTGCTATAAGCGCAGGTCATGAGCGCTCGTCGTGATCGAAGAACATCTCTCCTGTCGGACCTAGCAAACCGGCATCACCGGGATGCTGCTCATCACGAACAGGGGTCATTGCCTGGAGGCGTGATCTTCCTGCTTGAACGGTCTTAACCACACGATCAAGCACAATCTCAAACTGCCCCAAACGCTGAACGCAGACATCTTCAGCCTCGTGGAGCAGTCGGAGAGACTCTGCCTCGGCAACGTCCATGATGCGACGCGCCTCATGTTGAGATGAACGCACGACTTCGGTTCGTTGCACCATTTGCTCAGCACGAGTTCTTGCAGATTCAAGAATGTCGTTTCCCTCACGGCGTACCTTGGCCAGAAACTCCTCACGCTCACGCAACAGCCAACGCGCCTCTCGGAGTTCTTCGGGAAGGCGGTCTAGTGCGGCATCAACAAGTTCGAGTAGTTCGTCACGATTTACCATCACCGAAGCAGACAGTGGCATGGGTCTCGCCGCTGCAACCACATCGCCCAAACGACGGATCAAGTCTTCGACGTCACCGGGGGCGGGGCGGACCTCCTCGTGATGCGGCTGACCCGCATCAACCCCGTCGCCAAAGTCGTCGTAGTCACTCACGCTCCAAAGGCCTCCGATAGGCGTTTGCTAACTGGAGCGGGAACCATTGAAGAAACGTCTCCACCAAATCGAGAGATTTCACGAATCCATTTAGAGGCAACAAACGAATGGGCTGTAGCAGAAGGGATAAACACCGTCTCAACGCCCGATATCGCCTTGTTCATCTGTGCCTGTTGTAGTTCTGACTCAAAGTCAGACACGGCACGCAACCCCTTAACAATGAAGTCAGCACCCAACTCACGGGCAACATCGACCACAAGCTTGGCAAAGACCTCGATCTGCACATTGGGCAAGTGCGATAACGACTCCTCCAAAATGGCTCGGCGGTCTTCAAGCGAAAAGAGTGGGGTGCCTTTTTGTGGGTTTCGCATAGCCGCAACGATCACGCGATCAAACAAGCGCGAAGCAGTTTCGACCAGCTCGACATGGCCATTGTGCAGCGGATCAAATGACCCTGGATACAAGACGGTGGCCATTGTTGCCTTTCTTCATTTTTAGATTCAGTGGATTCATTGTGAATGTGTACTGGCAATCGTCACCACCGTATCGCCATAGCGGCCCACGCGGTGCAACTGCAAGCGTTCAGGAATCTCGATCTCTCGATTGGCTTCGAGCACGAGCGTAGTGGCCTCAACCTGGGCCAACAGTACTGCCCACTCCTCGTCGGTAGTCGCATAAGGCGGATCAAAGAAGGCTATATCAAACTGAAGTGCGCTATTAGTCAAGAAATGAGCGACCTTGTCCTTGACGATCGTGGCGACATCACGAAAGCCAATAGCATCTATGTTCCCCCGCACCACCGCAATGGCCTTGGGGTCGTTGTCTAGAAACGTGGCGTGACTTGCCCCACGTGACAATGCCTCAATGCCAAGTGCTCCCGAACCTGCAAATGCATCGAGAACGCTGGCGTCTTCTACAACACCGAGACTTCCGAGTGCATTGAAGGTGGCCTCACGAACCCGATCGCTGGTAGGGCGAGTACCTGAACCAGCCGGAGCAGTTAGGCGTCGACCCTTTGCAGTTCCTGCCACCACTCTCATTGCTTCACCAACCCAAAGACCAGTGACCCTACAACGAGGAAAGATCAGAGGGTTAAGAAGGACGTCCGACCTTTTGGACCTTGCCAGCCTTGATGCACGAGGTACATACGTGAAGGCGGCGCGGTGATCCGTTAACTATGGCCCGCACGCGCTGGATGTTCGGGTTCCAACGACGCTTAGTGCGACGATGCGAGTGGCTGACACTCATGCCAAATGATGGGTGCTTACCGCACACCTCACATACTGCAGCCATTCGACACGCACCTCACGTTGATTTTTTACCCTGGTTGGACTCGTCGAGGCTATCAGGTTCCGCCAATAGTTCCCATCTTGTTAAAAGGTGCCGCCTATCGGGAGGAGCCTCTCTCGGGCCAACTACGATCAAGCCCAATGGTAGGGATCCACCGAGCATGAGTCGCACGCTAAGCCAACTCGGCACTGTAGCGGTGACCGAGCTTGCAGGCGTCGGCCCCAAGAAAGCCGAAAGCCTTGCCTCAGTTGGAATCACCTCCGTGCTCGATCTTTTGATGCACTACCCCCGGCGTTATTTAGACCGAACCAACGAGGCGCGCATCGGCGATGCCCCTGTGGGCGAAGAGGCAATGGTCTTGGGCATTGTTCGCAAAGTGCAGTCTCGTCGCACTCGCAATCGCCGCACCATCGTTCAAATCGACGTTTCAGACGGGTCGGGATATTTGCGCTGCACCTTCTTCAACCAACCTTGGCGAGAACGTCAACTGACAGAAGGCACCAATGCCGTTTTCTTCGGCAAAGTCGAGATGTTCCAGAGTCGCAAGCAGATGACTAACCCTGTCGTTGATCTAATTGGCGACCGCACCGGGCGAATCGTGCCTATTTACCCCCAGTCAGACAAAGCCCAGCTCACCACTTGGGAGATTGGTGGATGGGTTGAAGAGGCCCTGCGACGAGCAGGTGACTTTCAGGACCCCGTGCCCGAACATCTGCTTGATCGCTTCAATCTGGTCGCTCGCACCAAAGCAATACACGGCATTCACCTTCCCGAATCGGGCGCACAACACGGTGCAGCTCGTAAACGTTTGGTCTTTGACGAGTTATTTCGCATTCAAGTTGCCCTTGTGCGAAGGAAACGTGAGCTAGAACGCACCTCAGTCGGCATTGCTCATGTGGTCGATGGATGCTTAGTTCCTGCCTTTCATGCACAACTCCCTTTCCCCTTAACCGGTGCTCAGCAGCGTGTTATTTCCGAAATCACCACAGATCTAGCAAAAATCACCCCAATGCATCGCCTGCTACAAGGCGACGTAGGCGCAGGAAAGACGATCGTTGCGCTAAGCGCTCTGCTGACAGCTGTTCAAGGTGGCCACCAGGGAGCGCTCATGGCACCAACCGAGGTGTTGGCCGAGCAGCACCATCTCAGCATTCGAGCGCTTCTTGATGGACTCACCTTGAAGGACAACAACCTCTTTGGCGAGCGTCCCATTCGAGTTGAGGTCTTGACCAACCGGACCACCGCTTCGATGCGCACCAAGCTCGCAGCGGCTCTTATAGCTGGTGAGATTGACATCCTCGTCGGAACCCATGCCCTTATTGAAAACAAAGTGGCATTTCGATCGCTTGGCGTTGCAGTAATCGACGAACAGCATCGGTTTGGTGTCGAACAAAGAGCGGCGCTGCGCGACAAGGGCGACGTAGTGCCTGACGTGTTGGTAATGACTGCCACGCCAATTCCACGAACAGCGGCGATGACCGTATATGGAGACCTAGACGTAAGCGTGCTCGACGAATTACCTCCCGGTCGAACTCCGATTACCACCACATGGGCTCGAGGCCCACTCGACGAAGCGGCAACTTGGGCCCGGGTTCGCAACGAAATCGCTGATGGACATCAGGCATATGTGGTCTGTCCTCTCATCGAAGAATCAGACAAGCTCGAGGTGCGTTCTGCTGAAGAAACCTTTACCGAATTACAAGCTGGCGAGCTAGCTGGGCTGCGTCTCGGCCTATTACACGGGCGCATGAAATCTGTTGAGAAAGAACAGGCGATGGAAGCCTTTCGCTCAGGTCGTCTCGACGTGTTGGTGGCGACAACAGTCATTGAGGTTGGCGTGGATGTTGCAAACGCAACAGTCATGGTCATTCTCGATGCAGACCGATTTGGCATTGCACAGCTCCATCAACTTCGAGGGAGAGTGGGCCGCGGGGCTGCAGTATCGTGGTGCTTCCTCTTAGCCAAGGGCGAAACACCCGAATCTGAGGCTCGCCTATCAGCACTCGAACGCACCACTGATGGTTTCGAGCTAGCCGAGGTTGACCTCGACCTGCGGGGTGAAGGAACAATCATGGGCGCACGCCAGAAGGGCCGAAATGACCTGCGCCTCGCATCTTTACGCAGAGACCGTGAATGGGTCACAAAGGCAAGAGAGGCAGCGTTCGATCTGGTCGACGCCGACATAGAACTCAAAGCGCATCCTTTGCTAGCCGAAGAAATTGACCTGTTGCTTGGTCGTGACGAAGAAGACGATGTTGAGACCCCCGACCGAACCGACTACCTATTCAAGTCCTGAAATCAGGGACCGGGTCCTCGTCATCACCGCCTGCCATATCGTCACCAGGAATAAGAAGGTCCCACCGATCAAGACAATCCCGACACCTGTAAGTCACAAGGTCACCGGGCTGCCACCCAAACTCAGGAGCAATCGTCAACAGCCCACAGGGCCCCCCGCAATCAATGCAATCAATAACCAACTCAGGTTCAAAGTTCGCCACCCACCCAGACTACGAGACCAAACGGTCCGGACCCTCTAAGGTCCTTAGGACCCGTCTCGGGTCCTAAGACTCCATTAGCCTTTGCCAGCCTGGGTTTACGGGGCCTATGCCTGTGCCTAGGTTAAGGCTGGCGATGATGGCGTGTTCTGTGAAGTGTTTTGCGGCGACGCAGGCGTCTGGGGGGTCCATGCCTAGGGCTAGTTGGGCGCAGATGGCGGCTGAGACAACACAGCCGGTTCCATGGGTGTGACGGCCTGC
>JBBSKG010000026.1:0-24443 GCA_038256565.1 Acidimicrobiales bacterium | reverse complement strand
GGATTAACCCTCGGAAAGACGTGTCCTGAAATCGTTGGGACCAAAGACACTACGCTGCACCACCTTTGGCCCTGGGGCGACGATGGGTTTATCGCCGAAACTTGAACCATGAATTGTATCGGTGAGGTTCAATCGTGACGTATCAAGACACTGAAGAAATAGAGGAGGTTTCGGGAGTCGACAGGCGAGCGTTTCTTGGCCTGTTCGCTGGTGGCGTCGGGGGAGCTGCCATGGTGGCTGCGACCGCTGCAGCGGCCTGGCCGCGTGATGGCGAATCTGGTTTAGCGTCATCAAGCGCAGATGGTTCTGGTGGTCCTGCCATGGGGAGCGGGCACACAGGGTCTGATGCCGACATGAACACGATGCACAAAGAGGGCGTCGATCTGTTCCTGAAGAACGCCGAATCTCCCATCACCAAGGGCATTGGGGCTACCGATTTGGCATGGGAGATGGTTGATGGCGTGCGTGTCTTCGAGCTGACATGCAAAAATGTCGATTGGGAAGTCACGCCCGGCAAGCTGGAGAAGGCGATGTCGTACAACGGCATCGTGCCGGGCCCGACGCTTCGCGTCGTGGAGGGCGAGCCGGTGCGGGTGCATGTGCGCAATGAGCTCGATCAAAGCACGTCGGTTCACTGGCATGGGCAGCGTGTTCCCAATGAGATGGACGGCGTGCCCTTCGTTACCCAGTCGCCGATCAAGCCCGGTGAAGAGTTCACGTACGAGTTCGTGCCGGGTCCGTTCGGCAGTCACATGTACCACTCACATCACAACGCCACCGAGCAGGTCGGCAAGGGGATGCTTGGTGCCCTTGTTGTCGAGCCGGCAAACCGATCGGATGAACCGGGCTACGACAAGGATTTTCTGTACATCCTCAATGACACCCTTGGTGGATTCACCATCAATGGCAAGGGGTTCCCTGCGACCGCTCCCTATGTGGCAGCGCTCGGTGAACGCGTGCGGTTCCGGTTCATGAACGAGGGCCAAATGGTCCACCCCATCCACCTTCATGGGCTCACCTTCGAGATCTTCGCCCGAGACGGCTACCCGCTCCCACAGCCCTTCCGTTGCGACACGATCACCGTCGCCCCGGGCGAGCGGTGGGACGCGATCGTGGTTGCCGACAACCCTGGTCTGTGGGCGTTTCACTGCCACATTCTTTCTCACGCCGAAAGCCCTCAAGGCATGTTCGGCATGGTCAGCGTTTTAATCGTCAAGTAGAGGAGCCCCCATGACCATCTCTGATTCTCAATCTAGTAATCGTTCGGTCGATGCTGACCCAGGAACCCCAAAACGTCCAGGACTCAATACCGATACGGTGGCTATGGGAGGGTTGTTCATAGCCATCTTTGCTTTCGTAGCCGCAGTCTTTGCCGTCGCGCTGGCAGCGAGAGCGGTAGAGGAGAGCCGCTCCTCGGGCGGTTCAGGAGGGTCGACGTCAGAAGGGGTGACAGTGACATTGTCGGAGTTCAGCCTGACGCCTGGCGACGTAAAGGTTTCGGCAGGAAGTAGCAGGATCGATGTCGTCAACAAGGGGACGATGATCCACAACCTGAGCGTTGACGGTGTTGTCTCACCCATGTTGGATGGCGGCAAGAGCACTGAGCTTGACCTCGCCAAGTTGAAGCCTGGCACCTACAAAATGCGTTGTGATATTCCGGGCCACGAGGACGCTGGCATGAAAGGCACGCTAACGATTAACTAGTTGGCTGACTCCCAATCACTAGGGATCACTACTACGGGTCGTTCAGTGTGTTCGAGAAGCTGATGACTCGTGCTGCCGAGGCGAAGTTCGGGAAAGCCACCATGGCCCCGGCTTCCTACCACAATCAGATCGGCATCCATATTTGTGGAGGTTTGGAGAAGTCCCGAAACAGGGTTGCCTTCGAGGAAGACAGACTGGTTCCGAACTCCCGAGTTGTGTAACGGCTCACACCAGACGTTCTCGAACTCCTTGCGAATATCATCACCGTGTCCATAGCTGGGGATAGTCTCACCGGGATGAGGGTGGAGCAAGAGCCCCATGGAGTGCACGGCCACAACCTCCGCGTCAACGGCTAACGCCAGGTCTATGGCCCACCGTAGAGCCAGGGAAGCGTTTGTTGATCCATCTGTACCCACCACAATGCGCTTAATGTTCATGTAGTTGTTCCTCGCTTTTATGTAATGCCTTGATGATGGCATCGACACCAATGACTGCTGGGATGGCAAACATGGCAACGGCCCAACCGGCATATGTTGGGGGTGCATGTTCAAGTACCGAAGCTATTGGCCCGATGAACAAAAAGCCCATCAGCATGAACAGCTCGACCAGTACTGCACCAACCAGCAAGCGATTGGTTGGTCGTCCGATGGACCAGGCTGGGCGAGTAGTGCTCCGACAGGCAAAAGCATTGGCAAACTGGCCAAGTACCACGGCTGTGAATGCGGCCCCTGATGCAGCCATCAATGGTGTCCCTGTGG
Source organism: Acidimicrobiales bacterium (assembly GCA_038256565.1). Classification (GTDB taxonomy): domain Bacteria; phylum Actinomycetota; class Acidimicrobiia; order Acidimicrobiales; family CADCSY01; genus JACOTK01. The sequence goes on along the minus strand of JBBSKG010000026.1, from coordinate 21,981 downwards.
GGAAGTTGTCACCGGGACGCCAACCTGAAACGAGAAGGGTAACCACAAAGGCGCTTATCTCGACTAGGGCTTCGGTTGGGCCGAGCACGCCAAATGCTCGTCGGGCCACCGTGCGGTCGAGCAAATGCCGTCCATATGGTGGTTGCTGCATAAGGTGACCGCTGGCAGGTTCAGCTCCGAGTGCTAGGGCTGGAAGCATGTCGGTACCTATGTCGAGAAAGAGAATCTGCACCACGCCGATGGCTAGTGGAAATCGTCCACCTGAGAGTGCCCATACAACGAATGGCGTGAGCTCGGCGACGTTGTCCGTCAGGTGGTAGGTGAGGAATCGACGGATGTTGACAAATGTGGCTCGGCCCTGTTTAACAGCGGCAAAGATGGTGCCGAAGTCGTCGTCGAGTAACACGAGGTCGGCCGCCTCGCGTGCTACGTCTGTGCCCGATCGACCCATGGCGATACCAATATCGGCGGCTTGTAGAGCTGGTCCATCGTTGACCCCGTCACCAGTCATTGCCACGATATGGCCGCGATGGCGAAGTGCCTTGGCGATGCGCAGCTTGTCTTCAGCCGTGAGACCTGTCGGAGAGGGAACCTCGCCCAACGCCGACTGGTCGAGATGCTGGCTCACCGAGGTATTCTGTCTCGAAAAGTTCGGGTTTGAACAGAGTCTGAGCAGTGCGAACTTGAGGTCTTTAGACCATAAAATCGGTGGTCCTCGTGCCCTGGGGTGGACAATGAAACAGACTTAGCGTTGCCTTGTGTCATCCCAAACAAAATCGCATAACGGCGTGGTCTCCCTTGAGCATCTTGGGCGAGAAGATGTGGCTCTCGTCGGAGGTAAAGGAGCCAATCTCGGCGAGCTGGTACGAGCGGGTTTTCCTGTTCCCGGAGGGTTTGTCGTCAGTGCGCCTGCCTATCTTCAGGCCATGGATGACGCTGGGGTCCGGGCTATCTTGCAGAGCGAGGTAGCTGCTCTTGATGCGACGAACATGAATGAGTTAGCGGCTGCGGCCACGCGTCTACAGGCTGTGATTCGAGAAGCCGGAGTGCCTGAAGTTTTGGCTAAGGACATAATTGAGGCTTACCACCGGCTTGGCGGTAATGCCGTTGCCGTTCGGTCATCGGCTACGTCAGAAGACGCTGGCGACACATCTTTTGCGGGGATGAACGAAACGTTCACCAATGTGGTTGGAGATGATGAGCTGTTGAAGCGCATCAGTGATTGTTGGGCCTCGGCTTATGGTCAACGGGTGATTTCTTACAGGGCCAGTCAACACGTTATTGCTGAGCCTGCGATCGCCGTGGTTGTTCAGTGCATGGTAAATGCGCAGCGTTCGGGGGTGATGTTTTCGGCTGATCCGGCAAGCGGCGATCGTTCGTGTGTGGTGCTCGAAGCAGCCTTCGGTCTTGGTGAAGTGGTCGTTGGAGGCCAGGTTCAGCCCGATACCTATCTGGTCGACAAAAAAGGACCTTGTCTCCGTGAGGTTCATGTAGGCACCAAGAGCCACAAGATCATTCGAGGAGCCGGTGGCCATGATGAGCGAGTCGAACTCGGCCCCGAGGAGGCAACGCAGCGGGTATTAAGCGACGACGAGGTTCTGCTCTTAGCTAGATTAGCCATCGAGGTAGAAGCCCACTATCAGGTACCTCAAGACATGGAATGGGCGGTGGACCAAGAAGAACGGTGGTGGCTGGTTCAGTCCCGTCCGATCACAACCTTGGAGCACTTGGCAGTGCAACCCAAACAGTCCAACGTACAAATGGACGAGACAGAACCACCCCAGCCAGTGATACACGGTTTGGGGGCATCACCGGGGGTCGTGACTGGACCGGTGCGAGTACTTGGATCGATTGATGAGGCCGAAACGTTGCTGGCTGGCGAGGTGCTGGTAGCACCGATGACATCGCCTGATTGGGTACCTACCATGCGCCGGGCTGTCGCTTTGGTTACCGATGGCGGTGGTATGACTTGTCACGCAGCGATCGTAAGTCGAGAGCTGGGAATACCAGCTGTGGTCGGTGCTCGTGGAGCAACGACGACCTTACGCAATGGTGAGATCGTGACCGTGAACGGGGCCCATGGCATGGTCTATTCGGGTGATGTCACAGAGTCGTTGGGAGTCACCAACAAGGGAGCAGTAACCCTGCCAAGAGTGGGGTCCAATTTGATCACGAGCGTCCAACCGTATGAGTCCCTGGCTACGCGTCTTTATGTGAATTTGGCGATTGCCGATCGAGCTGAGGAAGTAGCGGCTCTGCCTGTCGATGGGGTGGGGCTGTTGCGAGCTGAGTTCATGATCGCTGATGCACTTGGTGGTCTGCATCCCCGCTATGCACTCGCCAAGGGGAGTCGTGAGCAATTTGTTTCTGCCCTTTCAGCTGCCCTGGTACGTGTGGGCATGGCGTTTCAGCCTCGGCCGGTGATTTACAGGACTATGGATTTTCGCACCAACGAGTTTCGTGAACTTGAAGGCGGCGATGGTTTTGAACCCCATGAGGAGAACCCGATGATCGGCTACCGGGGTTGTTATCGCTACGTGCGTGACCCTGAAGTTTTCGATATGGAGCTTGAAGCTTTGGCCCGCACTCGCGAGCAAGTTCCCAATGTGCACCTGATGATTCCTTTTGTGCGTACGCGTTGGGAGTTAGAAATTTGCTTGGATGCAATCGATGCCAGCGCTCTTGGGTGCCAGCGGGGTTTGCATCGATGGGTCATGGCTGAAGTTCCGTCGGTGGTTTACCGAATCCCCGAGTATGTGGCCATGGGTATTAACGGTGTGTCTATTGGTTCCAACGATCTCACGCAACTCATGCTTGGTGTTGATCGAGACTCTGAGGTTTGTGCCGAGTTGTTTGATGAAAGTGACGACGCAGTACTCGATGCGATTCGTCAGATTATTGAGGCGTGCACGCGAGCTGGCGTTACATCATCGCTTTGCGGTCAAGCCCCCTCGAACAATCCAGCGTTCGCAGAACGCCTCGTGCGCTTTGGGATTACTTCTGTGTCGGTCAACCCTGATGCCGTAGACGTCACGCGCCGCACCTTGGCGGCTGCCGAACGTCAAATTATCTTAGAGGCTGCTCGTCGCCGTTAAGTCTGCTGCACCGACTGGAGCGAACGTGTCTATGCTTTCTCCATGGATGGACGAGAAGTTGATGCTCGTTTCCGCGGTTTGCTGGACGCAGTTTTGCTGGTTGCTTCCGATCTGGCCCTGCCAGCGGTTCTGCGTCACATCACAGAAGCTGCCTGTACGCTCGTTAATGCTCGCTATGGGGCGCTTGGAGTAATTAGCGATGAGCGCAAGCTGGACCAGTTCATCCATGTTGGTATTGACCCCGAGGATGCCTTAAAGATCGGCTCCCTTCCCACCGGTGAGGGCATTTTGGGTCTTTTGATAGTTGATCCTAAACCTCTTCGGGTAACGGACCTTGCCAGCCACCCCGACTCTTTTGGATTTCCTCCTAACCATCCGCCGATGCATTCGTTTCTTGGAGTTCCCATTTCGGTGCGTGGACGCGTTTTTGGAAATCTATATTTGACAGAAAAACAAGGTGATGGGGCTTTTACAGAGGGTGACGAAGAGCTGATGGTGGCGTTGGCAGCGGTGGCTGGGGTGATCATCGAAAACGTTCGCTTGCAAGACCAGGTACAAGAGATGGCGGTTCTTGAAGACCGTGAACGAATTGCGCGTGATCTTCATGACACCGTTATCCAACGTCTTTTCGCCTCGGGCATGTCTCTTCAGAGCACGGCACGTTTGGCTGAACCAAAGGTTGCCGAACGAATCCAAGAGACGATCGAAGACCTTGACGTCACCATTCGTGACATCCGATCAGCCATTTTCGCCCTACAGCCCCATGCAACAACGAATCGAGACCGGGGCCTGCGGGCCCAGGTAATGAGCGTGTTGGCCGAAGCGGCAGGTCCATTGAGTTTTGAACCCCATCTACATTTGGCGGGACCGATCGACACGCAGGTTTCAATGGAAACGGGCGAACACCTACTGGCTGTGCTGCGAGAAGCACTTTCGAATGTGGCTCGCCATGCGCAGAGCGACCGCGTTGACGTTTTTATTGAAGCCAGTACCGAGTTTATGTTGCGGGTCGAGGATGACGGCCTGGGTTTCCCTGGGTTGGGCCCCCAGGGAGGTAACGGCCTAGCTAACATGACTAAGCGGGCCAAGATCTTGGGAGGCACTTGTGAGATTCGCCCCCGAGATGGGGTTGGTACCGTTATGGAGTGGATAGTTCCTCTCTAGCTTACGATTAAACCCTGGTAGCACCGTCAGGCGGTCTTCTTGATCGCCGGATAGCGAGTCTGTGGCGGTCTGCGGGTGCTTTTGGGTTGTCCGGGCCCGCTCTGGTGGATTTCGGCGGCTGGGCGGGCGTGCCGATGGTGGCGCGCAGTAGGCGAATTCTCTGCGGATCAGCGATGGGGTGAGGCGGGCCGGTTCTCGGGTGTTTGGTGCAAGCGACACGCCAGACCCAACGCAGCGCGCATGCCCTCGGGCTACCGCGACTACGTACCCGAAGTCGTCGAGAGAATCGGCCGGTTCACTCCTGACATTGGGTAGGGTAGACGCATGACTCCGATCGTGATAATGATCATCGTTCTCGTCGCCGTGCTGCTCATCGTCGGGGCGGTGGTTGCACTACAACGCAAGCGCCGATCGGGTGGAGTCATCGGGTCGACGAGCACCGGCTCCAAGGGATCCAAGTCGTGACCAGTCTGTTGCGGGCGACGACGCTGATCGGACGACCGGTGGTGACCCTGGATGGGGAGTCTCCGTTGGAGATCAAGGACGTCGTGTTTAACACCACCTCTGGAGAGATCCTCGGCTTCACCTTGCGCAAGCACGGCATTCTCGGCAGTCCGGCCAGCGAAGTGCTCCGGTGGAGCGCTGTCCACGGCCTCGGGCCCGACGCAGTGGTGGTGGCCGACGTCGAAAGTCTCAGTGACGACGCTGAGGACAGCCTTGGTGACGGTGGGGATGTCCTCGGGAATCGGATCATGACCGAGAGCGGCACCGACCTGGGCGAGGTGGTAGAGGTGGTGGTGGCGACCGGCCGTCACGCCGAGGTCGTCGGCTTCGAGGTCGAAGCGGCCGGTGGATCTCGTAGCGCAGACGACCACCACGTCTTCATCCCGCTCCTGGACACGCTGGCGATCTCGGGCAAGAAGATCATCGTTCCTGATGCGGCCACCGACTTCATCCGTGACGATTTGTCCGGCTTCGGTAGTGCCGTGGCTGAGTTCCGCTCGACGCTCTCCGGAAAGGCCAACTGATGCGCTGGCGCAATGCACTTGGACGTGAAGTCGTCGATATCTCGACCGCAGAGACGATTGGTCACGTCGACGCGATGGTCGTCGATGCCAGCGCGTCGTCGATCGTGGGCATGGTCATCGGGAACCAGGTGGTGTCCTGGTCAGACACCGGTGGCATCGGGTCCGACGCGGTCACGGTCGTTAATGCCGACCTGATCCGGGAACCGAAATCAGATCTCGAGCTGCGTGCCGTTGAGGGGGCCAGCGACCCGATTTCCAAGAGGGTGATCACCGAGGACGGCTTCGCCCTCGGGAGCATCGCCGACATCGAGTTCGACCCGGAGAGCGGGACGATCAGCCGAGTGATCCTGGGTGACGACCACATCGCAGGGTCTCGTCTCATGGGGACCGGATCATTCGCTGTCGTGGTTCGCTCTACGGATCGCTCCACCGCTGACGGGGACCTAGCCAGCCTGACCAAGTCAGAGCTCTACGAGATGGCTAAGGCCAGCGACATTGACGGACGCTCGACCATGAGCAAAGACGAGCTCATCGCTGCCCTCGGCTGAAGGGGCACACATGATGCGAACGCGGTTTGGCGCAAGTTGGGTGGATGTCGGCCTCGTCATCTCCGTGAGGACCGATGAGTGGGCGGTTGGACACGCGCTCGACGCCACCCACGTTCGGCGCTATCGCCTGACGGATAGGGACTGATGGAGATCATTACGATCGAGACCCCCGCTCTGGGCGACCGCAGCTACGTCCTCGTCTCCGGCGAGGACGCGGCGGTCATCGACCCCCAGCGCGACATCGACCGCGTCGAAGCAGTCCTGACCGACCGGGGTGTTCGTCTCTCGTACGTGTTCGAGACGCATGTGCACAACGACTACGTCACCGGGGGCCTTGAGCTCGCCCGCCGAACTGGCGCCATATATGTGCTGGCCGCGGCCGACGAGGTGGCCTACGACCGCACCGGCGCCACCGATGGCGATGAGTTCGCGGTCGGCTCGCTGGTGGTTCGGGCCGTGCACACGCCGGGTCACACGCCGACCCACCTCTCCTACGTGGTACTGAATGACGGGCAGCCGGTGGCGGCGTTCACGGGCGGGTCGATGCTGTTCGGCACCGTCGGACGCACCGACCTCATCAGAGCGGAGGCGACCGAGGACCTGACCCGCGCCCAGTTCCATTCGGTGCGCCGGCTCTCCGACGAACTGCCCGGCGAGGTTGGCGTGCACCCGACTCACGGGTTCGGAAGCTTCTGCTCCTCCACGTCGACGAGCGGTGCAAATGCGAGCACCGTCGGCCAGGAGCGCCACTCGAACCTGGCGCTTACCCTCGATGACGAGGACACCTTCGTCGAGAAATTGCTGAGCGGCCTGACCTCCTACCCCCGCTACTACGCCCACATAGGGTCCATCAACCGGGCCGGACCCGCGGATGTCGACCTGTCGGCACCCGAACCGGTGGACCCGGTCGAGATTCGCCGCCGCATCCACGCCGGGGAATGGGTCGTCGACCTCCGCTCTCGCTCCGCCTTCGCCAGCGGCCATCTGGTCGGCACCGTCAACGTGGAGGTGGGCGACTCCTTCGCCACCTACCTGGGCTGGGTGCTGCGGTGGGGGACACCGGTGACCCTGGTGGGCGACACCACAGACCAGGTCGCCGAGGCCCAACGCCAGATGGTCCGCATCGGCATCGACCGTCCCGGCGGCGCAGCCGAAGGCGGCATCGACACCTGGGCAGCGGGCGGCGATGTGTGCTCCTACCGTACCGCCACCTTCGCCGACTTGGCCGACGCCCGCGACGAAGCAGGGGTGGTGGTGCTCGACGTTCGCCGCGACGACGAGTGGGCAGAGGGCCGGATCGACGGCGCCGTGCACATCCCCCTCCATGATCTCGAAGCTCGCTTCGACGAGGTCCCCGACGGCGAGGTGTGGGTCCACTGTGCATCGGGATACCGGGCCTCGATCGCGGCGTCGCTGCTCGACCGGGCCGGTCGCACCGTCGTTGCCATCGACGACGCGTGGGCGGCTGCCGCCAAGCACGACCCCCTCGGCATCAGAACGGACTGACAACCGTACCGGTCCTGGTGTTCGTGGATGGCCAGACACCGTCGACGACGACCACGACGCCGCCGCCAAGCCAGCCTCGGCCGATTGACTCCCATCGAGTATGAGTCCATCATGACCCCACCCGCCACGCAGGCGGCCTAAACCAACCTGTCACCTAATCGTGCAGCAGTCCCAGCTCTAGCTTGGGCAAGCGCGTGATCAAGGTTCTTGGTGGTGTCGATGATCGTGGCATTCGGCCAAGGTGGAAGATTGGAGCGAAGCTCTCTGGCAACATTGGCCGTGGCATCAGAAGCATCATCGTCGCGAGCTGCGCGAGCGGTGATTCTAGCTAGGGTCACATCGAGAGGGGCTTCACAACAGAGTTCGATGAGATCGCTACTCGTACTTTCACCAAGTTCTGCTGCAGCAGTTCGAAAGCGGGGGTCGATCCAACTGGCATCGAGCACGACTGACTGGCCCAATTCGAGAGACGACTTGGCGCGGGCTAACAACTCGCCATAGGTGGCATCGGTAATAGCCGGGTCATAGATGCCTTGTTTAAAACCATCCCCTGCACCCACTCGCGATGTAGGAGCTAGTCCGACAAGTTCTTTACGTACTTCGTCAGAACGAATAAGGGCCCATGCACGCTCAGTCGCCAATACCTGAGCAAGGGTTGACTTACCCGTGCCGGGTAGACCACCGACCAAAATTATTTTCAATTGGCACCGTTCAAGATGATCGAGTGTCATATTCAACAGTTGGTTGGCTTCGAGTGCAGCGCCAGGGTCACCTTGGTGGACGCGCAGGCAGGCTACTTTCGCTCGAACTTGTGCGCGGTAGGCGATCAAGAAATGAGCGAGTGTCGAGGGGTGCGTCTCATTGGCCAGTTCCTGGTACCGGTGGAGTAAGTAATCGCCTAACTCGGGTGTGCCCAGACGTTCGAGGTCCATTGCCAAAAAGGCCACGTCGCCAAGTACGTCGCCATAACGCAGATGATCGTCGAACTCGATGCAATCAAGAATCCGAGGGCCGTCAGGAAGGCAGAAGATGTCATCGGCCAACACGTCACCGTGTCCATCTCGAATCTTGCCCTCGGCGATGCGCTGGGCGAACAAGGGGGAGCGCCCGTCAAGATAGCGCTCGGCGAGTGAGGTCGTTCGTTCAATCAGCGTCGGTTCGAGAATACGTGGACGGGCACTCGTTGGTGAGGAAAAGGTTTTGAGCTGATCACTGTTGATCTTCCAGTTATGACGAAGGCTTGCAACATTTCCCGCATGGGAGATCTCTTCGGAGGTCGCTGCGGTGACATGAAAGGCGGCTAGTTGTTGGGCAATGGAGTGCAACTCGCCACTTACGTCTTGGCCGGTGGTTACGAGTGTTGAAAGTCGTCGTTCGCTTGGCATGCGACGCATGACCACGAGGTGATCGCAAACTTGTCCATCTGGACCAACTAGATCGACTACACCCAGGTAGACATCAGGTGCCAGTCGCCGGTTGAGCTGAACTTCTTTGTGACACACGGCTTCGCGAGCTTCTCTTGTCCGAAAGTCTAGAAATCCGAATTCAACGGGTTTCTTAATCTTGTAAGTCCTGTCGCCTAAGAACAACACAATCGATGCGTGCGTTTCGATAATGGCCGCGCGTTCCTCTGAGTGTTGACCGACCATCCCTGATGCCAAGAGGTTGTGTAAGGAGGAAACTGAGGAAGGAGGTCCCTGCCTATAGGGACCTTTGACCTTATCGTCCATGATGCGATCTAGGGGATACTCGCAAGGACCGTTCAGGAGCCAACCCTTGGTGAGTAGTGCACAAGAGACCATAAGTGGCAAGGGGGGTGTACGTCTCGATCGTAATGGGCTCGAGATGTTGACCCACCAGGAGTGCCTGGGTCTGTTGGCGCGGTCTTCGGTCGGACGGGTGGGGGTGTCGATGGGCGCATTGCCAGCGATCTTGCCTGTGAATTTCGCCATGCTGGGCGACGACATTGTGTTTCGCACTGGTACCGGCATGAAGCTTGCTGCCGCTGTCACAAACACCATCGTGGCTTTTGAGGCCGATGAGTTTGATTACGATCGTTATACGGGTTGGAGCGTGATGGTGGTAGGGATTGCGACGGAGGTTTTGGCCGCTGCTGATTTGGCTGCTGCTCGTAAACTCGAACTTGATCCTTGGGCGTCGGGCGTCGAACAGACTCGCTTTATTCGAATTGGCACCGAGAGGGTCTCTGGTCGACGCTTGGTTCCATCGACGGAGCAGCCTCACGGCGACGGAGCAAAGCCCCGGTTTTTGTCGACCATGAGTCAAGATGGAGAGCATGGTCGTTCCTGATGAGCAGATAGAAGATGCCAACGATGAAATCTCTGAGGTTCGTGTGTTTCTCCTCGACGACCATGAGATAGTCCGTCGGGGTCTGCGTGAGCTGATCGAGTCCGAAGAAAACATGGTTGTGGTAGGAGAGGCTGGTACTGCTGAGGAAGCGTTGAATCGAGTGCCAGCAGTCAGGCCTGATGTTGCTGTTTTGGATGTCCGCCTTCCAGATGGCAGCGGTGTTGAGGTGTGTCGTGCTTTACGTGAGCGAATGCCTGAGTTGCAATGTCTCATGCTGACCTCTTTCGCCGATGACGAAGCGTTGTTCAGCGCCATCGTTGCAGGGGCGGCTGGGTATGTATTGAAACAGATCAAGGGCAATGATCTTATTGATGCTATTCGCAAAGTTTCGCGTGGGGAATCGCTTCTCGACCCAGCAGTTACGGGGCGCGTGATGGAGCGCATTCGCCATGGACAAGAAGAAGCGTCGCAACTTGACCACCTCACTGACCAAGAACGTCGGATTCTTGACTTGTTGGTCGAGGGATTAACTAACCGCCAGATTGCCGAGCGCATGTTCCTCGCTGAGAAGACGGTAAAGAATTACGTTTCGAACCTGTTGGCGAAATTGGGTATGCAACGCCGTACCGAGGCAGCGGTTTATGCCGCTCGTCTTTCTTCTCGTGCTCCACATCTTGAGTCTTAAGAGCGCCCGCCAATAGGCGGCTGGACTTATCTCTGCCGAGCTTCGGATGATTCACGCTCTCGCTGGTGTTGACAGGTTATTACTGTCGACAACGTGTTGGGTACTGACAGGAACTAACAGTACGGGCACACATGTCTGTGCCAAGACTTCGGATACGACCTGAGCCCGACCTGGTGAAAGGTTTTGCGACCATCCAATTACGATTAGGTCGGCATCTTCGGCGATGGCGAGGCTGATGACAGCTTGGCCAGGAGAGCCAGCCCGGGTTACGAGTTTGGGCCAGTACCCGAGTTCTTGGCGGGCGGTGAATTCTTCTGCCCAGGCATCGAGGCCATGTTGGGTTTGGTCGATGAACCGCGGAACTGTCTCACGAGTAAAGACGTGAAGGGCAATAACTTCGACTCCGGCATCTGAGAATCCAGATACAACCTCGCGTATGGCTGCAGCAGTATTAGGAGTGCCATCGAGTGGAACCAGCAAACGGTTTATGCGTTGAGAAGACGGACGACATAGCTCAGGTGGAACTATCACGAGAGGAGTGCCCGTTCGTTGTGCCATTGCGAGGGTCGCGTGACCAGCGGGATGGGGACCACCTGTATGGCCTCGCGCTCCGATGACACCAATCGAGACGTCCGGGTCGTCGAGAGCATCGGCCAAAGCATCGATCGGGTTTCCGGTCAGTTTTCGCATTGGAAGACCAGCGGCCCTGGCTGCACCGTAAGCACTTTGCCCACCTTGATTGGTCACATGGACCGCTTCAACTCCGAGGCCTAGGAGTTCACCGATCACGATGGCTGTGTCGAGTACGGGTTGTGCGACTGGACTGTCGTCGATCGCTGCAATGATTTTCATGACGGTTCCTTCCTCACGACGTCGTCTTCGCCCATCCCTTTGCAGTGCGAGTGAAATGCATACCTGGGGGCCTAACAGTTATAGCGGTCTGTCCCTTGAAGATGATTTCGATATTGCCAAAGGGGGTTATGGCGATGTCATCCGCTTCAACCTTGATGGTGACCCGTGTGCCTCTAAAAACCACTGTGATGCTGACGTTCTGCCAAGCATCGGGAAGGTGTGGGTTAATGGTTAAGCCATCGGGGTCGGGCCACAATCCAACAAAACCGTACGCAAGAGCTTGCCATATGCCCCCTAGGCAGGCCATGTGCAGACCACCGGCAGTGGTTTCGGTGAGGTCATCGAGGTCGATGCGACAGGCCAAACGAAAGTACTCAAGAGCTTCGTTCGCCTGGCCTGCTCGCGCTAAAAGTCCTGCATGAATAGCAGGAGAGAGCGAGCTGCCATGTGCCGTACGTGGTCCGTAATAGTCCAGGTTGGGGCGTAGGGAACCGGGTTCGCATGCCTCGGGGACAAGGTGATGAAGCATGAGGACATCGGCCTGCTTGATTACTTGGGACCCAGCCACGCGGTCGTGTCCGAGAAGAATGTCTGCTGCCACAGGGGGTGAGGCCAACTCATTGATTATTAGCGGCTCTAGTGAGGCAAAGTCCTTGAATTGCTCATATATACCGGTTTCGGGGTCATAGCCATCGACGAGAGCATCGGCGACCTCTCGCCAACTTGTTATCTCTACTGGGGCGACCTCGACAGGTTCATTACGAGCGATGATGTCTTCGACAAGCCGGGCTGCTTGGCGCAAGTTCCACTTAGCCATCACGTTGGTAAAGGCGTTGTCGTCGACGAGTTCATGGTATTCATCGGGGCCAATCACCCCTCTCAGATGGGCGCTGCCATCGCCATCTCGTTCCACCCGAGATGCCCAGTAGCGAGCAGTTTCAATTAACAGAGAGCGACCAGGGCCATGGAGGAAGTCATAATCGCCTGTCCATGCGGCAGTGTGCCAAGTGGCCCATGCGATGTCGGAAACGATGTGCTCTTCAGCTTGACCAGTGAGAATGGCGACCTCTTTACCGTGTGCATCGCGAGCTGACCGTGGAGTTACGTCCTCTCCCGTACGTGCTGATTCCCAGGGGAAGCGGGCACCTAAGTAACCGTTCGTGGCAGCGTTATTGAGGGCTGTTTCAAGTCGATCAAGGCGGTAGTTCAGCATTGCTTCTGCCGCTGGAGCATGCGTGGCAGCCAGAAAAGGAAGAATAAATACTTCTGCATCCCAAAAAACGTGTCCTGCATATGCAGAACCGCTGAGCCCTCGAGCACCTACCCCAACAGAGCCCTGGTCGGCAACATTGGACATTAGATGAAAGAGGGCGAAACGAACTGCTAATTCCGCCTCTGGGTCATTAGCAATGCTTACTTCGGCATCGGCCCAACGATTTGCCCAGGCTTGTCGATGTTGGGTTAAGAGCGAGTCAAAACCTAGGGCCATGTCGTTTGTTAAATGATCACTAACAATCTCGGGGTCGGGGATGATCTGAGGGTCAGCGTGGAAATGAGCGATACGTTGGATTAGACGAGTAGTGGTTGTCGTGTGGGTTGTGGTGTTTGCTGCAGCGGTAATTCCACCACCTTGACTGGATTCACACGATGCCCAATAGACATGGCCGAATGTTCCGTGAGTGACCCTGTCGTTCTTAGGGGTTATCAGTGACAAGCCAGCTCTGAGTTCGTCAGGGCCGCCCTCAGCTCTTAGGGCCATTGTTCCTGGATGCGTTAATGAGGCAAAGCGGATCGAGCGAAAATCAATCCTCGTGTCTAGCGACGAGGCACGGGTTCGCATTAATACTCCGGTGTGTAGGTCTAATACCCAGGTGTCGGGATCTTCTGTATTTTCAATTTCAAGATCGCCCCATCGTGGCCCAATTAAATAGCCCTCCATGCCGTCTCGGTTTTCATAGATACCACTTGCGATCACCATGGGGTTGGTGGTTGCGCCATCTTCTTCTCGGTAGCCGCGGGTGCCAATACGGCCGTTCGACACGGTAAAGAGGCTTTCGCGTACTCGTTCGAGTTTGGGTTCAGTTTTGCTCCATGCCAACATCCAACTCGGGTCAAGGTCGATAGAGGGGACGCGACGCACTGCCCTACGTGCAATTTGATTATCGAGAAGGGAGAGAAAGATTTCGGGCCCCCCGGGCAAATGGATGACAGCTTCGGGAACGCCTTCAGGTTCGACTCCAACCGAAATCACGGTTGTCCGTGCGGACTCGGCGATCAACATGGCTGCGTCGCTGCCTCTTACTCCACCTAGCGAACCCAGCTCATCGCCGACAATGAGAACGAGACCAGGTCCGATACCTCGATGTCCAAGATCGCTCAGCACATAATGCAAGGAGTCCGATTTGTCGGTGAGACCAATTTCCAGGTGTTTTGCATCAGTGGTGATTCGGGGATCATCGAGCCCTGCCTCGACGGCAGCAGCGAAGGCCACAGCAACTGCAGAGTCGAGTCCTGCGAGACCATGAGAAGACAACCTTGCTGTAACGGCCTTCAAGAGTTCGTTGATTTGAGCTTTCGGCGGATTCTCCCAGGGCGGCTCAGGGATGATGTCAATCTTTCGACGATTCAAGCGTTGTGAAACGATCTTTGACGTGAGCCCATGGGCGCGAAGCCCTTTAACGGTAAGTGTCGCAGCGCGGTCAAGAGCGCCATCTTCATCACTTGAAGCGTGACGTTCCCAGACGAACCTTGGACCATTAGCGTCGACGAGAGCCACCTGTGACCCTCGGTTGAGGCACAGAAAAAGGCGGCCAGGTCCTTGAGGTCGCGCGTTCAGTTGGCCATCGATATTGCCGAGATGAGTGCCACTGACCACAACAACGTCAACACCCGCTCGACACAACGCCTCGACCCTCTGACGCACAGGCTCAGCATTGGCTTCACGACTAGTAACAGCGGTTCCATCCCAGTCGAAAACTATCGCCTCATAGGTTCGGTCGGGAAAGAGCGACACAGGTGTCGCCAAGCCGACCGAAGATACCAGCCTCCCGGTCATAGCAATGTCAGCTTGACGAACTACTAAGGGTTATGTCGAGTGAGGGTGCCCAAGGGTCAATCTGGCGTACTGCCTGTCCCACCTTGATGGCGACTGCTTGAGCCGCAGACGCATCGGTCGAGGGGCTGAAATCGATGTGAAGCAAGATGCCTCCATCTCGTCGACGAACCTCAGCTTCTGCCTTATCGACGGTTATTCCGTGGGCTCGCAGAATAGAGCGCAAGGCAGCGGTGGCTACTGCCGAATGATCTGGTAACGGAGCAGAGGCCACGTCTTCTAGTGCGGCCACGCTTGGAAGTCCAGGGTGCTCAATCGCCGCCCAGCGCTTGAAGGGTTGGTTATCAATTTCACCAGCGATTACGACAGGAATCTTGCGTCGAGCAGCACACAAGACGCCTTCCTCCATCAGGAGCGCCTCGATACCTGAGTGAGTTCCGTCAGGCGATCGAACGTCAAGGAACAGATCCATGGGAGCTAGGTTCATGGGGCATTGTTGGTATTGTAAGGCAACACAGGCACCAATACCTCCAATTTCACTCGCATCGTGACACGAGTAAACGCTATGGCCGCTGGACTTGAGTAGTTCGGCGACGCTATGCGCAGACTCGCTGTTGTTCTCAACCATCAATACCTTCATGATTCCTCGCCACTAATCAGGCGGACGCTGTCCGCTATCTCCTTCTTATCTATTCCATTGTCCAGTTTGGGAATACACGAGAGGAGGGGCGAAGGTCCTTACTGGAGTGTCAATAAGTCACACTTCGGACTTTTACTCGTGGCCTGGTTACTCGTGGCGCAGCGCCTCGACGGGGTCAAGTAGGGCGGCTCGGCGTGCGGGCCAGACACCAAAGAAGATTCCTACGCCGATTGAAACGAGCAGGGCCAAACCCACAGCCCAGAGGGTTACGACCGCAGGTACGGGCGAGAAGACGGCCACCACTCGGGCTCCAACGATAGCGAGGCTTAATCCGATTGCACCTCCGACGAATGAGGTCACAACCGCTTCTAATAAGAACTGCGCTAGGACGTGGCGAGAGCGGGCACCTATAGCTCGGCGCACACCTATCTCACGAGTACGTTCCGTTACCGATACCAAGGTGACGTTCATGATCCCAATGCCACCTACGACGAGAGATACCGCCGCAATGCCAGCTAGAAAGAAGGTGAAAATGTCGAGGAATTGTCCTACTAGCCCGAGTATTTCATCTTGGCTGAGTACCGTCAGCTCATCGTCGGGGTAAGTATCTTCTAGATATTCCTTCATGATCGCTGATGACTCATCAACTTGTCGGGCATTAGGCGCCTTTACCTGCATGAGATCTAAACCTTTGCGACCCGTGACATCTTCAAAAGTAGTCAGCGGCATGTAGACAAAGTTGTCTGGATCAAACCCAATAGATAGGCCGCCTTTGGTCTCATCCATTAATCCAACGATTCGAAAATCAGCACCTTGTAGGGTCACGGTCCTTCCAACCGCTTCGCCGTCCGGGAACAAACCGTTTGCAGCTGAGGAACCAAGGACCATTACGCGTTTGCGGCCTTGCACATCGGCTTGGCTGAAAAAGCTTCCGATAAGTGGCTCATTGTCTTGGACATCAAGATAGGTGGCGGTCGTGCCGGTGATATTGACGAAATGGCGGTTGGGTCCTGCACTTGCTCGACCCCCTGCTTGCATCGTGCCGGTGATGACCGCTTCAGGTCCAAGTCTTTGTGCGAGTTCTTCAAGATCTTTTTCTCGAAGTGGTGAGGCCGGAGGAAGCCCTCCCGAGCCAAAGACGTCAACACTTCCAGGAAAGACGAGCACCTGGTTGGAGCCCAAGCTCTCGATGCCAGAGGTTATGGCGTTGCGCGCTCCGGTACCCACGGCAATGAGGATGACTACTGAGGCCACGCCGATGATCACCCCCAGACTTGTAAGTATCGAACGCATTCGGTTGGCACGCAGTGCGCCGAAGCCCAGATACATAAGGTCGCGAGTCAACAGAACTGACTTCGCTTTTGTCAGGTCCTCACGCTCGGGTGCCGTGACAGGGGTAATCGAGACAGTTGATGGTGTTTGTTTATTAGCGGTCGAGGTCGAGGTTGCAATTTCAATTGCAGGCGCAGTTGTAAGCAAAGAAGAAGGGACGCGTTCTTCTGAAGGAACTTCACTCAACTCTCCATCGAGCATGCGCAGTTCTCTACTCGCGTGTGCAGCGACATCGGCCTCATGGGTGATCAACACGATGGCGACACCGAGGTCTTTATTGAGCGTGGTCAGCAGACTCATGACATCTCGGCTCGACTTGGAGTCAAGGTTGCCTGTTGGTTCGTCAGCCAACAAGAGCGCAGGGTTGGCCGCTAGCGCTCGAGCAATCGCTACTCGCTGACGTTGTCCGCCTGATAGTTCGTTTGGTCGATGCGTCGCACGGTCGCCCAGACCAACTGTCTCGAGTGCTTCGAGGGCAAGGCGTTCACGCTCACGGCGAGGCACCCCTCGGTAGAGCAAGGGTAACTCGACATTTGCCATTGCCGTTGCACGGGGCAACAGATGAAAGGCTTGAAAGACAAAACCGACTTCACGGTTGCGCACCGCAGAGAGATGCGCATCTGTGAGGTCAGATACATCTTGGCCCTGATATAAAACGCCCCCCTTGGTGGGACGATCTAGTAGGCCAATGATCTGCAGCAATGTTGACTTACCAGAACCTGACGGGCCTGTGATGGCAACGTAATCGCCCTGTGCTACTTCAAACGAGACGTTTCTAACAGCGTCAACTTGATGTTCTCCACCACCATAGATTTTCCACACCGAATCAAGCGCCAAGATGGCACCACTTGTTTGGCGAGTTACTAGGTTTGCCATCCTCCAAGCGGTAGCGGGGTCAGCGGCTACTAAAGGTGTTCGTATTGGGCGTGGCTTATCGGCGGTTGGTGCGGTCATGTAGGTCTCCATGTACCAATGCGCTGGGGGTTGTCGACAGTATGCCCCGGCCCTACTTCCCAGCTGGCTTTTGGATGTATTGGCTGGAGAACGTACTCTAGCTACATGCGCGCTGCTTGGGGCAAGCAAGGGATAAGTCTGTCAATAGCACTTGTGCTATTGACCTCGGCGTGTTCAAGCAAAGGTCCAGCCGAGGTACCAATTGCCCAGTCGGTCACTGGCACGATTGACGAATCGGTTTTGGCTACGGGGCGTCTGAGCGCAAAGCAGTCCTGGCCGTTAACAGCGTCTTCGCCAGGGAAAGTGGCTGAGCTCTTTGTTCGCAATGGCGATCAGGTTGAGGCCGGGCAACAAATCATGCGGCTTGATTCGCCTGTGGTCGAAGGTTTGTTGGCACAGTCAAAGTCATCGGCTGCCGACGCTGCGAAACAGTGTTCATCAGGTGTGTCTGTCGCAGGCATAAGCACTACCAACGGACTCGGCAATACGATTGCATCTCTTGGTGGCTCGCTCAGTGCGCTGATGGCAATTGCCGATCAGGCTCAAGGGACTCTGGCGGGTTTGGTTCCCCCGGGTCTTACTGGGACGGGCCCTGGCAATTTTGACCCTGAAGCATTGCGTCAACAGTTGAAGACCGGGTTGATTGACAACTTAAATAAGGCGCTTGGTCCCCAGCTCGACCAGACCATTACTAAAGCTTTCAACGATGCACTGACGGCCGAGATTGGTGCGATCATTACCGATCTCATTGGTGAAAGTGCATCGAACGAGTTCGCTAACACGATTGCTACCAGGCTGGCAGAAGCCTTAGGCGCAACCTTCACCAAAGCCATTGCTGAACAACTGACTGCCTCTGTGCGTGATGGGCTTGGTGGAGAGATCGGCAAGCTGGTCGACCAAGCCGTCACCTTCCAACTCGAGTTGGCTAAGACGTCAATGGCAGGCCTGCAGGGACTAGGCCAGTCGCTCGACCCACTTCGCGATCAATTCACCCAGGCACTTGGCGGTCTCGCTACTTCGGTGCTTGGAGTTACCGCCGCAGCGCCTGGGGTCCAGCCCGTGGCTGATGCGGCACAAGGTTTGGCGTGCACATTGAGCAACGCGACTGGCACCACTGCACTGGTTGCCCAACAGGCCAAGAACGATCTATTGGTCAAGGCCCCTGCGGCAGGCACCGTAGTGCTGGGTGACAGTGGCGGGGCTAACGGTTCTAACCCCCTAGATGCCATTAGCGGCCTTGTCGGTGGCGCTCTGCCCATGGGGCTAGGCGATCTTGGTGCGCTTGGCGGCGGCGGTACAAGTCGCAAGCGTTTCTCAGTAGGGACAAGCGTGGGTCTTGGAGAAGGACTCTTCACGGTCTATGACATGGGCGGCTTTCTTGCTGTTGCTGACTTTGAAGAAGCACAGGTAATCAAGTTGGCAACTGGCGCACCTGCAGAAATACGACTTGATGCCTTGGGTCGCACGATTCCCGGCACTCTTACCTTCGTGACCCCTAATGGCACTTCTTCGGGGAACACTCCTCGCTTTGAGGCAGAGGTCACGTTAGAGCCAGCCGACGCAAGTCAGATGGCTGGGCTGTTGGGCGGCATGGTTGCTCAGATCAAGATCAACTTGAACAAAATCGGGCCAGCAACCTTGGTGCGAGATGCAGCGATCGTTCGTGACGATGAAGCGGCAAGTTTCTTGTACGTGGTTGAGAACGGCAAAGCCAAGGCCAATAAGGTTCAAATCATTGGGTCAGATGGTGTGGTTACAGCGGTGACGGGCTTAAAGGCTGGTGCCCAAGTCGTGTTGTCGCCTCGCACGGTTACCAATGGCCAAGAGGTCAAGGGCGTTATCCGCAAACTTGGGGCAGCCAAGAAATAGTTGTTTTAATGGCGGCCACTTTCTGATCGGACGTCCTAAGCGGACAACTGTTTGTCTTGGCGTTATATTCCCCTCGCGACCTATGGTGAGGCAACACTTGTACACGGTTTCTTAGACCAAGAGATGATGGGCTTTTTACCCAATGAGTATTAGCACCGACGCTTTAACCCAGATTGAACAAGCGCTCACCACCCTTTTGGGTCGTGGCAACCTTCCGCGTATGCACGACCGTTTGATGCAAGCGACTGGTATGAACCTCGAACGAGCGGCTTATATCGTTGTTAGTCGACTCGGTGATGTCGGGGCGATGCGGTTGTCTGATTTGGCCGAAAACTTGGGCCTCGATATTTCAACGGTCAGCCGTCATGTCGCACAGCTTGAACGAGACGGACTTATCGACCGCAGACCCGACCCCACCGACGGACGTTCAACCATTCTTGACGTGACGATTAAGGGTGAAGAGGCACTAGAGCGAGTTCGCCAGGCTCGTAGAATCGGTCTTGCAAAACTTTTATCAACTTGGTCACTCGATGACCTTGGTGATTTAGCAGGCTCTCTCGATCGTCTTGCTTCTGATGTCATCCGTTTTACCGCTACCCAACCTGACTAGAAATTCTTACTGGGGAACCCTGATGCTGAGGGCGAGGGCACGTCCAGCTAGGTTCGAGAGATGAGCACTGGCATTACCAACTGGGTCATCGACGTCATCGACAGCGTGGGTGCAATTGGGGTCGGGGCTCTCATCGCGCTTGAGAATCTCTTTCCTCCTATTCCCTCTGAAGTGATCTTGCCGTTGGCTGGCTTTACGGCCAAGCAAGGCGACATGAACGTAATCGCAGCGTGGGTTATGGCCACCCTTGGGGCGCTCTTTGGGGCAGTCGTGCTTTATGGGGCGGGTGCAATAGTTGGTTACGACCGACTTCATCAGATGTCTGCGAAGCGTTGGTTTGTCTTAATGAGCCAGAACGACCTTGAACGAGGACACCAGTTCTTCGTTCGCCACGGCGGAAAGATTGTGCTGTTCGGCCGTTGCGTACCCCTAATTCGCAGCCTGGTGTCGGTGCCAGCTGGCATTGAACGTATGCCAATCGGGAGGTTTGTGGTCTATACGACTGTTGGCAGCGGTGTATGGAATGGACTCTTCATCGGCGCAGGGTGGTCATTGGGCGACAACTGGGAACGAGTCGATGGCTGGTTAGCACCCGTGGGTTACCTCGTTCTAGCCGGTCTAGCTGGCTGGCTTGTCAGAAGTGTTTATCGCAGTATTACTCGTCGCAGTTCAGGTCCTAAGTAGTTTGATAAAGACAGTGAACCGCTTAGGCCTCGAGAGCAATGTCATCGATGCGAATGGAAGGGGTCAGCATTGAACGGGCACGAGCTTTGCGACGCATTTCCATGCGTTGATCGTCGTTCTCTCCACCCCAGAAACCCTGCTCGCGATTTTCACGGGCATAGTCACGACAGTCATTCTTCACTTCGCAGGCCTGGCAGATGGCATTAGCAACAGCCTCACGCTTTTCACGGGCGTCGGCCTGCTCGCCGTGGGGGGGGAAGAAATGTTCGGTCTGACCACTACAGCCGACTTTCGACATCCAGTCTTGCTGGGTCCAACGATGTGAAATGTAGAGAACATCGGCCATGGGGCACCGTCCTGAATGAGGGCCTGTAAAGGCTGGGCGAGGGGGGTGGTTTGTGCCTCTTGATATGAAGGCAACGTTCATCATTATTTAACCTAAACGTCAATCAATCCAATGAATTGTGGTGATAGGTGCTATCGGTTTTAGCGATACAGCTTAAAAGAGGGTATTTGAGTGGTGACAAATAGCTATGGGTGAAGAAATTGCCTTTGCTTCTCTCGTGCTCGAGGGGCTCAAACGGGTGACAAGCGCATTGCCGGGCGGTCGGGATCGTCCGGGCCAACAAGCAATGGCTGAAGCCGTTGCATCTGCCATTACGGAAGGTCGCCATCTCGTTGTCCAAGCGGGCACGGGAACCGGCAAGTCATTGGGTTATCTTGTTCCTGCCATTTTGGCGAAACGTCACGTTTTGGTCGCAACTGCCACAAAGGCTTTGCAAGAACAACTCATTGATCACGACATTCCTTTGCTCGAACGCAGCCTAGGAATCTCATTTAAAGCGGTGTTGTTAAAGGGTCGTTCAAATTATTTGTGCAAGGCGGCTCTTGCCGGCGTTGAACAAGGTGCGGGGCAGGGAGTTTTTGCAGGGGGAGAAGGTTTTGGTGATCAACCCTTGGCCGGAGGGCGACTCGATGAGGTGGTGTCATGGTCCCAAAGCACCGTGAGCGGCGATCGCTCTGATGCGCCGTTGGCACTGAGTGATCGGGAGTGGGGACAAGTATCGGTTGGGGTGGGGGAATGCCCGGGGGCAAAACGTTGCTCATTTGCTGAGGGATGTTTTGCTGAGAAAGCGAGAGCCGATGCAGAAGATGCCGATGTCGTGGTTGTAAACACGCATTTGTTTGGACTCGATCTTGCAAGCGGCGGCTCCGTGTTGCCCATCCATGACGTGGTGGTAATCGACGAAGCTCATGCATTAGAAGACATTGCCGCCGACACCTTGGGGCTTCGTTTGGGGCCAGGCCGTCTCGATCACGTACTTGGAGGCTTGCGTGCCCTGTTTACTGCCGACCACCCGGGCGCAACGGCTTTGGCACGAGCTAGCGATCGGCTTCGCGAAGCATTGGGAACAGTAGCGGGACAGCGCGTTGACCCCCAGGGCCAACTTTTGGCGACGGTTCTATTGAGTTGCAGCGAAGCAGTATCAGAAGTGCTCTCTGCTGCTCGTTCGCTTGATGTAGGTGGTTCAACCGAGTCAGGGTCGCGACGAGATCGATTGGTGCAACTAGCAAGTGGTTTGCTCGATGACCTTCGTTCACTTGGCGAGTTAAGTGACGACGAGGTTGCTTGGGTTGAAGATGGCAACTCT